>CALIBK010000089.1 GCA_938045955.1 uncultured bacterium | reverse complement strand
CCGGGGGCCACTCGAGAAAATTTAAGGAAGGTTATAGAATATGAAATTCCTAAATATACACCGTTCAAAAGCAGTGAAGTCTATTTCGATTATGTCCTCCTTAAAGAAGAGAAGGATTGGCTAATTCTATATAGTGTTTTTATAAAGAAATCAGAGATTGATTCCATCCTTTCTCTTTTGAAAAAGATTGGAATTCGACCCACTGTGATTCAGACCCCTTCGGTTTCAGCCTTAAATCTATTTTTGTGGAATAAAAAACCAGAGAAAGAAGAATTCTCTGTGCTTATTGATTTTAATGAGCCCTTTTTTGAGATCAATCTGCTTCAGGGAGAGAATTGGCAGGAAAGCTATCATTTAACTCTTCCGGAGAATCATTGGTTCTCTGAGGTCCAGAAAATCATCCATCTCTCAGGGGAGGAACCCATAAGCGAAGAAAGATGGAACGTCTATCTTTACGGAATCGATAAAGAGAAGAGAAGGAAGTATGGGATCGAAGAGGGAGAGGGTAAGATTTTTTCTCCTCCTATCCACAAAATAAAAAATCAAATAGATCAGGACTCCCTATGGGTTCATTATGCTTCCATTGGACTCCCTCTCGGTGGTTTGGTCAAAACACAGATTCCCTTGAACCTCCTTCCTTTCGAAATGTGGGAAAAGAAACGAAAGATAGGAAGAGTCCTTTTCTTGATCCTGCTTGGATTGGCGATTCTTTTTGGATTGAATCGTGGGATGAAGGCCTATCTTGAGTTCCGGGAAGAGTGGTCCTCCACCACGGAGGAATTGAAAAGGTTGAAACCTGAAGTTGAATCGATTGAGAAATTACAGAAACGGAAGGAATCGTTGATAAGAGAGATGACTGAACTCGAAAGGATCCGATTTGATGAGATTAGTAAGATAGAGATCCTCAAGGAGTTGACTCAACTTCTTCCAGAGACCGCCTGGATCTGGAACTTAAAGTATAATGGCAAGGAGATAGAAATCAGTGGGTTTGCTGATTCGGCCTCAGACCTCATCTCCCTTCTTGATAAGTCACCCCTTTTTGAAAAAGTGGAGTTTCTGGCCCCGGTGACCAAAGAACGACAGATGAGGCCTGAAGGACCCCAGGAGAAGGAGCGATTCAAAATCAAGGCCAGGATCGAGGGAAGGAGGGTGGGTTCTTGAATTCCAGATCTTTCATCCAAAAATGGAAAAGGTCAAAGAGAGGCTTCTTCTGGGTTCTCATTGGAATTGCTATCTTAATCATGATCCTTTACGGGGGAATTCTTCCTCTCATGGACGAGATGAAGAAAGCGAAGGAAGAAATCTCCGTCAAAAAGATGACCCTGGAACGATATTCAAAATTTCTTCAGCATCGAAAGAGTATTGAAGAGGAGCTTGAGCGAACCCAAAGACAGTATGAAGCCCTTCAGCAGAGGCTCCTCTCTGGGGGAAACCCCCAGCTTGCTGCTGCCCAACTCCAGGAGATAGTCAAAAAGATTTTAGATAGGAATGGAATGACCCTTCGGAGTTTCAGAATTCTCGAGGCAAAGGAGACCCCTTTTTATCAAAAAATTTCGATCCATATCGACTTTAATCCTGTGAATAATCTTCTCAGCCTCATTCAGTTTATCTACGAAATTGAACATCATGAAAAAGAACTGATGATCTCGGAGATGGATCTTATGGTCCCGAATGTGAGAAATCCAACTCATCTCCAGGGAAGTTTTGTGATCACCGGGTTGATGAAAAAGATGGAGACGAAAGGAAAGGGAAAGGAGGGATGATCGAATGCGATGGAGAGTCCTTATTGCTCTAATCCTTGGTTCTGCATTTCTCCTCTTAATAAATAAGAGCGAAGGCCTTCCTGTCACAAAGGAGAAGCCTTCGAGTCCAGAGCTGGCCGAAAGTTCAGAAAGAAAGCCAGATCCAAATACCCCGATGGCTCGATCAAAAGAACCCTCTGAGAAACCTTATACCTCCCTGGTCGAGAAAAATATCTTTAGCCCTGAAAGAAAAGAGTTTCCTCTATTTCTTACTCCTTCTGGACCAGCTCAGAAGCCTTCTTCAATTCGCCCCCAAATCATTCTCTATGGGGTGACCCTTGCCGGGGAATATCAATCGGCATCCATCGTCCATCAGGGAAGACCTCTGAGGAAAGGGGAGAGGGAGACCCTGACGTTGAAACCGGGGGAAAAGATTGGAGAATATAAACTCACAAAGATATTACCGGATCGAATCATCCTGGAAACTGACGAGGATCGCTTTGAAGTTCTTCTCTATGATGCGACGAAACCTAAACCAAGAACCTCTATTAGGACAGAGACCAAACCAGCCTCGGTGACAAGCGCGATAGCAGGGCCATCGCCAGCTGTGCCTCAACCCTCCTCTCCTCTTCCGCCCGTCTCTGCATCAGAAAAAAAGCCAGAAAGCCAGTTGGAGAGACAAGAATTTCCAAAACCGGTTCCTTCATCTTCGCTTCCTGGGCAAGAGAGATTCGTCGCGCCTCCCATCCCCACTCCCTTCCCCCAGTCTTCCTCCCCTTCAATTCCTCCAGCTTATTCACCAAGAAGAAGGGTTCCACTGCCCACCTCCCCTGGAACGCCTTCCACAGGAGGTACACCTTCACCGATAGTTCCAAATGAACCAGGAGGACCATAATGGAGAGAGAAATCTTTATCAAAAAAGGGAATTCTTTGATTCCATTTCTCATCCTGTTTTTGATTATTGGGCTAAATAGTTGTTCACCCATTCTTCCGCAGAGGAAGGCCGATGTAAAACCAGAACCATTCGTAAGAGAGATAAAGCAAGAGAGGGCCATTTCGGAACTATCGCCGGAAAAAGCGATGACATCCTCCACTCCTCAAGAATCCTCCTCCCAATCTATAAAACAGATGACTCAGACTCCCCCTTTAATAACCCAACTCTCCCCTCCACAACCTCTTCCTTCTGTTCCAAAACCGGTTTCTCCTGTTCCTCAACCCATCTCACCCCCACCTGTAAAGACCCCCGAGGTTAAAGCAGGACCCGGTATCGTTTTCAATTTTGATAATGCCGACCTCTATGAAGTGATCAGGGTGATGGCAGAGGTCATGAAGATCAACTATGTGATCGATCCAAGAGTGAAGGGTGTGGTGAATATTCGCACGGCGGGTCAGATCCAGCCCGATGAAGTCTTCTCAATCTTTCAGACGATTCTGAAACTGAACGGAGCAATTGCTGTCAGAAAAGAGAATCTATACGAGATTGTTCCTTTCGGGGAGGCAAAAAAGTTATTTGTTCCCCCTACCGATCGAATCGAGCCTCAAAAATCAGTACCCGAGGGAAGATATACGATTCAAATCATACCATTGAAATATATTCCGGTTTCGGAGGTGTCAAAAATTATAAAACCTTTTCTTACGGATGGGGCAGATATTGTGGAGCATCCTCCCCACAATATCTTGGTTATCGGGGATGTGGCCTCCAATATCCAGAAAGCCCTTGATATGATCTCCCTTTTTGACCTGGATATCTTTACGGACCTCAGGGTCCGAATCTATCCAATTCTTAATGCCGATGTTACAGAGATTGCAAAAGAGATGGAGAGGATTTTCTCCTCTTTTGAGGTGTCCACCAAATCAGCTCGAGGGGTGGGGATCACCTTTACTCCTATAACTCGAATCAACTCCCTCCTGGTCGTCAGTTCCATTCCCAATATCTTTGAAAAGGTGGAGGGATGGTTGAAGACCCTGGATAAAGTCCCTGAGGAGGGGACAAAGGTGAGTGTCTTTGTCTATTATGTTCAAAATGCAAAGGCGAAGGATTTAGCTGATGTTTTAAAGCAGACCTTTGTTGGAATAAAAGAAAAAAAGGAGAAGCCTCCAACACCGGAACCAACTCCACGGGGGGTTAAACCTACTCCTCCTTCCACCCCCCCAGCCCCCACCAGAGAAGAGGCCCCTCCGGTTCCGGAAGGAGAGATCAACATTGTTGTAGATGAAACCAATAATGCCCTGGTGATCAAGGCCTATCCGAGGGACTACAGAATCATTCTTGAAACAATTAAGAAATTGGATATTTATCCGAGGCAGGTTCTCATAGAGGTTCTCCTTGCAGAGATCACCCTTGATGATGAGACCCGTTACGGGCTGGAATTTTTAAAACTTCTTGATACAGCCTCCCACGGTCGATATCAACAGACCTTTGAGTTTGGTCCTGCAAGTGTCTCCGGAATTGGGATAAAGTATTCCATTGTAGAGGCAGCCGGGAGATTTTCAGCGGCCATTAAAGCAGCGGCAAAAGATGAGAGGCTTAATGTCATTTCATCCCCTCATATTCTTGCTTCCAACAATAAAGAAGCGAAAATTCAGATTGGAGTCTCTCAGCCCGTTCTTACCACCACCTATACGACCACCGCTACTGCAACGACCAATGTGGTGGAAGGTACGATAGAATATAAGGATGTGGGGATTATTATTACTGTAATCCCGAGGATCAGTGACGGTGGACTGGTGACGATGGAGATCACCATTGAAGATAGTAAAGTGGATACCACTGCCCTTGGGAGTCTTCAGAATATCCCTGTTTTTACAAAGAGGACTGCGAAGACGGTTCTATCCGTTCTGGAGGGTCAGACGATTGTCATCGGAGGATTGATGGAGGATTCTAAATCAACCAAAAGATCTGGTATTCCTCTTCTAAATAGAATTCCTCTTTTAGGTCCTCTCTTTGGGGTTCGGGAGTATGGAAAGAATAAAAAAGAGATGATCCTCCTGATGACTCCTCATATCATAACCGATCACCTCCAATCCAGGGCTGTTACCGAAGAATTTAAAGAAAAAGTTGAGGGTCTTAGAAGAGAACTCGAAAAGAGAAAAGAGAAAAAGTAAGACCAATTGTCATTAATTTAAAATATATTCTGTAAATACAAATAGTTAGGCCAGGGATAAAATGTCAAAATATTTTAATTTTTAGGTTAAAAAAATATAATGATTTTAAATAATTAGCATAATTCAATTTTGATAATAAATTTTGGACATTTTTGTTCCTCCCTTTGCAGGAATTAAATTTTTTGACTTTATTTTCCTTTCCTTTTTTTTCCTCCATTTACCTACGAAAGCCCGAAAATTTTATTAATTTTTGATGGCATTTTAATTGCTTATTTGTAATTTAAAAATTTCCAAAAATGGAGGACCATTATGAAACGGATTTTCATAATTGGCATCATATCTTTATTCATCTGTGGTTCTTCGTTTGCTGCCACTCTTAATCTTAAGGCCACATGGACGGCCAATACCGAACCTGATATGAAGGAGTATCGCCTTTACCGCACCGATGGAACGAGAACATTAATTGGAACCATCCCTCATCCTAACACATCGTATAATTTTTCCGTAACGGTTCCTGATCAATCCGCAGGAACATTGACTTTTGTTTTAACTGCTGTGGATACAAATAATAACGAAAGCGCAGATAGTGCACCAGCCTCCTATACCTATAACCTTGATACTGTGCCACCAGCGGCACCCAAAAACTTAATAATCCAAAAACAATAATTATTTTAATAAGTTTTCAAAGGGAAAAAATTAATTTGACTTTTTTTATAAAGGTGGGAAAAAATTAGAAAAAAGTGGGAATAAATTTCCACTATTAATCTCTTTAAAATGAAAAATAAAAACCCATTTCTTTACATAAACTTTTTAATCTTCCACTGTTTTTTAATTATCAGTCTTTTTTCATCCCACTCTCTTTACGGGGCAACTTACTATATTAAAGCCACATGGGAGCCAAGCCCTGATCCTGATATCAGGGAATATCGTTTGTATAAAAAAGTCTCAGGAGTGAGAGAATTAATTGGCGTAATATCCCATCCAAATACTTCTTACGGTCCATTTCCAATTACTGTGGCAGATGGTTCATATGGAAGTATCCCATTTGTGGTCACGGCAGTAGATTTTAGTAATCTCGAAAGCCCAGAAAGTAATCCCGCCTATTTCAATTATGACGAAAGAATATATGTTCAATTTGAATCATCAGTTTCAGGTGGAAGTGAAGCCACCTCCCCGGCATTAATAAAAGTTATATTATCAAGGTCCTCTGAAAAAACTATTACAGTCAATTATTCAACAAGTGATGGCACAGCCAAGGCTGGTGTTGATTATACTGCATCAAGCGGGATATTAACCTTTGATCCAGGAGTTACGACCCAAACCATCAGCATTCCAATATTAAATGATACAAAAGTGGAAGAAAATGAAATATTCTTTGTTAAATTATCCAATCCGGTGAATGCCATATTAGGAAGCGTTACCACTCACACCTATACGATTACAGACGATGATTTTCCCGGGGCAATCCAATTTAGTTCATCTAATTATAATGTAAATGAGAACAGTGGAGATGTCCTTATTACAGTAATTCGGATAGGTGGAAGTAGCGGAGCGATAAACGTGAATTATGCCACAATAGATGGGACGGCGATCGCAAATATTGATTATGTTCCTGTGAATGGGACGTTAAATTGGGTAGATGGAGAGGCAGGAGAAAAGACATTTAAAATTACGATTAAAGACAATTCTTTTGTTGAACCTAACAAGACATTTAATTTGGTTTTATCAAATCCAACAGATGGAGCAATTTTAGGTACTTTATCGAGTGCAACTGTAACAATTCTCAACAACGATTTTTCTTTAAACATTCCTTTCAAAGATGACTTTAGTAGTGATAAAGGCTGGTTTGGATATGAAACAGGGGGTTGGGAAAGGAAGCCAGTTAAACGAGGAGGAGGAAGGAAAGGAAATCCTGATCCAGTCATTGACCATTCTTTCTCTGCAGATAATTATGTTCTTGGATTTATAATTGGGGAGGATTATGAAGATAATCTTAATGAGAGATCAATAGTCTCTCCACCTATCAACTGTAAAGGATCGGAAAGGGTTTTTTTAAAATTTTGGCGATGGCTCAATGTTGAGGGCAATAGATTCGACCATGCAAGAGTTTTTGTGAGTAATAATGGATTTAAATGGGATCTTCTGTGGGAAAACCCAATTTTTAATTTGACGGACGATCAATGGACTCCTGTAGTTTATGATATCTCTCAAATAGCAGCCAATCAACCCACCGTATACATTAAATTTACGATGGGACCTACAAATTCATCGAATAGATTCTCCGGCTGGAATATTGATGACTTAGAAATAACCTCTGAATATAGTGGGCCAATGGCCTTGTATCTTACAGATACTCCTAATCCAAATATTGAAGAGATTTTGATCCAGCAAGGTTTTGGGATACATCGGTCCATTGAGATTCCATCCAATTTGAATCGTTATTCTTTATTGATTCTTCAAAAATGTAATTCAAACCAAATAAATAATAGAATAAGAGATTTTATTATGGGGGGTGGCGGGGTAATTGTAATAGGGGATTGCCCCAAATCACTCGCAGGAGGGATAGGGGATCTATCTTCTATCAAAGAATGGTTTGGGGCTTTACGATACGAGAATGACTGTGGATATGGTGTAATTACCGTAAAAAATCCGTTAGGAGGAGATTTAATAAATGGCGAAATTTTTGATTATTCTATGCCATCCCAATGTGGAAAATCCTCTGTGGATAATCTGGATTGCAATGCCTTGCAGATTTCTTTATGGAGTGAAAGAAAAAAGACTTATTCATTTATTTTCAAATATGGTAAAGGGAGAGTGTTCTATTACGCAGGAAATCCTGGTATGGATGGGCTTAGTGATTCAGAAATGATAACCAAAGGGCTAAAGCTTTTTGAGGTAGGATTAATATGGGCAGGAAATTCTATATTTTCAGACTTATCTTCTGATTTTTGGGCATACGATTATATAATTTCCATTTATAATGCTGGTTTTACCAATGGATGCGTTTTGGATGATCCAAACACAGAGGTGAATGAAGCAAAATTCTGTCCCCATGATAGTGTCTCTCGTGAGCAGATGGCTGCCTTTTTAGTGAGGGCATTGGAAGGGGATCCTCCGGTGAATTATTGTGATTCTGGTTCTCCATTTATAGATGTGTCCTCGAATATGTGGTCCTGTAGGTTTATAAAGCGACTTAAGGAATTAGGGATTACTGCGGGCTATGGAGACGGAAGATATGGACCTTACGATTTTTTAACGAGGGCCCAAATGGCAACCTTTCTTTCAAGAGCCTTTTTAGGGATATACTGACCATACCTTCTTTTAGTAGTTTTTAGATATTCTTCCAATACCCTTTATTTAGACTTATCTTTCTTTTTAAAAATAAAGGTAACCCTTTCTCTCGTAATCCGATTTGATAACCCATAAAACGTATAGCAGTATCCAATAGGGCATATGGAATCCAAATTTTCCATCCATTTTGGATTAAGAATCGAATTTCCTCCATAAAATATTTGAATCCTTCCCGTTCTGAATTTGCCATATTCTTAATCCACCTATTTTCATTGAAGAAAACCCCTATATCAAAGTATCTCCCAAATTGTTTTCTAAATGAAAAATTATGAGAATGGTATACAATAGCATCTGATTGATAGGCTATTTTATAGCCATTTATTAATAGCTTTGCAGCTAAGTACATATCTTCATTCATAATGGTTTTTTCTGGAAACCCGCCGACCTCTTCAAAAATATTTCTCTTTATGGCTGAGCAAACATTTGAGAAGAAAAGTGTTTTAATTCCCAAGCAAGCTAAATCTTTGATTTCTTTAATTATACCTTGCTTAGGATAATTGAAAGATCTTGCAAAAATTTCAACAGGATGCGCATCCTCTTTTGGAATCTGCCTGCCATAAGAGGCTGCTATGTTTGGAATATTTGGATCAAGAAGGGGATGAATTAGTTTCTCGATACATTTATCATCTTTAATTAAAATATCCTGGGTTAAAAATACTAAAATATTTCCTTGTGCCTTAGAAGCTGCAAGGTTTCGACTCCCTCCATGGTCAAACATATGAGGATTGATTTTTATTAAATCCACATTGGAGTTTCTGTAGATTTCTTTGTTACCGAGTGAAGAGGATGAATCTATCACCAATATCTGGGCGGGTTTTATAGATTGCCAGGTAAGACTCCTCAATAATCCCTCAAAGTATCTTTCTTTATTCTCTATTGGAATAATTACGGAATATTTTATTTTACCCTCCAATTTCTATCTCTTTTAAAATTTGCAAATTAAGCGAGGAGCATTTCAATTTCTTTTTTAATTTTCTCTGCGATTATTCCCCAATCATTCGCTCGGGCAATTTCTTTCCTCATTTTTGCAATCGATTCATCTGATTCACTTAAAGCCTTATCAATAAGGGTTAAAAACTCCTCTTTATTCTCTGCCAGATACACGATCCCTTGGTAACATTCCAATTCTTTCATCCGATAAGATACCACCGGTTTTCCAAGGGCAAGGTATTCAAATAATTTTACAGGATTGATACTGTCAGAAAAAGGACTTTTTAAAAATGGAATAAGGCACACATCAAAACGCTGACAATAGGTTGGGATCCATTCATAATTTACCGGGCCAATGTAAGATATATTTTTCCTCTTTGGTACATGTTTTATTCTTCTCGGACCTATAAAAAGAAAATTTATATCCGGACGATTTTTTGAAAGGAAATCAATGAGATCGAAATCTATCCATTTTTCAATAGATCCTACATAACCAGCAATTTTTCCCGTTATATTAAATTCTTTAGGTATCTCTTTAGGTATTTGGATAAAAAATTCAAAATCTACCCCATTTTTAATTACCCTCACTTGTGCTGATTTTTTAATTTTCTTTGCCTTCTCAGCAAGGCTATCAGAAGTAGCTATTACCAGAGAGGCATTACGGATAAACCATTCTTCAGAATTAGATATCTCTTTTTGAAAAGCAGGATGGACGAGAGGATAATCATCCATCATTTCATAAATTAAGGCTTGGTAGGTCAATCCATCTAAAAGACGAACGATTAGATTTGATGGGTAAGTGACCCAGACAATTGTATTGGAGTCTATTAAAGGATTTATTTGATATTTAAGAAAAGATGAATTTATTTTTTTGAAAAAGTGAAATTGGAGAGGAATAAAAAAGGGATTTTTTATATAGAGGTTTTTCTTGGGGTTATGGAATCGAAAAAAGAATTGAAGTCTTTTGAATAATCTTGAAATATCTGAAAGATTTAAATTTCTGAGACCAAAAGGTTGAACATAGATAAATTCATCATTGATAGAAAGTCTCTTCGCTAAATGCTGAGGCCGCTGGTGAATAAAATCCCAATCGATCA
>CALIBK010000088.1 GCA_938045955.1 uncultured bacterium | reverse complement strand
CTAAAATAAACGAATATAAAACCTGCTATGGCGCAGAATCGATTGTCTTGGGTTATGGAACCGGACGAGATAACGAGGCCTTCATCTATCGATTCGCGAATCTTCTCGGAACACCAAATGTGCTTACTGCAGGCCATATGTGCTATGGGCCAAGGGTCTCTACTTCTATCATCACCTGTGGGAATCTTCCGGTCTGCGATTATGAAGGAGATCCAAAGTGCATCCTGGTATGGGGGAATAATGCGATCATCTCCAATCCGGATGAATATAAAGGAGTGTATCTCTCCGATGCCCTGAGAAGAGGAGCAAAGTTAATCGTCGTAGATCCTCGATTTACAAAACTTGCCGATCGATCCGATCTCTGGCTTCAACTTCGTCCGGGAACCGATGCTGCTCTTGCCCTTGGAATGATCCATGTCATCATTGAAGAAGAACTCTATGAAAAAGAGTTCGTCGAACACTGGGTCTATGGATGGAAAGAGTTTATGGGTCGAGTCAAGGAGTATCCACCCAAGAGGGTTTCAGAAATCACCTGGGTTCCTGAAGAGAAGATTGTAGAAGCAGCAAGGCTTTTTGCGACCACTAAACCCGCCTGTATTCAATGGGGAGTAGCCATTGAACAGAACATCAATTGTGTAGATAATAATCGTTTATTGATTGCTCTAACTGCTATTACAGGGAATCTCGATGTTCCCGGAGGAATGGTTTTCTTTGTCCCTCCCCCTGTGATGAATGCCGGTCAGTTTGGACTCCATCGAATGCTTCCACCCGAACAGAGGAAGAAACGATTGGGAGGAGAAGTCTTCAAACTTGCCGATGCCTTCGCCATCATCAATCCAAGATTTGTATGGGAAGCCATCCTTTATGGGAAGCCCTATCCTGTCAAGATGGTTTTCTTGATCTCCTCCAATCCAGTCGTTACAAGAGCAAATGCTTCTATGGTTTACGAAGCATTGAAAAAAGTGGAGTTTCTTGCGGTCTCAGACTTCTTCCTTACTCCCACGGCAGAACTTGCGGATCTTGTTCTGCCGTCCGCGACCTGGCTGGAAATGGATTATGTGGCGGAGATCTGGAAGCGGCATGGATACGCCCTTGCCCGTCAGAAAGTCATTCAGGTCGGAGAATGCAAATCTGATCACGAGATACTCCTTGAACTGGGAAATCGAATAGGTCCAAAGGAATACTGGTGGCCCACCTTAAGAGATGCCTTAAATGCCATCCTTGCTCCTTCTGGCTTAACCTTCGAGGAGTTTGCAGCGATCGGCCATCTACAGGGGAAAATGGAATATCGCAAATATCTAAAGAAAGGTTTTTCCACTCCTACGGGGAAGGTGGAACTCTATTCGACAAGAATGAAGGAGTGGGGGTATGATCCTTTGCCACAGTTTCGGGAACCTCCTGAATCCCCCATCAGTCGCCCTGAACTATGGAAGGAATACCCATATATTTTGATTACCGGGATGAGACCCACGGCTTTCTTCCACTCAGAACATCGGCAGATCCCTTGGTTAAGAGAGCTCCTGCCGGAGCCACTGGTTGAGATTCATCCCGACACAGCAAAAAAAGAAGGAATTAAAGACAGGGATTGGGTGGTGATTGAGTCCCCTCGGGGGAGATGTTACCAAAAGGCCAGGTTAACCTTGGGGATCGACCCACGGGTCATCGGAGCCCAGCATGCCTGGTGGTTTCCAGAAAAAGAATCTCCCGGACACGGATGGAAGGATTCGAATATCAATCTTCTTACAGATAATGATCCATCGACCTGCGATCCTGCAATGGGGGCTACAAATCTGAGAGTCCTTTTATGCAGGGTGTATCCCAAACCGAGATAAGAGTTTAGCTTCGATCAGAGAGGAAACCATGACTCAAAAACTTGCTTTATTGATCGACGAGGATCTCTGCTGGGGATGTGATGCCTGCGAGGTTGCCTGCAAGCAAGAAAATCGCCCTTCAGAAGGTTCGAGATGGATCCAGGTAAGAACAAAAGGGGTTCAGAAAATCGATGGGAAGTTAAGATTAATCTACTCTCCAGCCAGATGTCTCCAATGTTCAAGTCCTCCTTGTATAAAGGTTTGCCCCGTCGAGGCAATTACTCAAAGACCTGATGGCATTGTTCTTGTTCATCCCGAAACCTGCATTGGGTGTAAGGAATGTATCGTGGCCTGCCCCTTCGGAGTGATGAAGTTCAATAGAGAAAAAGGGGTTGCTGAAAAATGCCATCTCTGTTACCACCGAATCGATCAGGGAAAGAAGCCAGCCTGCGTGGACGTTTGCCTCGCTCGCTGTATCTATTTTGGTGAGATCTCCGAACTTCTCGATCGGTTTGGAGACCGTTGGTGGTTTATAAGAACCAAATAAAAATGCCAAGGCCTCCCGTTTATAAATTAGTCATCTTTGATCTGGACGGAACGCTTACCCGCGAACGATCGATCTGGGAGTATATTCATAAACGACTGGGGAAATGGTACGGATTTGCAGAGGAATATCAAAATCAGTTTTTGGCTGGAGAGATCTCCTATGAAGAGTTCTGTGAACGAGATGCTCAGGTATGGAAGGGAATGAAAATAGAGGAACTCTTAGAAATTGTAAAAACGGTCCCCTTCCATGAAGGAGTGGATGATTTGATTGGGTATCTAAAGCAGAAAGGGTTAAAGCTTTCGATGGTCTCTTCCGGTCTTTCTATTCTCTCCAATTGGGTTCATCAAAGATATGGATTTGACTTCTCCGTCTCGAATGACCTTCTCCATGAAAACGGGATCTTGACAGGAAAGGTAAACATACAGGTCTATTATGACCAGAAAGCGGAGTGGGTCAGAAGGATTTTAGACCGATTTGAGGTAAAGCCTGAAGAGACCATCGCCATTGGAGATAGTCACGGGGATATCGAAATGTTTCAAAGGGTAGGGTTTCCCATTGCTTTTAATTCATCCTGTGAGGATCTTGAGAGGGTTGCCAGGGTCTCGATACGGAGTCATTATTTAACCGATATCATCCCGCTCCTTCCGTTCTCTTAGAAACGTAAACCCCAGGGGTATATTGCCCGGCCGAAGAGGGGTGGTGATCAATGCCGTGGGAATTGACCTTTATGCAATGGGCGAACCAATGGTGGAGTTCAACTCTGTTGGACTCACTTCTCCCCTGGTTTACCTACCTGGGAAGCCATTTTGCAATAATTCTCTTCATTCTCCTCAGTTTCATCATCACCAGGAAGAGAAAGCTCTTTCGGTCTCTTCTCCTGCTTTACGGCATCCAATCCGCCGTTATTTATAGTCTTAAATATCTCATCCAGAGAGAACGCCCCCTCTTTATTCTAAACATGGGAGATAGGCTTTCAAAGGGGCCAGGAGAAATCCTTGATCCAAGTTTTCCCAGTGCACATGCGGCTTACTCATTGATAATGGCCACCCTTCTTTCGACCTGGTTTCCACGTCAGAAAATCCTTTTCTATCTTCTCGCGGCCATCATTGCATGGAGTCGAGTCTATTTGGGTCTTCATTTTCCCTCAGATGTAGTGATTGGAGCGTGTTTGGGATACGGAATCGCAAAAGCTTATTTAAAGATCCTGATGGAGAAAGAAATCAGGGAAAGTCATTTAAAACGAGGGAATTGAGTTTCTTTCTCGAAATGTCCTCTCCATCTGGATAAAATTTAATTGGTATGAAGATTAATCCATTCTCTAATTAAATTTCAGTTTAAATATTGGATGAATTGTGGTATTAAAGAGGAAGTGGCCTTAAATAACTCAAAAGAAAGGAGGAGACCGTTTATGAAAAGGAAAAATTTATTTATCATTCTCTTGGTTTCTTTATGTTTTATGGTAAACCCTTATATAGCCTCCGCCCAGCTTAAACCTGGAGACCCGATTGTTATTGGAGTACCTACCGCATTGGGTTCAATTGAAGGAAGAGACGGGTGGATGGCTATTCAAATGGCCGTCGAAGAGATCAATGCCAAAGGGGGAGTTCAGGTTGGTCCCAATAAACATCTTCTTAAGGCATACGCCATTGATACCCGGGAACATGAACCCGGGATTCCTGTCCACGATGCTCTGACGGCCGCAGAAAAACTCATCCTTGAAAGGAAACCCCATGCGATTGCCTTAGGGAATTTTCGTTCAGAAGTACTCCTTTCCACGATGGATCTCATTTCCAAATACAGATTGCCCTATATTTGCTCCATTGCCATGACTCCTCTGATGCAGAAGAAGGTGACCGAGGAGTACGATAAATATAAATATATTTTTAGAAACTGTTTAAATGCCCCTTATCTATCAATGTATCTGGGGGGTGTGATGGGCTTTATCAGAAAAGAGTTCGGTTTTAATCGAGCCTATATTATCACCCAGGATGTCCTGTGGGCAAAAGGAACGGGAGCCGGCCTCGAAAAGTGGTATAAAGAGAACGGTTGGGAGGTCCTTGCCTTCGATACTTACGCTACGGGTGCTTCCGACTTTTCTCCCTCATTGATTAAAGTAAGAGCTCAGAAAGCCCAGGTGATTGTCCCTATTTTTGATATGCCCCAGAGTGGGATTTTGCTCAAGCAGGCTCGAGCCATGCAGATTCCAGCCCTGATCGCAGGGTTCATCAGCCCTATTGCGTGTGAAAATGCCTGGAAGGTATTTGAAGGGGAAGTGGAGGGAATGATTAACATGATTTATGAGGTGGGCCCGATTCCGGTCAAAGCCGTTCCCAAATCGGTGGCATTTAATGAAAATTATGGGAGGAGATGGGGAGAGAAGGCAAGAACGGAGCTTTCAGGTCATGGTCCGGGTCCAAGTTATGATTCGATTTATATTCTTGCCAGCGCTTTTGAACGGGCCAAAACCGTGGAGCCGGAGGCCGTCGTGAAAGCCCTGGAACAGACAGATATGCATGGAGCTATTGGAAGGATAAGGTTCGGCAAGGATCATCAGGTGATCTTCGGATTTGATCCAAAGGAAACAGCCGTAGGTGTAGGGTTTCAATGGAAGAAACCCGGCCAGAGGGTGGTGGTGTTTCCAGAAGGTTTTGCCGAAGCGAAGATCGATCTCCCTCCCTATATGAAAAAGTAAAACATGATCTCTATTTCCAAGGGGCAATCGTTTTCGTCCTATGATTGCCCCTTTCATCTTGTAAAAAAAGATTCCTATGCTTCTAAGTATCCTCATATATGGTTTGATTAATAGTATCATTTTAGCCCTCACCGCGATCGGATTCAGCCTCACCTTCGGGATAAGTGGCGTGGCAAACTTTGCCTATGGAGGATTCTATATCCTGAGTGGTTTCCTCGTCTGGATGTTGCTCAATTATCTGAGATTTCCACTGCTTCTTGCCATCGCCCTGACCATAGGTGTTGTTGGACTATTAGGATTTATCACCTACTGGATCATCCTTTTAAGGGTAAGGGGGATTGCCCTCTCCGAAGTGATTGCCACATTTGCTCTCGGAGTGGGAATCCTCGAATTGTTCCGTTATCTTGGGTTTGTGACCTATGAGTTTACCCTTCCCTATCTAAAAAAGGGAATGATCCTGATCGCCGGAGTCCCGGTGGATTATCAGCGGCTTTATATCATCGGTATCGGTCTGGCTCTGGTTCTCTTTCTTTATTTCTTCACCCATCACACGAGAATTGGTTTGTCCTTCAGAGGAATTGCCCAGAATGAACGGACTGCCATCTCCCTCGGGATTCGGTCTGATTGGACGGCAGCCTTGAGTCTTGCCTTCGGATGTGCAATGGGAGCTTTAGCAGCGATTGTGATCCTTCCTCTGGGAATCATTTCTATTAATACAGGATATGAGGTGCTCCTGATTGCCGTGGCGGTAGGTATTGTCGGAGGATTGGAAAGTGTTTCTGGAATTCTGATTGCCAGTCTGATTCTTGGCTACACACAGGTATTTACCGGGACTTACTTGAAACCTGAATGGATGATGGTCGTTTACCTGGCGGCGATCGTCATTGTGCTTACGATCAAACCCTCGGGTCTGTTTGGTAAGTTTAAAGAACTGGAAGAAAGGGTTTAACTTAATGAATAAAGAACCCATAAAATTCCGAAAAGAGAGGTTGGATCGGGGAATCAAGGCAAGATGTGAAGACATCTTTGCACTCTCCTCCTATCGAGAGATCCTCTATTTATTGCTTCCCCGGGTTCTCCCCGTGGCCCTGTTACTCGTCTTCCCCTTATTCAAGGATATAGTAGGATTATACTGGGAAAAGGTTTTGGTCATCACCTGTGCCATTGCTTTGCTCTCATTGAGCTGGGATTGGCTGGCCTCAGTGGGGTTGATCTCCCTGGGGCAGGCTCTCTTTTTCGGGGTAGGGGCCTATGTCACCGGGTCTTTAAATTACGCTTTCAAATGGCCACCCCTGATCACGATTCCCTTGGGAACTCTGGGAGGGGCTTTAATCTGTACCCTTTTGCTTCTGCCGGTCCTGAGATTAAGAGGGGTTTATTTTGCCATCGTGACATTAACCCTCCCCCTTCTTCTGATGAGATTTATTGAAACCACAAAGATTTTAGGAGGAACCGAAGGTCTGAGCGCTCTGACACCTCTGCCCAGCCTCTGGGTTGAACTTTACGTCCCTGTTTTCACTCTCTTAATATGCCTTTTTGGATTTCGGAGGTTAATCAATGAAGACTATGGCTTAGTCCTTCAAGGAATTAGAGATAACGACCGTGCCGTGATGAGTGGAGCGATCAATATATACTGGTTTAAGACCCAGGCGGTTTTTTTGGCAGCTCTGGTCGGTTCCTTCCCGGGGGCCTTCATGACCCATTACTATCAGTTTGTCGGAATGCCGGCCTTTGCTTTGGATTATTCCATCCTGCCCTTAACAGCGGCTGTCTTGGGAGGGGTTGGAACTTTTGCTGGCCCCACCTTAGGGGCATTTATTCTTGTTCCCCTCTCTGAAGTTCTTCGTGCCTTCGGAACACTGAGAGTAGTTTTTTATTCAGCAATCCTTATTATCTGTGTGGTTGGGCTTCCCGAGGGAGTCTTTCATTATATCCGGAGAAAGTATCATCAATTTGAAAGAATGGTTGAGGTAGGATGAAGGAATAGGGAGAGATGAGTGAAACCATTTTAAAGGTTGAGGGTTTAAATAAGAATTTCGGCGGGGTGGCAGCCATTGTCGATGTAAGCTTCGAAGTGAAAAAAGGGGAACTTCTTGGAATCATCGGACCCAATGGTTCGGGAAAAACAACCCTGGTTAATCTTCTTACGGGTTTCGTAAAACCCGATTCCGGTCGTGTCTTTTATCGAGGAGTCGATATTACCGGAAAGAAGCCATATAAAATTGCTGAAATGGGAATTGCCAGGACTTTCCAGATGGTCAAACCTTTCTATCAGCTCTCAGCCTTCAAAAACCTAATCATCCCCCTCTACTCCTCAAGGGTGAGGAGGCTGAGAGGGGGGATGTATGGAGATCGAGATGATGTGGCGATTGACCTTCTCGAAGACGTCGGGTTTGAGAGGGACTCCTTTGTCCCCTATAAGGTAGCCTCCAGCCTTCCCCATGGTTATCTAAAGCGGCTCGAACTTGCCCGGTGTCTGGCCTTACGGCCCGAACTTCTCATTCTGGACGAGCTTTTTTCAGGGATGTCCATGTCGGAAGTCGCAAGCACCCTCCCAATCATTGAAAGATTAAATGGCGAAGGTCTGACCATCCTTATGGTGGAACATCGATTGAAAGAGCTATTTCGTATTGCCCACAGGGTGATTGCCCTCAATTTTGGATCAAAGATTGCGGATAGCCCTCCAGGAGAGATCATGGAGAATGAGGCCGTCAAGGCAGCCTATTTAGGAAGCGAAGAGGAGGGAGAAGATGCTTGAGGTCAAAAACCTGATGGTCTTTTTCGAAAATGCTCTGGCCATCAATGACCTCAGCCTGGAGGTTCATCAGGGAGAGATCGTGGGGGTTTTGGGCTCAAACAGTGCAGGCAAGACCACACTCATGAATACCCTTTCTGGACTGATTATTGATATGAAGAAAAAAGAGGATCGAAGGGGAGGAGAACGGATTACAGTTCTTGGAGAGATAAGGTACGAAGGCCAGGAAATTACCCTAATCGAACCCTACGAGAGGGTAAAACGAGGAATCGTTTTAAGTCGGGAAAGACATCCGATCTTTCCGGATAGCAGTGTGGAAGAAAATTTAAAGATCGCTTCTGTTTTAAGGAAAGACCAAGAGATCCGGAAGGGTATGGATTTTGTTTATCAAATCTTCTCTCATCTGAAAGAGATCAGGAAGAGAAAGGCAGGGTTCTGCAGTGGAGGGGAACAGCAGATGCTTTCTATTGGGATGGCCCTGATGACCAAACCCCGTCTCCTCCTGATGGACGAACCTCTGCTCGGACTTTCTCCCATTCTTCAGAAAGATTTGATTCGTGCGACCAAACAGATCCGTAAAGAAGGGGTCACTATTTTAGTGACCGAACAGTTTGCTCGACCACTTCTTCCCGCCATAGATCGAGGATATGTGATCGAGAACGGAGTCCTCATTCTTTTTGGAACAGGAAGAGAATTAATGGAAAACCCGGAAGTCAAGGCAGCCTATTTTGGAGTTTAGAGGAGATGGAGATTTTTTTGGGTTCTATCTATGAGCAATTCGAAAAGGTTTGCAAAGACTTCGCCGAGAAACCTGCCCTGATCTATTTGGGGAAAAGCTGGCGTTTCTCCCAACTCAAAGAAGCCGTTGAAACCCTTGCCGTCCATTTACTAAAAATGGGAATCACCCGGGGAGACCGGGCTATCCTTTATCTTTCTAATACTCCTCAATGGGTGATCTCCTGGTTGGCTCTGCTCCGAATTGGTGCCATCAGCATCCCGATCTCCCCCATCTATACACCTGTCGATCTAAAATATATGGCCAATGATAGTGGAGCTGAAACGATCTTCTGTCTGGATACGAACTTTGGATATGTAACCCAGGTCCTTCCTGAAACCGGAATAAAAAGAGTGATTGTCACCAACCTCGCAGAACTCCTCCCTTGGTGGAAAAGATGGATTGGCCTCTCTTTGAACAAGATTCCCAGTGGAAAGGTGGGAGGAGGGGAACATATCTTCTTTTTCAGAAAACTCCTAACAAGCCGATCGCCATCCTCCCTCCCCCCCTTGAAAACCGAACCCGAGCAGATGTTCGAAATGCTTTATACAGGAGGAACGACAGGTCTCCCGAAGGGAGTCCCTTTTACCCACATCGTTTTTCTCGAAGGAGTTTCTGAACAGAGATCCATGAGTGAACCCTTTATCCCAAAGGGGAAAGACATAGTCATCCAGGGAGGCCCCCTATTTCACATCCTTGGACAGCAGATGGGTCTCGGGGGACTTCTCTCTGGCGATACCCTTATTTTACTCCCGAAAGTGAACCTCGATGGACTTCTCGACCACATTCAGAGATACAGGGTCTTGACCTTCTTCGGTGTCCCTGCTATGTACAGGATGATTCTTGAGCATGATCGGATCGATTATTATGATTTAAGCTCCCTTCAATACTGTTTCTCTGGTGGGGATGTCCTTCCTACAGAAGTTGCAGAACGATGGCTTAAAAAATTTGGGAAACCGATTTACCAGGGATATGGGGCCACAGAAACCTGTGGTCGAGTCTCATTGACTCCAATGGGGGAGGAAGCTCCTCCAGGAAGCGCCGGGAAGGTGACCCCCCTCCAGAAGGTCAAACTCGTTGATCCAGATACCCTTGAACCAGTCCCTCCAGGGGAATCGGGGGAACTCCTCGTCTCTTCTGATCATATGATTCGAAGTTATTGGAATAAACCCACCGAGACGGCGGAATGTTTCATAGAGATGGACGGGAGATTATGGTATAGAACCCGTGATATTGTGCGGATCGATGAGAAGGGGTGGCTCTTCTACCTCGATCGCTCTGTGGATACCATCAAACATAAAGGATACCGGGTGGCCGTTTCAGAGATAGAAGCGGTCCTTCAAGAACATCCAGCCGTAATCTCTGCATGTGTGGTGGGTGTACCTGATGAGAAGGTGGGAGAAAGAATCAAGGCCTTCGCCGTGCTGAAGTCGGATGTAAAGGGAGTGAGTGCCTACGACCTCCTGAAGTGGTGCCGGGAAAGGTTGGCTCCCTACAAAGTCCCTCAGTATATTGAATTTCGCGATATGCTTCCTAAATCAAAAGTGGGCAAACTCTTGAGACGTGAACTTCGTGCCGAGGAGAGAAAACGCTTCGAAAAAACCTGATCTCCTTATTTCATTCCTTTAACTTTTTCTTTCAATAGAGGAATCACATTTTGAAAATCATCCACGATTCCGTAATCCGCTACACCGAAGATAGGAGCTCGAGGGTCCTTGTTAATTGCAATAATTGTATCGGAACCTTTGATGGCAGTCACGTGCTGAAAGGCCCCACTGATCCCCACTGCAATATAAATCTTGGGCTTCACGGTCTTGCCGGAGATTCCCACCTGCCTCTCCTTGGGTAACCAGTTTCGATCCACCACAGGTCGGGAGCAGGAAATCATGCCTCCCAGGCTCTTTGCAAGTTCTTCAAACATGGGGAGATGCTCAGGCCCCCCGATTCCCTGCCCTACCGAGACAAGAATCTCTGCCTGAGAGATATCCTCCCCTGTGAGGGGTGCCTCAATGTATTCCAGAAATCGTTTCCTTTCGGTCGTCTCCTGAATGGGAGAGGGCTCAATTACTATTGTCCCTTTTTTCTCTTCAGGCATCTTAGGAGGAAAGATCCCTGGCCGAAGGGTGATCATGTAGGTCTTCGATTCTTTAAGAGTCACATGGGCATTGATCTTTCCTCCATAAATAGATCGAAGAGCCTTGAGCTGCCTTCCTTCAAATGAGAGGTCGATGCAGTCGGTTGCCAGTGGAAGATCCAACTCAACGGAGAGGCTTGGGGCGAGTTCCATTCCATAGGCGGTATGCCCCATCAAAAGGAGAAGAGGTTGATATCTTGAGAGGAGTGAGGAAAGCACTCTCTGGTAATAAATAGAATTAAAATCCTTCAATCTCTCATCCTCCACGACCAAAACCCTGGGAGCCCTCATGGAAAGCTCCTCTGCCAGTTCCTTCACTCCATAACCGAGAAGAAGGGCTGTAAGCCTCCCCTCCTGTTGTCCGATCCATCTCTCCCCCCATCCAAGGAGCTCATAAGTGACCTCTCTAATCTTTCCTTGACGATGCTCTACTAATACGAATATCTCGGTCATTTAGGCCTCCACATAAGTTAATCCCTTCTCATCCTTTTTTCTTCTTTATGATTTCGGTTAATTGATTCACTATTTCTTCTGGACTCCCCTTTAGAATCTCTGCCATCTTTCCAGCGGGAGGAAAAGAAACTTGATCCAGGGTGGCGTAAAGTGACTCCATTGAAGTCCACCCCAGTTCCTCAAGTCCCACCTCTTTCATTTCCTTCTCTTCAGCCTCAAGAATGGCAGCCAGAGAGACATATTTCGGTTCATTAATCCCGGTCTGAATGGTAAAGAGGGCGGGTAGCCTCACCTCTAAAAGTTCCTCCAGACCACCTTCAAGCTCTCTCTTTACCCTTGCCTTTCCATTTTCTATCTCAATCCGGTTGACAATGGAAGCATGAGGAATGCCCAAAAGCTGGGCTAAAGAGACTCCCACCTGTCCCCATCCATCATCTTCGGTCTGAACTCCCGTAAGAATGAGATCAAAGGGTTGCCCTTGAATGACTCGAGCGAGAATCTTAGCAATGAGGAGAGCATCGAAGCAGGGAGGTTCCTCAATCCTCAAAGCCCGGTCCGCTCCCATCGCCAAGCATCTTGTCAAGACTTCTTTTGAATCTTCCGGTCCTACTGTGATAGCCATTACCTCTCCCCCATACCTTTCTTTTATTAGAACAGCCTCTCTCACGGCGTAGCTATCCCAGTCATTGAGGGCAAAGACAAGATGATCCTTCTTGATATCCTTTCCATCCTTTTCAATGAAGAGATCTGCCTCCGCCGTCTTTGGAACCCTTTTGACACACACAATAATGTTCATATAAACCCCCGGTTAGAAAACTTAAAATCCTAATATCGAAATCCGAAATATATTCAAAATTTGTATTTCGCGCTTCGGATTTGTAACTTATTGCTTCACAATGAATCGGCAACAAGTTCAGCTATATCTTTTACAACAATCTGATCTGAAAGACCAGAAGTTTTTACAGCATCCTCAAGGGTCAAAAGACAGAATGGACAGGAGGTGGCCAGAACCTTTGCCCCCAACCTGTTTGCTTCCCGAACTCTAATCTCCGCATTGCGGATTCCCTCGGTAAATCCTTCCGTCCACATCCTCCCTCCACCCCCCTCGCAACAAAGACTCCTCTCCCTCGATCGCTCCATTTCAGTGAAGGTCACTCCAGGAAGGGAGCTAAGGATTTTTCTTGGCTCTTCGAAAACCCCGTTCTGTTTTCCAAGAAAACATGGATCCTGATAGGTAACCGGGGTCTCTGATCCATTCCTCATTTCTATCTTTCCGGTCTCGATGAGATCGACTAATACCTGAGTATAATGATAAACAGGAATTGTAAGTTCAGGGTATTCATTTTTAAAGGCGTTGTAACAGTGAGGAGAGATGGTAATGATCCTCTTCACTCCAATCTTTTTAATCAGATTGGTATTGTCTCTGAGAAGTTTTCTGAAGAGGGCCTGTTCTCCCATCCTCCGAATCTCATTTCCACAGCAACTCTCCTTCTTCCCCAATATTCCAAAATCAAGACCGGCCATGCTGAAGATCTTAACCAGGGAAATCGAAATATTCTGAACCCTTGGGTCATAGGAGGGTGCACATCCAACAAAAAATAGGATCTCAGCAGTCTCTTCCCCGAGAATCTTGATATCTAAATCTTTGGCCCAGTCGATTCTCCGATCCCGAAATCGTCCCCACGGATTTCCATGAAGAAGGGTATTCTCAAGAGCCTCCCGGATGGTCGAGGGGACTTCCCCTTGGTTGGCCAGATAATTCCTCACCCCCAGAATCAGCTCCACATTCTTTACCCCTGCCGGGCAACGAAGACTGCAGGTGCTACAGGTCGTACAGGCCCACCATTCCGGTTTCTTAAAAAGAGAGGGATCTGAAGCAAAATGGGTTTGACGAACCAACCTCCTCATATTGAGGGGAGATCTAAATTTCACGGGGCATCCTCCCGTGCAGGTTCCACACTGGATGCAAACGAGGAGGTTATAGTCTTTCACGAAGGTTTTAGGATCGATCTTCATGGGTGTTCATCCAGAGGACAAAAATCATCCAGCGAGCTCCTCTACTTCTGACAATATTTGATCCTGAGTGAAATGATTCTGTCTGGCAGCCTTACTGGGACAGATGGCTGCGCAGGCCCCGCAACCCTTACAGAGAACTTCGTTAACGGAAGAGATCCTTTTTAATTCATTAAATTGGATGGCTGAAGTGGGGCAGATCTCGACACACAATTTGCATCCGGAGCAGAGCTCTGGATCGATCCAGGAGGTAATGGGTTCAACTTCTATTTCTCCCTTCCTAACCAGAGAGATCGCTTCGGCAGCAGCCGCAGAGGCCTGAGCCACTGTATCCGGAATATCCTTTGGCCCCTGACAGCATCCCGCCAAAAAGATTCCTTCCACCGGGGTGGCTACCGGTCTCAGCTTTGGGTGGGCCTCCATAAAGAATCGATCGGAGCTCTGGTTGATCCCGAAGACCTGGGCCACTTTTTCTGCATCATGGCGAGCCGTAAGCCCTGCTCCTAAAACGACCATATCCACCGAAACCTCCATAGGAATTCCCAATAATGTGTCCTCCGCAGAGACCACCAGACGTCCCTCTCGCTTAAATACCTCAGAACCCTTTCCCCGGATGAAAAAGATCCCTTCCTCTCTGACCCTTTTATAGAACTCCTGATATCCTTTTCCAAAGGCATTAATATCGATATAGAACTCGTAGATCTCAGCCCCGGTCTTCTCTTTGGCCAGATGGGCCTGTTTCATCGAAACCATGCAACAAACCCTCGAACAATAGGGATTGGCATTCTCATCCCGACTCCCGATGCAATGGAGAAAGGCTATAGCCTTGGGTGAACTCCCATCCTTCAAAAGAATCTCACCCCGGGTAGGTCCTGAAGGACTGAGAAGCCTTTCAAATTGAAGATTGGTTAACACATTATCATACACCCCATATCCATATTGAGGAAGAAGATGAGGATCAAAAAGGTCATAACCGGTCGCAATGATAATGGCACCCACCTCCCTCTCAATCATCTCCTCTTTCTGTTCAAAATCGATCGCCTGAGCCTTACAGGCTTCTACACAACTCTTTTTACATTTCCCCAGGCTTAAGAAGAGACAGCTCTTGGGATCAATGACCGCCTTCAATGGGACAGCTTGAGGAAAGGCGATATAGATAGCTTTTCGAGCCACCATCCCTTCCTCGAACTCTGAGAGTGCCCCCTTTTTCAACACACAGGCCTCCATGCAATCCCCGCATCCCGTACATCGAGAGACATCCACATAGGTTGGATTCTTCTTGATAGAGACCTTGAAATTCCCGACATATCCCTTCACCCCCACCACCTCGGACAGGACATGAAGCTCGATATGTTCGTCCCTGGCCACTTCCACCGTTTTTGGAGTAAAGATACAGGAGGCACAATCAAGGGTGGGGAAGGTTTTGTCCAGCTGGGCCATATGACCTCCAATATAGGGAGCCTTTTCCACAAGGATCACCCTCGCTCCTTCACTGGCAAGAGTCAGGGCAGCCTGAATTCCAGCAATCCCCGCTCCCACGATCAGGATGGAAGGCTTGATCTCCACCTTCTTTGTCTCCAGGGCCTTTTGACGCAAAACCCTTGCCACAGCGGCCCGGAGCAACTGCTTCGCCTTCTCCGTGGCCTCGCCTTTATTCAGGTGAACCCAGGAGCACTGCTCACGAATATTGGCGATATTCAGACAGTAAGGGTTGAGCCCTGCCGTCTTCAAGAGATTTCGAAAGGTGATCTCATGCATTCGAGGGGAACAGGCGGCGATGACAATCCCTTCAAGAGAAAATTCTTTGATATCTTTTTTGATAAGGTCCTGTCCAGGATCCGAGCAAAGATAGCGATAATCCCTGGCTATCCTTACCCCTGGAAGGGTTTTCGAAAAAAGGACGAGTGATTCACAGTCGACTGTCGAGGCGATATTCGTCCCACAATGACAGACATAGACCCCAATGGCCTTTTTCATTGAAATCCGTGATTTGATGGGTCAGGGGGTTCCCAAAACCCTCCGGCCAATTGCCAGCTTTTGAATCTCCTTTGTCCCTTCATAAATTTCGAGAATTTTGGCTGCCCGGTAATATCGTTCGATGGGATAATCATCGAGATAACCATATCCTCCGTGAAGTTGAAGGGCCTCATCAACAACCCTGATGGCGACCTGAGCAGACCACCATTTCGCCATCGCTGAGAGCTGGGTATCCGGGTGGCCACGATCGATCGCCCAGCAGGCCTTATAAGTAAGGGTACGGGCCGTTTCGATGAGGGTCGCCATTTCAGCAATCTTGAACTGGGTCGCTTGAAATGAAGCGATCGTTCTACCGAACTGCTTTCTCCTTTTGGTATATTGAACCGCCTGCTCGAAGGCCCCTTGAGAAAGCCCCACGGCCTGGGCACCAATGATCGCCCGCGAGTGATCTAAAAACTTCATCAACTGGAGAAATCCATTTCCTTCTGTTCCGACCAGATTCTCTTTCGGAACGCGAACATTATTAAAAAAGATATTTGCCGTATCTGCTGCTCGAATTCCCATCTTCCCATGGATCCTGTCCGCCTTATAACCAGGACGATCCGTCTCAACAAGAAGAATGCTGTGACGTTTCGTTTTGGAATTCTCTTCCGGATGAGTCAAACAGTAGACCAGGATAAAGTGGGCCACCGTCCCATTACTGATCATCACCTTACTGCCATTGATCACATATTCCTCTCCAACCTTCTCGGCAAGAGTGGAGGCTGAAGCAGTATCGCTTCCGGCCTCCGGTTCTGTAATTGCAAATCCTGAAACCCAAGCCCCTTTCGCAATAGGAGGAAGATACTTCTTCTTTTGTTCTTCCGAGCCATAGAGGAGGAGCATATCCGTGCCAAAAACGGTTTGACTGAGCACCTGAGCGAGGCCGGGTTCAGCCCTCCAGAATTCTTCGAGGATAATGGCATGTTCAAGAGAACCCAACCCGAGCCCTCCATACTCTTTCTTAAAAAAGACCCCGATAAATCCTAATTGGGCTGCTTTTTTAATAATTTCTCGTGGATAATCTCCCTTTTCTTCACATTCCTTTCCGATCGGGAGAAGTTCTCCCTCTGCAAACTCTCGAGCAGCCATCCGGATCTGTTTTTGACGATTGCTCAGTTCAAAGTCCACAGGATTTATTCCTCCTTAAACCTATTATAACTTCCCTAAAATCTGACTTGCTACCGTGTTTCTTTGAATCTGGCCCGTCCCTTCAAGGAGCCAGGTGGCCAAGGCATCCCCCAGATAACCTGGAAGAAACTGCTCTTCGAAAAGACCGTACCCGGCAAGGATCTGCATTGCCTTTAAACAGGTATCAATGGCGACCAGAGGGCATTTGACTTTGGCCTGAAGAGAGGTGGCCAGATCCATCTTTCCTTGGTCGAAAAGCCACAGGGCCTTATAACAGAGAAGAGCGGCAGACTCTATATTCTCGGACATCTCAACGAGCATATGGGCAATATTCTGGAACTTTCCTATTTTTTGGCCAAACTGTTCCCGGGTCTTGGCATGAGCAAGAGCCCGATCGTAAGCCCCTCGAGCAAGACCAATGGCCTGACTTGCGATCTCAATTCTTCCCTCGTTCAGGGCCTCCATAATATAGATAAACCCATGATTCTCCTTCCCTAAGAGATTTTCTTTTGGAACCCGAACCTCTCTGAACTCAATAATACAGGAAGAGGTGGTTTTAATTCCGATCTTATCCCCGATATCCCAGGCAGTAATCCCCTCGGTCTCTCTTTCGACAATGAACCCACTGATTCCTCGATAGGGACCTGCATCAGGGTCTGTCTGAGCAAAGACCGTATAGAACTCTGCAATATCTGCATTCGTGATAAAAATTTTACTTCCTTGAAGAATATACTCATCTCCTTTTTTAATCGCTCTCGTATCCAGGAAACGGATATCACTCCCGTGATTTGGCTCGGTTACCGCTATGGAAGAGACCGCCTCTCCTTTCGTTAATTTTGGAAGGTACCTCTTTTTTTGCTCTTCATTTCCAAAACGGAGCAACACCTTTGCCGGAATAGACCCCAGGCTCAGAGCCATCCCGATTCGATTATCATGGCGAATCATCTCCTCCATCATGATACAATAATCCAACAGAGGAATCCCCTGCCCACCCAATTCCTTAGGATAATAAGAGGCAAGAAATCCATGTTGACCCGCCTTTCGATAAATCTCCCAGGGGAACTGTTTCTTTTTAGCCAGTTCCAGTGTCACCGCCGGGTCACATTCACCCTTCATAAACTCCCGAACAGCTTCTCTCAGGAGACGCTGTCTTGGAGTAAAAGCGAATTCCATTTTCTCCCCCCTGAATAAATTCTCAGTCTAAAAAATGAATTGAAAGGATTAAGAATAATGGAAGGTATTGAATGGCCATTATCCGTAGCGGTATTGAACCCCGTATTCCCCTCTTGGATAATTCCACTGGACTGACCCGTAAATACAGGCCACCATACAGGTTCCGCATTCGAGGCAACCCGCAAATTCTACCACCATCTCCCCTCTTTCATTGAGTGAATAGAGATTGGCTGGACAGGCATAGATACAGAAGCGTTCCCTACAGGTTCGGCAGATCTCCTGATTGAGTTTTATATGAGATTCTTTATCATTTTTAAAAGCATCAAGAGCCAGCTTCTCCGTAATCTTCATCCTTCCTCCACCATAGTCCATTTAAATCTTTCTGAATTGAAGCCAATCTTTAAAGGTCTCCCAGTTAAAAAGTTGCCTCTTCAATTCCTCAATCTTGCTCTGATAGATTCGTCCTTTAGGTTCCTCATCCACCCACATCAGCTTCTCAAAAAGATCACAGATCAATTGAGGATATTTCGAGAAGAGTCTTGGATTGCTGAGAAGCGAAGGGACATGCTGGAAGCTCTTCATCTCCTGAAGGATAAAACTTTCATTTAGAAGTCTTTCATATTCCGAGAGGGAGGCGGCAGAGAAATCATTCCGCTCCTTGGCTCTTTTGATAGTCCTTCCAGCCAGCACTCCTGAAACAATGGCATACTCCATCCCTCTTACGGTGACCAGCATATTGAGACCCAGACCGGCAGCATCTCCCACGAGAAGCATCCCATCGGTATAAAGTTTAGGCATATAATGAATCCCGCCCTCTGCGAGGAGATGAGCAGAATATTCAACAATCTCTCCCCCTTTGATTAAATTTTTAATCTCCGGTCTCTCTTTAAACTCATCCAGAAGCCTATAGACTTCTTCCCGGGGCTCCATATGATTGAGGGACTCAATTCCAATCACCAGTCCCAGGGAGAGGCTTTCACGATTGGTATAAAGGAAGCCTCCTCCCATCCTTCCTCTGGTAAGGGAACCGATAAAGAGCTGGGCTGCTCCTTCTCCTTCCCCTAATCCAAATCGATCCTCAATCGTCCTGGAATCAAGCTGGATGATCTCTTTAAACCCTACGGCAAACTGCTCGGGCTGAAAAGGAGATCGAAGACCTGCCTTCTCCGAAAGAAAAGAGAGAATCCCATCGGCTGCAACGATACAGTCTGCTCCAATCTCTTCATCCCCAGTTCTTACCCCGATGACTCTCCCATCTTCTTTGATCAGGTCATCGACCCTCTTCTGGGGGATTACAAAAACTCCCTTTTCAGAAACAAGATCTGAAAACCAGCGGTCAAACTTCGCCCGAAGGAGGGTATAACTGGGATAGGGTTCTTCCTGAAAACGATCACTGTAAAGCTCAAAGGTGGTAGAATTCCCTTTCCCCATAAAAGTGATCCTTTCCTTCGTCACATGTCTTTCGAAAGGAGCACCTTTCCATACCTCTGGAAGGTATTTTAGAATAGGACGAAGATAGAGCCTTCCACCGGTAACATTCTTACTCCCCGAGAAATCCCCCCGTTCCAAGACCAATATGGTCATCCCTGAGTCCGAAAGCTCATAGGCACAGGAGAGCCCTGCAAGTCCTCCACCCACAATGATGACATCCACCTTTTCCATTATTTTTTATCCTTCTGATAACGCCCCATTCATGAAAGGAGAATAGGCGATTTTCAAGGGTTTCGGGAAATAGCCCTCTCGGTCCAAAATGATTCCACCCTTCAATGACGGATTACTCCTTATGAGGCAAGGACCCTTTTCAATTCTTCTGTTAATGCAGGGACGATCTTAAAAAGGTCTCCAACAATTCCATAATCGGCATAATTAAAAATAAGGGCATTTGGATCGGTATCAACTGCCACGATCGTTTTACAGGTTCCTATCCCTAAGATATGATGAATGGCTCCTGAAATTCCAAAGGCCATATAAAGCCTTGCCGAAATGTTCTTCCCGCTCTTTCCAATCTGGTCTTTGAGATCCCTCCAGCCCTCATCGACCACCGCCCGGGTGGTCCCAACCGAGGCATTCAGGACTTCGGCCAGGTCTTCGATCAATTTAAAATTCTCGGGCCCTTTAATTCCCCTTCCAGCAGCAACCACAATATCAGCCTCCGTGATATCTAATCGAGCCCCTGGAGACTTTTCCAGATGGATCACCCTCTTCTTAAGGGACGAAGGATCTAATCGGGTTGGAATCGGTAGGACTTCGGCAGACCTTCCGGGATTCTCACGAATCAGAAAGGTGTGATTTCTTACCGTGGCCATCTGTGGACGAGCTTCTGAGAAGACCATCTCTGCAAAGACCTTCCCTCCAAATAGAGGTCTTTTGATCGTCAGCCGACCCTCTTCATTGACCGATAATTCGGTGCAATCGGGGGCATACCCTGTCTCCAGATGCATCGCCAATCGAGGGAAAAGATCCTTTCCAGTCGAAGTGGCTCCTCCTAAGAAGATCGAAGGCTCATGTTCCTTCAATAAAGGGAGAAGAGCAGATTCATAGGCATCTGAAGTATATGGGGATAGGAGTGGATTTTCGAGAAGATAGATTTTGTCTGCGAAAGGGATGAGGCTCTTTGTGGCCTCCTCAAGCCCGCTTCCCAATAAAATGGCAGCCACCTTCTGTCCCGTTTGTTTTGAAAATTCAATGCTTCCGGAGAGAAGTTCGAAGGTAATTCCCTTCACCTTTCCCTCCTGATGCTCCGCGAGCACCCAGATCTCTTTTGCCATCGTTCTTACTCCTTAGGTTGGGAATATCGATTTCGGCTTAGTAATCTCAAATGTTTAATTCCTTTTATCTATCCAGAAATTTATAATCTCCAATCAGAGGACTTTGGCTTCTTCTCGAAGAAGTCTCACCAGGATCTTGACATTCTCCGGATAGTCCTCTTTGATCATCTTCACCGGAGGTCGTTTAGGGGGTGGAAGGTATCTTAAAACTTTAACCTGAAGGGAAGAACTTCCAACTTTGTTCGGTTCCATCCCTAAGGAGGCGGAATCTACTTTTTTGATCTGAGCCTTCATCGCCTTCATCACATTCATCACCAGCGGAATGCGAGGGGTATTTAAACCCTTCTGACAGGTAAAAAGGGCTGGGAGGGGACAGGTAAGGTGTTCCTTACCATTCTCGACTTCTCTGATGACCTTCGCCTCCTTTTTGGAAGGATCTACCTCCAGACCGATAATAGAATGAACATGAGGAATATTTAGTGCCTCAGCCAGGGCAATCCCCACAATTCCTGAATCATCATCCATTGCCTGTCTTCCTGCTAAAATGAGATCAAAAGGTTTATCCTTAAGATAGGCAGTCAGGATTCTTGCAATGGCAAACGGGTCTGAACCTTCGAGAGCAGGATCTGCAATCTGGACCGCTTCGTCCGCTCCCATGGAGATCCCTCTTCGAAGTGCATCGACTCTCCGATGGTCTACAGTGAGAACGGTAACCTTTCCACCAAACTTCTCCTTCAACCTTAAGGCGGCCTCTATGGCAATCTCATCGAAAAAATTCGTAAAGTATTTATTTTCGATCTCGAGCTCAGTATCCGTTTTAATCCTAATGGTTGCCTCCGGGTCAGGAACCTGCTTGACCAATACAAAAATGTCCATCCCACTCCTCCTTATCCCTTACAATAAACTCTCCCTAAATAATCACAGAGAACCTCATGAGTCCCTCCTCCATAGAGCAGGAACTTGGCGTCCCGCCAGTAGCGCTGGACAGGATACTCCGTGCAAAAGGCATTCCCCCCGTAGATTCTCATTGCCTCTTCTACGGCATACATGCACATCTCGGTAGCATGATATTTGGCGAGCATACATTCATTGATGCAAGGGATATTATTCTGAATCATCCATGCACATTTATAAAGGAAGGTTCTGGCGGCTTCATACCAGGCCCAGAATTTTGCAAATTTCTCACGGATGAGTTGATATTTACTGATCGGATTTCCAAAGGCAATTCGGTTATTCGCATATTGCCGGGCATCTTCCATTGCCTCCCTGGCAATAGCCAGAGCGCTCATTCCGGTCATCACCCGAACTTCGTTAAGAATCTCTCCAGCATATTGAACTCCTTTCCCAATCTCTTCACCCAGGAAATTTTCATCGGGGATAAAAACGTTATCAAAGACCAGTTCCCCTGTCACAGAACATCGAGAGCCCAATTTGTGAAGTCTCTGTCCCGAAACAAATCCATCCCGATCCTTTGTTTTCCTTTCGACCAGAAAGAAGTTGAGTCCCTTAAGTCCAAGTTTGGGATCCACCGTAGCCATGACCGTCGCAAAATCAGCGATGGGTCCATTGGTGATCCACTGCTTTCTCCCGTTAATCCTCCATCCCCCATCGACCTTCGTCGCCAGGGTCCTTGTCCCTGCGAGGTCTGATCCTGATTGATCCTCCGTGAAACAGATCGTCCCGATCTTCTCACCCTTGATAGCAGGTACAAGAATTCTCTGTTTAATCTCTTCATTCCCAAAACGGCCTATAAAATAGGTCCCCATCAGGATTTGCATGGTCACGGACATAAAGAATCCACAGGAGCCTCGTGCCAGTTCTTCATAGAAAATCATCTGGGTAATGGTATCCGTTCCCATCCCCCCGTATTTTTCCTCATGCCTCAATCCCAGATAGCCCAGGGCGGCAAATTCCCTCCAGAGGTCCCATGGGAATTCTTCCTTCTCATCGAGTTCCTTTACCCTCGGCATAATCATTCGATTCACGGTATCCCGGATGGTCTGCCTGAAAAACTCCTGCTCCTCTGTGAAGGTAAAATCGAGTGCCATAACTTGCTCCTCCTGTAATGATTCTCTCCTTAAGGATCCAGGATGCTCGAGTTGAGGTCATCCAATTGTTGCAACTTTCGCTTAAACCTTGAGCACCTTGAATCCTTAAGTATCTAAATAATATTCTTCTCCTTCAATTCCTTCAATTGTTCAGGACTGTATCCTAAAATCCCTCCATAGATCTCCTCATTATGCTCTCCAAATCTCGGAGGAAAGCTCAAAACTCGATTCACAGATTTTAAATAGGGAGTCATGTAGGGAGGGGGAGCAATGGTAATCTCCAATCCCGTTTTTGGATCCTTGCTTCGGATGAGATTAGGTTTGACGAGTGGATCCTCCACCACCTCATCGATGGAATTGACCTTTGAGATAGGGATCGTAGCTTTATTAAATATCTCGATAAGCTCCGCGGTTTTAAACTTTCTGGTAATCGCATTGATCGCTCTGTTCAAATTTTCTACATCCGCAATCCGCCCTGCATTCCGCTCGTACTCCCTTTTAGCTAACGATTCGAAGCCTGGAATTTTGGTCATCGTCTCCCACTGCTTATCGTTTCCTACGGCAATGTAGGCATATCCATCCATCGTCTCATAGACTGAAACGGGGGCAAAGAATTCGTGGGTATTCCCTCTTCGAGTAACTTTTTTCTTGAAGGTGACCGTATGGGTAATGGGTTGAGTGAGCCACGAGACCGTGCTTTCAAACATGGAGAGATCGATTCTCGATCCCTGACCCGTGACGGCTCTCTTAAAGAGGGCTTTCATCAATAACCCATAACCATGCTCACTGGCCCCCATATCCGGCAGGGGAATCCCCATGACCTGAGGACTTCCTCCCTTCTCTCCTGTCAGATCCATCAATCCCCCTCGAGCCTGAAGGACCGGGTCATAAGCGGCTTCATTACTCTGAGGACCGAACCCTGTCATTCCGAGCCAGATGATGTCTTCTTTAATCTTTTTGAGGGTCTCATATTCAATGCCCAGTTTGGCATAGTTTCTTGGAAGTTGATTCGTGGCGAAGATATCGACCTTCAGTTTTATGATGAGTTCTTTAAGAATCTTCTGTCCCTCGGGAGTGGCAAGATCCAGGGTCAAGGCCTTCTTGCCCGCATTGATCGAAAGGTAATAAGAGAACATCCGGTCCTCTCCCAGGACATTATCTCCCACCCTCCGATTGGGATCTCCATAAATAGGGTGCTCCAGACGGATGACATTCGCTCCATCCTCAGCTAAACGAAGGGTTAAATAGGGAAGGACGGTTGCCTGTTCAAGGCTTAATACAGTAATATTCTTAAACAAATTGATTTCATCCATTTTTTGCCCTCCTTTTAAATACACCTAAATCTGGATACTGTATACAGCCAGATTTATATCTCTAATGATGTAAGCTTGTCAAGAAGTTTCATTTCGCTTTTTTCTTCAACTTGTCCGTAAGGTCTGATAAATCTGTATAATCCAGCTGGGGTAGGGTTTGAAGGGCTTGGGGAAGGGAAGTGCCTTTCGGGTAGATAAGAAGGACTTCCTTTCCCATCCCGAGAGCCATTCCAAGCTCAAGATAAGTTTCGGCGGATGAAGAAGAGACCTCATAGATTCCAAATTTAGCCTGTCGGATTTGCTCCATTCGGTTCTGTATACTCTCGGCCCCATGGATGAGTTTGAGACCACTTCCTTCAAAGGCTGATCGAATTGCTTTGATCATCCCCGGATCCTGAATCCCGGAGGAGATAAAGTACTCTCCTTGAAGAGAGACTTCCACGGTTTTGGGAGTGGTCTGAATCTTTTTAAAAAGGGTCCGGTCTAAATTGAGCTCTTTGATTGCCCCGTGAAGAATTCCTCTGGCGATTTCAAGATCCCGTTTATAACGGGCAATATTGATTTTCTCAATCTCTGGAGAAGAGAAGCCTTTTAGGCTTAGCTCTCGAAATCGAAGGGCAAAGAAATTTTGGCAATGGACAGATCTGGATCCAAAGATCTTCTCTAAAACGGCTTGGGTCTCCTGGTACCATCGTTTAAAATTCTCATGCTCTGGATGAAGAGAGATAAGTCCGTCTAATTGATTGAGTTGTCCTCGAAGAAGCTCGATCGGATCCCGCTCCGCCATGATAGCATTCCTCTCTTTAAAATTTTAAATTGAAGATAACAGTGGGAAGAGAGAATGTCAAATTCTTTTGCTTCCTTGAATTTGACAGAGGGGGTAATTTTTTTTATATTGATAACGTTGCCGGAGTGGTGAAACTGGTAGACGCACGGGACTCAAAATCCCGCGGGGCTCACACCCCATGTCGGTTCGAATCCGACCTCCGGCACCAATCATTTCAATCTTTTTGCTTCAACTCTTCTATTTTTCCCGTCAAAACTGGCGTAGCCGATTTTACCTCCTCTCTGGTCAAAGAATTCGTAATTTATAGCAACCAATTCTCCTTCTTTATAAGAGTATTCTACCTTTACAGACCCACTTGCGGTTGAAACTGTCTTTGACCATGTGAGGGTTCTTTCGCTTCCTCGCTGTTCAATCCTTCCTGTCCAATCTCTGTTGGCTGGGTCAGTTATTCTCCCGGGGTCAAACCCCATGGATGCTACCTGTTCAGGAGTGGGAAGATGCCTTCCACAAAAATCTACGCTCCTGCCTCCTCTTCCCGAGGCAGACTCTGAGGGATTTATAATGGTTCCGCCTTTATCCATTTTTGAACTTTTTTCCCTCTCGTAACCTGACTTTATAGCTTCGCCTGGATAGGTTTTGGATAGTGGAGGACCCTCATTAGGCCCCCGACTATCAGGCGATGGATTCACGCGAGTCCATCTGAGTTTTTTAGCGAATCCTTTTCTCTCAGCATCAGCCATCGTATCAAGATATTCAGGGATAGTGGCTTGAACTATCCCTGAACCTGCACTCACTCTACAACCACCCGCAATTCCTTCAGGGTCGCAATTTCCACGGACTCCAGTAACACTGCCCTTAGGTCTTGAAGGTCCAGGCTTAGCCCAATCAGGCATTTTGTCTGTAATCCAGGATCTTGCCTTTCCTAATCCTTCCAACAAATCCTTTGATACACTTTTGTCTTGCTGGGTATTAAGTGTTATTTCAGAATTTGGGGCCAAACTCAATGTTTGCTTTTCACCTATTACAACCGCACAACTTGAATCTGAAGTATTTTTAAATGTCATTGTTCCATCAGGATTTGCAGTTGCCTCTACACATTTATTCCCTTGAGAATCAATTCCTTCATAAGAAACATTTTCAGCAGGGTAAGAAGATGCTTCTCCCTCCATTATCTGCCCCTGCTTTCCAATGGAAACGGAGGGTTTGGAGGGCAAACCTGTAAACTCACCCGCTCCGGGAGGACTGTGCTTCTTCATCCCACCTATGGTCTTTTCAACACCCTGACAGGGGTCATTCCCGATTGCCGGGGCTGAAAAGCCAATAGAAAAGATTGCCCTTCCAACTTCATTTCGAGCCTCTTCTTTTTTCACATTCTCTTTTCTGTAGAGTTTCTCCTGAGTTTTTGTGTAGAATCCCACCTGAGCCTCCAGATAATGAACGATGGATAAAAAGAAGGTAATAGTGAAAAGATGAATTAAGATTTTTTTAAACATTTGCCACCTCCTTTTTTGACCCTGAGCTATTCATTTTATATATCTTTCAGGAAGATTTTTAGTCAAGTTCAATCATATTTTGAAAAACCTTCGCCTCCCTGTAAACCAACCAATCCCTGAATCTAAATAGAAAATCCTTTCTCCCCGAGTCCATCTCATTCTCCCCTTAACTTAACAAATCACTCCCCCCTTCTCCCTCATCCCTCAGCCTTGCTGGTTATCCCTTATTCATCAGGTCATTCCTTCCAACAAAATCCTGACCCACCGATAACCTTCCGACAAATACTCGCGTCGCAATCCCTTATTCATCAGGTCACTCCAGCCTAAGTCGGAGTGAATAGTGATAAGTGAAAAGTGAGATAAAAATATTTTTTCATTGCTTCTTGAGCGTGTCTATCATTTTACTTAACATCGCCCGAAGCTCAACACAGATTAATTCCCGTTCTTCAAATACCCTCTCAGTTATGTAACCAACCCTCTTTAATTTCTCGTACCAATCAATAGTCTCGTTAGTCGATCCCCTAGAAATATAAAGGTAATGTTCGTATTCCTTTCCTTTCCGCCTTCCATATCCCTCAGCAATATTAGCGCTAATAGAACCCACACTCCTTACTACTTGATCTTCAATAACCTTTGCAGCCCTTGTCATTGGAAAAGTTTCTACATCTTTAACAACCTGCTCAAACAGATCCATTGCCTTTTGCCAAACTTTTAAATCTCTAAAGTCCTTCTTATTCTCTACCCCCTCTTTTTAATTAATTTTGTATCATCTCCCGATTAGTTGCTGAAAGCTTGAATAATCTTTAATGAAAAGTATCTGAAATCATGATAGCCATAAGCCTTACGTTTACCTAAATTGAGTGATTTTTATTGAATTAGTAGTACCTAAATTGAGTGATTTTTCGTCATTCATTGAATCAAATATACTGGATTCCTGCTTCCGCAGGAATGACTACTGCCACCCAATGAATGAAAATGTCATTCCCGTGAAAACGGGAATCCA
>CALIBK010000087.1 GCA_938045955.1 uncultured bacterium | reverse complement strand
TTTGAAGATAGTCCTTTAGCTCACCTTCCTTCTATCTTCAAAAAATTATCGCTATTAGTTCAAGGGAGGCATTTTGCCCCCCTTGAATTATTAATCATTTTTCATCTTAAATTTTTTTTTGAGGAGGTCGATATGGGTGTTTCAAGAAGAGAGTTTATGAAGTTGAGCGGAGCAGGCGCGATTGCCTTACTCTTCGGAGAAAAGTTTAGGGCTTTCGAAGTTCTTGCCCAAGAAAAGCCCCTCGATACCAAGATTGTCCATACCGTCTGTCAGGTCTGTAGTGGAGGATGTGCAGTCAAAGCCGTGGTCAGGGATGGCCGGGTTGTGGAGTTGCTGGGGAATCCCGATGATCAGATCAGCCGTGGAATTCTTTGTGTAAAAGGAATATCGGGAATTCAATGGCTCTATGATCCTGATCGGCTTAAATTCCCCATGAAACGGACGAACCCTGAAAAGGGAATCGGCGTGGATCCTCAATTTGTAAGAATTTCTTGGGATGAGGCATACGGGATCATTGCTCAAAAGTTAAATGAATACAAAGAAAAATTCGGTCCGGAATCGATCGCCTTTATCATGAGACCCAATCCCTTTGCCCAGCGTCTTGCCAAAGCAATCGGAACCCCTAATTACATCTCCCACCACAACACCTGTTATACTACTCATGAGGTCGTTTGGGGGGCAACGGTGACGGGTAAGGGGAGGCCTTGGACAACGGATTATGCCAATGCCAAATATATCCTTTCCTTTGGATGGGATATGCCTGGAAAGGCTAAAAATATGCAGACCCAGCATTTCCTTGCCGCTCTGGATAAAGGAGCCAGAGTCACTGTTCTCGATCCTCGTTACACTGTTACTGCTTCAAAAGCCCATCTATGGATTCCTATTAAACCAGGAACAGATCTTGCTTTTGCTTTGGCGATGATCCATGTCATTATCAACCAGAACCTCTACGATAAGGAGTTTGTCAAAAATTATACGGTTGGGTTTGAAGAGGTGAAGGAGTTTATCAAACCCTATACTCCACAGTGGGCCTCTAAGATTACAGAGGTTCCTGCAGCGACTATAGAAAAAGTGGCCAAAGAATTTGCGACCATCAAACCCGCAGTAATTGCTACTCATAAAAGAGACGCGGGAGGCCCGAACTATGCCAATTCATGGCGGCTCTCCCATGCCCAGGTGATTCTAATGGCTCTGGTGGGGAGTATCGATCGACCTGGTGGACCCATCATGGAGAGAATGCCGAAATTTCCTTCTCTTGATTCTGTTTACCCACCGCCACCCTATCCAAAGTCAAAGGCTCCAAGAATAGATGGGATGGAAAAATTTCCACTCCTCCTTAAAACCGGAAAGGGTTCATTCAGCACCTTTACCAATGCTGTCCTGGAAGGGAAACCATATCCCATCAAGGCAGCCATTGTGAGGAAACACAACATCTTCGCCTTTCCTGACGCACCGAAGATGGTCGAGGCTTTGAAAAAGATAGAATTTATTGTGGTTATGGATATTCATCCTTCCGAGATGATCCAGATGGCAGATATTGTCCTTCCTGATCACCATTATTTAGAGGGTAGTGCGATTGTCGGACGCCAATACTTCGGACTCTATCCTCAGATTGCAATTCAGCAACCGGTGGTAAAACCCCTCTATGATACCAAGGGATTCAGAAATATTATGATTGATATTGGAAAGGCCATGGGCCTTGGAGATTATTTTAAGGAGGTTACGCCCGGGGGTTATGATGATGCCTGCTTGAAGGCAAATGGTTACTCAATGGAAGAATTAAAGAAATCGCCTAACGGCCTCTTGGGAGACCCGAAACCTTTTGTTCCCAAAACGGAGTTTGGAACACCTTCAAAGAAGATCGAACTCTATTCATCAGTATTAAAAGAGCACGGGTATGATCCACTTCCCACCTGGAAAGAGAAAGCGATTAAACCGAGTAAAGAATACCCATTCTATTTTGTTACGACTCGACCACCAGTCTTTATCCATTCTACCCTTCAGAACCTTGAATATAATATTCAAGTCTATCCCGAGAACCAATGCTTTATCAATGCCGAAACTGCAAAAAAACTCGGTGTAAAGAATGGAGACTATGTGATAGTCGAATCTCCTATCAATAAGATCAAGGTAAAGGCCAAGGTCACGGAGGGAATCCGGCCTGATACGGTCTGTGTCGATCATGGATTCGGTCACTGGAGTAAAGGAATGACCAAAGCCTATGGGAAAGGGTCCAATGAAGGAGACCTCATTCCAGCACGAGATCTTCAAGAGATGCTGGAGCAACAGGATCCTTCTATGTCCTGCAATATGAATGACCTCTGTGTGAAGGTCTATAAGGCTTAGAGAATCGGATGAATCGACCAATGGCAAGAAGTTCAATCTATAATATCCTCTCCCTCTGCTTCACCTACCCTGACGAAAGGATTGGGTCCTGGATCGTTAAGGGAGATTGGATTGAAGAGCTTAAGCAAGCCCTTTCTCTTTTATCTGAAGAAGATTATGAGAGTCTCCTTTTCTCTTTTCACGATTTTCTTTCTGAGAAAAAGGGAGATATTCCCCTTCAGCTTGCGCGAGAATATACGCGGCTATTCATCAACGCCTTTCCTCATGTGGTTGCCCCTCCCTATGGCTCGGTCTATATGGAAAAGGATGGGCGGGTATTCGGAAAAACGACCTCCGAGATCCTTCAATTCTATCACCGAAATGGATTTACCCTGAAGGAGGACCTAAAGGATCTTCCGGACCATATCGCTCATGAACTGGAATTTTTGGGCATCCTTACCTCCAAAGAGGCAGAAGCCACGGGGAGTGACCGAGTTCGATTTGAAGAGATACAGATGGAGTTTTTTTCTCGCTTCATTCTCCCATGGATCTATTCTTTTTGCCAAAGGGTGATGAACGAAAGTCGATCCCCTTTTTACCGATCCCTTGCTCAATTGACCCAGGAATTTATAAATCTCGAGAAAAATTATTTGGGAATTCCTGAAGAACAGAATTCCATAAAAAAGATCGAAGCTGAAATCCAAGGAGGTTAAAGATGGCAAAACGATATGTAATGGTTATCGATCTTAGACGGTGTGTCGGTTGTAATGCCTGTACGATTTCCTGCAAACAGGCATGGCCGGATAAGATTCCCCCCGGGGAGTTTCGCACAAGGATTAAAGAGATTGAGAGCGGAAAATACCCCAATGTGGCGGTGGTCTATCGGAGGACGGCCTGTATGCATTGTGCAGACGCCCCCTGTGTGAAGGCCTGTCCTGTGGAGCCAGTTAAGGCCTCTCGAAAGACCCCTGAAGGGGTAACCATTGTAGATGAAAAACTATGTATTCAGTGCGGAGCCTGTGTGGAAGCCTGTCCCTATAAAGTGAGATATTTAAATACAGACAATAAAATCAATGATAAGGCTGACTCCTGCAACTTCTGTTACCCGAGAGTTCAGAAAGGGGAGAAACCTGCCTGTACGGTCAACTGTGTAGGAAATGTCTTTACCTTCGGGGATATCAATGACCCTGAGGTAAAGAAAAAACTGAATTTGGCTAAACCCCTTAAACCAGAATTTAAGACAAAACCTTCTGTTTATTATATTCCTTTCAGAAATCGAAAGTGGGATACGATTTAGCCCCCGATTTAGATCCCTCCCACAGGGCAGTCTTTTAGACTGCCCTGTGTATCTTCATTCTCTCCCTTTTTGATTTCTCCTCTGTAGAAAAATCCTTTTATTTATGATAAATAATTATTATAATGGTTTAAGGGGTTCGTATGAAGGTCCTTTTAATCCAGCCCCGAAGCAATGCCATCGGATTCACCAATCTAATCCTTTGTGAACCCCTGGGACTGGAGATGGTAGGGGGAGCCCTTAAAGGGCATAAAGTGAAAATCCTTGATCTCCGCTTTCGAAACGATCTCACTTCCATTCTCTCTTCGTTTAAACCGGATCTCTGCGGGATCAGTTGTACCTATACCATAGACTATCCTTCGGTGCTATATCTTGCTCAAACCATCAAACACATTCTTCCACGATCATTCATTGTAGTGGGCGGTCACCACGCCTCTTTAAATTACCAGGACTTTGCCGACCAAAAAGAGATTGATGCGGTTGTCATCGGAGAGGGGGAAGAAACCTTTAAAGAGCTTATCGATGGTTTAGAAAACCATGGAAATCTTTTTCAAGTTTCAGGTTTAGCCCTGAATCGGAATGGAACTCAGATTCTCACCCCTCCTCGACCCCTTAGGAAAAATCTGGACGATCTTCCTTTTCCACTGAGGGAAGGCATTGGAAGAAATCTTTATCATCTTGGATTCCAGAAACCGACGGCCCTCATGGAAACCTCACGGGGTTGTCCCTATCGGTGTACTTTTTGTGGTGTGTGGCAATTTTATCAAGGGAGTTACCGAAATAAATCCCCGGAAAGGGTGGTCGAAGAATTAAAAAGAATTAAGGAACCATTTATTTTATTCATAGATGATAATTTTTTGATGAGCATCAAAAGGGCTGAAAAAATTGCAGAATTAATTAAAGCCCAAAAGATTCAAAAAACTTATACCTTTCAGGCACGAAGTGACACCATTGCGGAACATCCTGAGATCATCCGGCTCTGGAAGGAAATTGGTTTGAGAAATGTCTTCATCGGTTTCGAAAAGGTCGAAGACGAGGGGTTAAAAACTCTTCATAAAAACAATATAATCGAAAATAATGATAGGGCACTGGAACTTTTGCAAAGTTTGGGAATTGATGTATGGGCTTCTTTTATCGTAGACCCTGAGTTTGACCATAAGGATTTTAAGAAATTGAAAGACTATATAATTTATCACAGGATAAAAACTCCAACCTTTTCAGTCCTTACCCCTCTTCCTGGAACCGCTCTGTTCCAACAACTCAAAGAAAAGTTGATCAGCCGAGACCTCCATCTTTTTGATATCGCTCACGCCGTATTACCCACCAAACTCCCTCTGGAAGAGTTTTATAGAGAATTCTGTTCCCTCTATCAGCTCCCTTATTCAAAATATCAACTCATCTGGGAGGGGTTTCGAGCATGGTTTTCTCGTGGTTTTCTCCTTTCTCATCTTTTGGGCATGCTTCACTCAGCCAAACGGTTATCCGATCCTCAGATCCTCCTTCAAGCTCATGAAGGATATTCCAGATAAATGGGATTCTCTTTCTTTAAGGATCATGAAATTCATTTCACGAGAAGAGGAGGTCCGAATGAAAACCATAGAGAAGATCAAGAGATTTGGATGGTCAGCGACTTTAAATCTTACCCTGGGGTTTCTCGACCATGATCGTATCAGGGCCTTCCTTATCGAAAAAGCAGAACGAAAATTATGGAAGAGTATTGTGGAGGAAAACCGGGAGGGAGTTAGACCCGCTCAAGAACTCAAATATGCCTTCGTCCGAAATCTCCTAAGAACCACAGACCGACATCTCAGGCGGGGGATAATGAGTCCGCATGTCTTTCACCAGATGGTCAAAGTCTTTGCTAAAAATGTTTTTATCGAAGATATTTCTGAAAGGGATATCCGCAGGGGGGAACAAACCGACACAGTCTTTCCCTCATATCTCGTCCTCAGCCCCACTCAATTATGCAATCTCCGATGCCCTGGATGTTATGCCAGCAGTGGAAGTCATTCTCATATCTCCCTCCCATGGGAGATTGTTTATAGAATTATTAAAGAGAAAGAAGAGTTCTGGCACTCTCGATTCAATGTGATTTCAGGGGGAGAACCCTTTCTCTGGAAAAGCGAAGGGAAAGGGATCGTAGACCTTGCAAGGGAATTCGAGGATCATTTCTTTATGGTCTACACCAATGGCACCCTGATCGACCTCCATATGGCAAAAGAATTAGCCGAGGTAGGAAATCTAACCCCCTGTATCTCGGTAGAGGGTTTTGAGGAAAAAACGGATCGGAGAAGAGGAAAGGGGGTTTTTAAAAAGATTTTGGAGGCTTTTCGAGCTCTCAGGGAGAGAGGGGTTCCTTTTGGAATTTCCGTCGAAGCGACCAGGGAGAATTGGGATGAGGTGACCTCCAAGGAGTTTCTCCGGTTCTATTTTGACGAGCAAGGGGTCTTCTACGGATGGCTTTTTCAGTATATGCCTATAGGCCGAAACTATTCTTTCGAAGAGATGGTCACTCCTGAACAAAGATTGGAGATGTTTCGGAGGAATGTCTGGGCTATTAAAGAGGGAGGTTATAATTATATCGATTTCTGGAATCAGGGGGTCATGACGGATGGTTGTTTAGCTGCAGGACGAAACGGGGGTTATCTCTATATTGATTGGAACGGCAATGTCATGCCCTGTGTGTTTATTCCATATTATATCGACAATATTTATAAGGTCTATGAAAGGGGAGGAACTCTCAACGATGTTCTATATTCCCCTTTTTTTGAAGAGATCAGGAAATGGCAATCTCACTATGCCTATGGAAAACCTCCCCATGAACAACAAAATCTTATTCTTCCTTGTCCGATCCGGGATCACCATAAAGATCTGTATGAAATCTTAAAGAACTATTCTACGATCGAACCCTCAGACCACACCGCAAAAGAGATTAAAGAGGATACGGTTTATCATGAAAGCCTGATCCAATACGACACGCTCCTTCAAAAGGTCATAGGCCCTGTATGGGAAAAAGAATACAGGGAAGATCGACTGTAATCCATCATGCCGGAAGGTGAAATAGGCCTGATAGGGGTATTGGAGGAAACCCCATTTTATATTCCATCGATACGAGTTCTCAGGGTTTCAGAACTCCCCCTGTCAGGACGAAATTGATTCTCACCTTTCAGTGAGGCATTACGATCGATTTTCTAAATATATTGATTTTTAAATTAAGATAGGGGATAAATATTTATCCCCTGAACTGGAGGTTTAATGAAGACAAAAATATTGATTCTCGTTGTGGGGGCTGCGATCCTGGCCGGATTGGCCCTCTTCTATTTTTTATTCCTCAATCACCCAAGCCGACAGGTATTAGCCCATATTAATGAGGAGAAGCTTTCGGTGGAAGAGTTCAATCGGGAGCTTGATAAATTAGAATCCCCGATCAAGGAGATGTTTAAGGAAGAGCCTCAACCCTTTCTCGAAACCCTCATTCTCAAAAAGCTCCTCCTTCAAGAGGCAAAAAAGGAGGGCCTCACCCTTCCGATCATGACATACAAAGATGCGACTAAAGATTCGAAATCTCCTGAAGAGAAATTAATCGAAGAACTCCTCAAAAAGAAGTTTCCTGATCCTCCTGCTGTCGCTAAAGAGGAGGTAAAGAGTTTCTATAACCAGATCAAGCCTCAATTAGGAGGAAAATCTTACGAGGAAGTCGCCGGGGATATCGAGGAGATTCTCCGTGAAGGGAAACGCCAGACCGAGATGAGACAATTCATTGCTGAACTTCGGAACAATGCCAAAGTTGAGGTAGATCAAATCCTGTTAAAAAAGATTTCTCTGAAACCTCCTGAATCGAATTCGGAGGAAGACTTTAAGAGGGCCCTAACCGCCGGGAAGCCCTTCGTCACCGATTTTGGAGCCAACAACTGTCTTCCCTGCCGCCAGATGCGACCGATTCTTAAAGAGATCGGGAAAGAGGTGGCCGGGAAAGCAGAGGTCTTGGTCATCGATGTTTATAAATACCCACACCTTGCTCGAGAGTATAAAATCCAGCTCATCCCGACATTGATCTTTTTTGATGCCAAAGGGAAAGAGGCCTTTCGACATGTGGGGATGATGGATAAGGAAAGGATTCTTTCAAAGTTGAAAGAGATTGGGATGGGAACTTAAACGGAGAGGAAACATTCAAGCAGCCCGGTCATAGGATTCGAAAGTTTTTAGGCCTTTCTCTTCTTTCTTTAAAAGTTCTAAATAGAACCCCACCCTTTCGATTGCTTTCTTAACGGCCTCATTTATAGGAAGTCGCTCCTTCCCATAAGTGGGATAGAGTAGAGTCACTCGCTTCGCGTAATAGGGGTTAATGGGGATCTCCAATCCTCTTTGAATCTTCAAGTCAATCTCTCTGACGACCTCAGGGTTCCTCTTTTTAAGAACGGAACATAAAACGGCCACAGGTTGACCATACTTATTCTTTACAGCTGAGAACCCAAATAACCGGCAGACGAGTGGTCTCCATGGGTATATGGAACATCCCCCCTCTTCTTTCACCCGGGGACCCTTTTTATAAAACACACAGGGACCGCCCTCATCCATTTGCTCCATCTTCTTTAAATATCCCTCCGCTTCCCCTGTCTCCCATAGATGGAGGCTTAAAGGAATCAATTCGGCCATCGAAACCTCAACTTTTCTCGATTCTATAGCACAACACTCTCCACAACCTCTGATACAATCGAGACCGGTCTCCCTTTTGAATTTCTCTATCTTAGAATCGAGTTCCTGGTAAAGCTCTATAAGAGGTTGGATCTCAAGAGAAAGTTTCTGTTTCTCTCTCATTAAACCCACCTCCAATAGGGCTGGAATCCCTGAATTAATATTTTAAGGGTTGGGACGAACTATTTCAATTTCTCTTGACCAGGAATCAAAGAGATATCAAATCATCTCAATTTGGGTTATAATAGTTTTGGAAATGGCCATAGGACAGAAGAAAAAGGCTCTGATTCATATTGCCAAAGAGGATCTCCGATTAAGCGAGGAGACCTATCGGCAGATACTTCAAGGAGTTGCCGGAGTAGAGAGTTCTACCCGGTTGACCCGGGAAGGTTTTTTAAAAGTGATGAAACGATTTGAAGAGATGGGTTTTAAAGGCCTTCTTCCAAATCCCTATCAACCTGTTCCGAAAGGAAGGCTTATCCCTTTAGAAAGCTCCACTGGGGAAGAATCCATCACCGAGAGTCAAAGGGGGTTTATCTCATTCCTTCTTGAAGAGTTAGGATGGGATCAAAAACATTTCCACTCCTTTTGCCTTAGAATTATTAAACGCCCTAACCCTCTTACAAAACGAGATGGACAGAAGATTATCATTGGTCTCATGGCGATATTAAGAAAAAGAGCATTGAACGAAAAAAGGAGAAAGAGATGAAAAAGTATATTGCAATAGGAATAGTTGGCGCATTATTTTTCACACTTGTCTGGATTCCTTTGAAAAAAGAAACCCTTGCCTCTTTCATAGAGATGGAGGTCAAGGGAATAAGAATGGACGCCATGGGTCACAGTCCGGTAGTCATTTTAGCGGACAAAGAGGGAAAGAAAGCTCTCCCCATCTGGATAGGGTTTTCCGAGGCCAGTGCAATTGACAGGGAACTGAACCAAATCTCTTCCCCAAGGCCAATGACCCATGATTTACTTTATTCCATTCTTCGCCATGTCCAGATCAAAATCAAGGAAGTTAAAATTGTCCAGTTGAAGAACCATACTTATTATGCAACCCTTTTTCTCATCCAAAATAAAGAGGAACTGAAGGTGGATGCCCGTCCAAGTGATGCGATCATCTTGGCCCTCAAAGCAAAGGTTCCCATCTTTATTTCTACCAAAATTTTAGAGGAACAGGGGATCTCTCTCGAAAAAAAGGAGGCCTTTGGCGAAAGATACGGGATCCGGATTCAAGAACTAACCCCTGATTTAGCCTCCCATTTCAATTTCAGAGGAGAAAAGGGGGTGCTGGTCTCTGAAGTGATTCCTGGAAGCCCCTCCGAAACCTCCGGGGTGAAGGCGGGAGATATTATTGTGAGGGTCAATTTAAAAGAAATAGGAAGCGTTCAGGAATTCGAAGAAACCATGGACACCCTTAAAGGAGAAAAGACCGTCAAACTTCTCATTTATAGAGATGATCAGTATAGGGAGATCCCCCTTAGTCTTACGCCGTAGAGTTTTTTATAGAGGAATTTTAATTAAGGAGTCTTTTGATAATAGGAATCTTTACGAATTGGACTCCTTCTTCTTTTAGAATAACCTCTTCGGCGGGAGTGGCTGTCCCTCGAATATTTCTCTTTTCTGCCTCTCCGTAATGGATTTTGAGTGCTTCTTTCGCGAACTCTGGCCCTACATCTTCAAAATGCTTTTCGAGATATTCTTGAACGATCTGAGAGGCTTGATAAAGAACCTCTTCTTCCTTTTTCCTTTCTCCCCCACCTCGTTTGATCATAAATGGAGAATAGGCTCTGACAACCTGATGATCATTACAGACCGGGCAGGAAATCATAGAGGAAGCCATCTGTTCCTCAAAAGAGGTGCTGTCCTTAAACCAGCATTCAAATAGATGCCCATTAGAGCAGATCAAATCGTATGCAATCATTTTCGACCTTTTAGAAATAATTTAACATTAAATAGAAGGATTTGACAAGTGCTTATTTCGATTTGCCCACTGCTCGAAAATGGTTTAAAATTATTTTTAGATAATCTTAAGGAGGGATTTGATGAAAAGAAAGTTTATTCCCTATATCACCTTGCTCCCTATAATCTTCTGGTCTTTATTAGGGGCTGAGACCGTAGAGGCTCAAAAAAAATTAAACCTGATTGGTCGGGAAACGGTCCATTTTACCCTCCCCTCAACCGAGGACCGCCCAATCAGCTATTCAGAAGAGTATTATGGGAAATACAATCTCATCATCACCTTCTTTCCTGCGGCATTCACTCCCCTTTGAACCGCGGAGATGGAGGGTCATCAGAGGAACCTCCACCTCTATGACCGCTTCAACACCCGCGTCGTGGGTGTCAGTGTGGATGATATAACTACCTTAAAATACTGGTCCAGAAGCCTGGGCCTTAGCTTTCCCCTTCTCTCCAATATCACCGGTTTTTTAGGAGCTGCCTTTGGAGTCCAGCCCTCCCCTGAGATCAAAGGCTTTCCTGTCTTTAGTCGAAAAACCGTAATTATCGATAAGAAAGGGATCATCCGTTATGTCCGGGATGGATCGCCGAAGTTCAAAGATATCCTCCTTTTCCTTAAAAAGTTGAATCAAGAAGGAGAATCGTCATGAAAGAAAGATGGCCGATTGGTTTCATTTATATATCTCTCCTGATCTCACTGATTGCCGGGTGTGCTACCCCTGGTTCAACCTCAAAACCCTATCGGGTCTCTACTCAGGGAACTGTCATCTATGGAGAGGAATATGAATTCAAATTGCCTCCTCCAGGATGGAATCTCTTCTGGCCAGAAGGAGAGGAGGAGGATGGTGAGTTTGCTTTCGGGTTCATCAGGAAGGATCCAGGGCCATTCCCTTCTCTCTCGGTCTTCGCCTATGATGAAGAACCTTTTGGATATTCAATCAGCTTTGGAGAACGGGAAAAAGAATTTTTTAAACGATTCCTGTGGAATGCCAATCTCCAGTTCGAGGTCCTGGAGAGGAAGGAAATTAATCTGTTTGGAAAAGAAGGGTTGGAAGTGATGGTGGAAGGGAAAGACCCTGTCAAAAAAGAAAAGGCAAAGGCTAAGGTGATCTTTGCAAAACGTGGGGAAAGGATCGTTGCCTTTTATCTCACCCAGTGGAGACCCTGGGATGGGGCCTATGATCCTTCTGCTTTTGAAGTGTTTGACCAATTTGTAAAATCTTTTAAATTTCTAAAAAAATCCTTTTATGAAACCCTTTGAAGAAGATTCTTCGAGAGAAAAAAGATCCTAAAGGGGGAAAGATGAAAGTCACGATCCATCGATCCGTCCTCGAGATTGTTCAGGGAGATATTACTCAACAGGATACCGAGGCGATTGGAAATGCGGCCAATTCCCGATTGGCTGGTGGTGGAGGAGTGGACGGAGCGATTCATAGAGCTGGAGGCCCTGAAATTATGGCTGAGCTTAAGGCCAGGTATCAACAGGGGTGCCCCACAGGAAGTGCCGTCATCACGGGAGGGGGTAAGCTTAAGGCAAAATATGTAATCCATGCTGTTGGCCCGATTTACTCGGGATCTCCCAAAGATGCCCAACTCCTCTCGAGCGCCTATCGAAAGAGTTTAGAGCTCTGCAGGGAATACCGTATCTCCTCTATTTCATTTCCATCGATCAGCACGGGTGCCTATGGCTACCCTGTCCAGGAAGCCTCCCGGATCGCTTTGAAGACGGTGATCGATTATTTAAAGGACCACCCTGAAGTGAAATTAGTGAGGTTTGTTCTCTTTGATTCAAAAACCTTTGAAGTCTATAAAGAATCCTTGAAGGAATTGACAGCCCCGTCCCGAGAATTACCCTAAAATCTTTCTTAAAGCCTCCTCCGTCTTTCTGCCCCTTGGTCCTTCTCCAGGGAGATAGAGCATCACCCCTTTTCCGTTTTTTAAGGGGATCATCTCGATCTTACCCTCTGAGGCCATCTTACTGGTGACTTCAATGGGGTCTTTATTGAAATACCTTCGGAAGGCTTCATTGAATCCACTGAAGACGCTATGAATCCCTCGATAGGGATCTCTCCTCAATCGTTTGATCCCTTCGATCACAAATTCCTCTTCGCTCAAGGAACGTTCCCCTGATGAAACGATCGATTGGATCAATTCTTCAACCGATGGCCGTTTAGGGGCCTCTCCAGGGAGGAAAAGCATCGCCCCTCCTTTAAACGGTCTCACCTCTATCTTTCCCTCTTCGGCCAGTCTTCGGGTGGCCTCTATGGGATTCTTTTGGAAATACTTTCGAAAGGCCTCGTTAAATCCACTGTAAACTGTATGAATTCCCCGAAATGGATCTTTTCTCAATTTTTTAATCGCCTGAAGGACAAATTCTTCTTCCGAAAGCATCTTCTCTTCTTCCATCACTGCCTCCTTTAAGCTCCGAAGGAATGAGAAAGGGGATTAAAGAATTCTAATCTTCTTTTAATCTTCCTTTAATCTTTTTGGATTAAAATATTTTCAAAAAGAAAGAGACTCTTTCCTCCTCTTCGATCCTCTCATTCATTTCATCCACCAGACCCAGGGTCTGGTGGATTTTTATTCCATTTCATTTCACCTGAAATACTCATCCAGAATAGTCTCTTTGCAGCTTTCCATATCCAGCTCTTCTTCTATGGCCTCAAGTATCTTCTTTTTCCCTGTGAGATCTCCCAAAAGAATACAACCTGCTATTCGACCATCCTTGAATGTCACCTTCCTGTAAATACAGTTTTCCGGGTCTTTCTTCACCATACCTTCTAAATTCCCCTCAGCATCTACTTCTCCGGATGTGGTAAGATCGATTCCCACCACTTTTAGGGTATTTGAGACCAAGCTTCCTTTATAAGGTTCATTTCCCCCCGCCATATTGATTCCGGCAATTTCCCCCTGTTTTTGGGCCGCCGGCCAGATCCCATAACATCTCCCCCGATGTTCAGCCACATCCCCTGCTGCAAAAATCCCTTCCCTCTCGGTCTCCATTCGATCATTGACAACGATTCCCATATTTGTCTTCAAACCCATCTGCCGGGCCAGTTCGAGATTGGGCCTCACCCCTGCGGAAAGAAGAACCATCTGTCCCTCTATGATCCTCCCATCTTTGAGCCGAATCCCTTCTGCTCTTACTTCACCTAAAATCTCTTCGCACTGAGCATTAAGGAAAAAGGTGAATCCCATCCCCTCCATCCTTCTTTGAAGAATGTTCGAACTTTCCAGATCCAATTGTCTCGGAAGAATTCGAGGATTATGTTCAATGACGGAAACCTTGATGCCCCTTCTCAAGAGGGCAGCCCCTATTTCTAACCCTACCAGTCCACCTCCCACCAGGATAGCCTCTTGGATATTCTCTGAAAAAGATCTCACTTCTATGGCATCCCTCATCTTCCGGAGGGTAAAAACCCCCTTCTTCTCCACCCCTTTCGTGGGAGGGATAAAGGGATTTCCACCTGTAGCCAAAAGGAGAAGGTCATAGGGATAAGTCTTCCCCCACCTGCTCCTTCCTTTCCTTTTATCCGGATCAATTTCTATGATTGGTTCTTCCAGGTGAAGAAAGATATCTCTTTTCTGATAGAATTCCCGCGAATGAATTGTCATCTCCTTAATAGTGATCTCTCCTGCAATGAACTCCGGAAATCGAACCCGATAATAGAGAGGATAAGCTTCATCGGTAAAGAGATGAACTTCACCCCCTTTGTCCCTTTCCCTTATTCTGAGGGCAGCCATGGCCCCTGCAATTCCGTTTCCAACAATAAGGTACTGTTTCATCTCGAAAGGCTCCCTGTGGGCTGAGTTAACCTGAGCCCTAAGAGGCCTTCAGAGCCTCCCTGAGTTCTTTGCTTAAGAGCTCCACTGTCCCTCTGGTCCCTCCTGCGAGTTTCCTTCTCCATTCTCCTTCTGTTTCAAATCGTCCCTCTCCAACCCTTTCTCCCCATGGTCTGATTGCCTCTCGGATTCCAAAATAATCAAAAGCATCATTTCTTAATTCCTTTGCCCCGGCCATTACATCCGGACTTACCCTGATAAAGGCACGGAGCGCAGCTCCGGTCTTAATACTATATTTTCGCCCTGACCAAGCGTTGGGGAAGATGCTCTGAATCGCCTTGAAGTAGTTCAGGAAGAACCGTTTTCCCTTCTCCTGAAACTCTTTGAATCGATCCTTCCCTCCAAGCTTCTCAATATTGGTAAATAGATCCACCATCTCATCTGCGAGAGAGGCCTGAGAAACCCTTCCCTTTCCCACGCCCAGGATCTTAATCTCCCCTCTCAGGGGTGAACTTTCCTCTTCATTGAGTTCCCGGATGATATCATGGGCTAATGCCTGATAGGGATCTGCATAGAGTCTTCGTCCAGCCAGGGAAATCAGCAGAGAGGGATTGAGTCGAGTATGTTTCGCATTAATGGTCACAAAGAGTTCGACGGTTTGACGGGGGTCTAAGCTATCGAAGAGGATTGCAGGAACATCGATCTCCATTTCTCCCTCCGTTTGAGCACTTAGAGCCAGCAATCGATGTTGACCATCAAGACATCTCAGAACCCCCGGTTCTTCCGGGATCTGGAGAAGACCCAAACTTGGATTCTTCCCTGAAGGAGTAAACAGAAGCCTCCTCTCGGTAATCATGATGACCGCACCAGGGATGGCGGGAAGATTCTGTGATTCCTGACAATCCTTGTAATATTGAACCAATTCTTTAATCTTCTTTCGAATGACAGGCCTCTGAAAAGCAGCTTCACTTCGCCCTATTCTTTTTTCTAATATTTCCCAATTGATCGCCGATGGTTTACTTTTCCTTTTCTTTTTCTCCTCTTCCATGGCGGGATAATTCAGCACTTCAAACTTGACCAGCTTTTGAAGATCCTTTGAGCTAAAGGTGGTTTGATAGAAATCGACTCCAAACTGCCTCACCTTAAGGGATGGAATAGTAATCACTCCCCTCACCTCCTTCGAATTTTATTATGTTCATATCAAATTTTTATTGGCTCCTCAAGGGGTTTTTTATAATGATCCGTGAATGGAGAGATGGAAAAAGGGGAACATAGGATAGGAGGGTTTATAGTTCCATACGATTTAAAAGGGTAATTCCTGTATAATAGCAACAGCAAGCACTATCAAAAGAATTATCAAATACCCTCTGCTTTCCATCCTGAAAGAGGATCCTCACATAGCAGAGTCCACCCGGAAGATTTGAGGACCAGGTCTCAAGAACCACTCCTCCTCCCCAGGATTTAAATTTCTTATGATAGACCCGATCCCCAACTTGCAGATAGGTATGCTTCGGCTCATTCGAACTCTTCTTTTTTCCCCTTCTCTGGACAGGGAGTTTTTCCAAACTATCCTCTCCTGGTAAAAAATCAATAACAGGATACTATAAATCCATCAACAAATCAAGAATTTTTGTCCTCTTTTTTCATCTATCCGTCATGAGCGGGGAGTCAGCCTGAGAGGGGTATTGAAGAAAACCTTCAGTTAGGCATTACCCTCTTTTTAATGTCTGCTTTTTCTCTCCCATCTTCGATGAATCCAGAGCCAATGCTCCGGATATTGTCGAACAATCGACTCAATGGTCTGATTGAACAATTGGGTATTCGCTTCCACATCGCTTCTGAAATCACCCGTTCGAATCAATTCGAGTGGTTCTTTGATGAAAAGATGATGTCTCCCCCCTTCCTCCCGGATCATGAAAACCGGAATCACAGGGGCTCCGCTTCTTAAGGCCATGACGGCCAGTCCCGGGGTCGTAGGAACTTTGCGACCAAAAAAATCGGCCCAGATCCCGTGACTCCGTTTCCCTCTCTGGTCAAAGAGAATTCCTACAATCTGATTCTCTGAAAGGGCGTGGAGGACCCTCTGAGTTGCATTTTTAGGGGGGATCACAATCAAACCGATCTTCTCACGACTTTTTAAAATCCATCGGTAAAGCCACGGATTCCTTTTAATCGGTTTAGCAATGACCATAATTGGCCTTCCGATGACTTTTGACATCAAGGCCATCAATTCCCAGTTTCCAAAATGCCCAAGGAGAAGAAGGGCCCCTCGATTTTCATCCAATACCTTCAGGGCCTTCTCAAGCCCTTCCACCCGTACCTTCTTTTTGAATGTCTCTATATCGAGATTCGAAATCCTGAAAAACTCCATGGCCATCATCCCCAGGTTCTCGAAGCTCTTCTTTGCAATGGCTTGAAGTTCTTCCTTTGCCTTCTCCCGACCAAAGGCAATATCGAGATTTCGGAGGGCCACCCGTCGATGCTCCATGTCGAGATAAAACATTGCCCTTCCCAACCCCCTTCCGATCCAGAGGGCCACGTTCTCTGGGAGAAGATTTATCAGGAAACTAAGGAATCGGAGGAGTAAATAAATCAGATAGGGAAATAAAGAAGACATCCCCTGATCTTTTGAAGAGAGATTTGGAGTCTCCGTCATTCTTCTTCTGAATAAGGAAGGGCCTCATCGATGAGCATCACTGGAATCTCCTCCTTGATGGGATAGACCAATCGACAGGTCTTACAGATTAATCCATCTTCTGACTGATTTAAAAAGATTTCCCCTTTGCACTTGGGACAGGCCAGGATATCCAAGAGCTCTTTGCTGAGTGGCATCGTTTCACCCTCCTTTTGAAAAGTTCTCTTTAACCTTTCCCTTCGGTCCGGAGGATCCATTGAACCGCTTCGTAGAGATCCTTGGCTACATAATGGGGTTTCCTCTCCCAGCGATTCCCATAAAATTCCCAGTCCCCCCTCCCATATCCTGTAAGAACCAGAATGGTCTTCGCTCCGATCAGGTGTCCGAATTCAATATCCTTTCCTCGATCCCCTATAAAATAACTTTGAGAACAGTCAATATCCAGATCCTTTACGGCTTTTTCAACAAGACCGGGATTGGGCTTTCGACATCGACATCTCTGGCGATAAGGGGGTTCTCCTGCCTCGGGATGGTGCGGGCAATAATAGATTCCATCGAGGTAGGCCCCCTCTTTCATCAATAGATCTTTCATCTTTTGATGAACTAAATGAATCAGAGATTCCGGAAAGTATCCTCTCGCAACCCCCGATTGGTTGGTGACCACGATGACCTTAAACCCATTCTGGTTCAGTATCCGGATGGCCTCCCCAACCCGGGGTAAAAGGATGAACCGGTCTATATGGTTCACATATCCCACCTCTTCGTTGATCGTTCCATCCCGATCCAAAAATACAGCTTTATGTCCCATTTTTCTCTCTAAGGATAAGAGGGGAGCGCCTCATCACCTTTCCATTGTGCGAGCTCAAAGGTTTCTGGAGGAGAAAACCGTAAATAAGAACGATGACCCATCCAATCTCCTACATTGAAATAGAGGCATCTTCTTCCTCCCACCGTTTCCTCGACCTTCTCCGGGAAATGGGAGTGCCCCAAGATAACAATATCAAATCCTTCTAAGAATTTTTGATGGGCAAAGGTTCTAAATTCTCGGGGGGGATTCCCCGCTCTGCCCATATGATGTCTTCGATAGCTCCTGGCGCTCATCTTTCGGGCTACCCAGCGTGAAAACCGGGGACCCACAAATTGAATCAATCGAAGGGTAACCGGGTTTTTCAGTCCCCTTCGAAAGATCCGATACCCTATTAATTTAGGATTGGAAAGATCCCCATGGGAAAGGAATGCCTTCTTTTCCCCAAGATTTATTTCAACCCCTTCGGAATAAACCTCAACCTTTATCCTTAATTGTTCCTCGAAGAAAAGATGAAGGAAGAAATCGTGATTCCCTTCAATATATTTGATCTGGACTCCTTGATCATAGAGTTTCTGAATTCCTGTTAAGACAGGAAGGTAATCAGGAAAAGGAAAAGAGAAGGTGTTCTTAAAACCAAAAAGGAATTCGAAAAGATCACCCAAGATCACCAACTGGTTCATCCTTTCTTTTTGAGAATCAAGAAATCTTAAAAACTCCTCCATCTCCTCAGGATTTCTCCCATTGAAATGGGCATCTGAGATAAAGATCCAATCCTTCTGTTCTGGATTCAACAATCCTTTCTTACCGACCCACACCACAGTAATGGAATCCCAAGCGCCTCATCTGCTGGGGATCATAAACGTTTCTCAAGTCAATGAAGATGGGGGTTTTGAGTAAGCTCTTGATCCTTTGAAGATCCAATCTTCGAAACTGATTCCACTCTGTCATTAAGACCAGGGCATCTGATCCATCCGCCACCTCATAGGCATCCCTTGCATAGATCACCTCCGGAAGGACAGCCTCCGATTCTTTCATGGCAGCTGGGTCATAGGCTTTGATCCGCGCACCCATGGCGAGAAGCCTCTGAATAATCGCAATCGCTGAAGACTCTCGAATATCGCTCGTGTTCGGTTTAAAAGAGAGGCCTAAGACACCGATGGTCTTCCCCCGAACCTCTCCTACCATTTCTTTGATCTTCTCGACCATCCTTTCCTTCTGTTTCTCATTTGCCTCGATTACAGAATTGAGTATCCTAAATTGATATCCCTTCTCGTGGGCTAATTTCAAAAGAGCTCGTGTATCTTTAGGGAAACAGGAGCCCCCGTATCCAGGGCCCGGGTGGAGAAACTTCCTACCGATCCTTCCATCCAATCCCATAGCTTTGGCCACATGATGAACATCTGCCCCCACCCGCTCGCAGAGATTAGCCACCTCATTGATGAAAGTCACTTTGGTCGCCAAAAAGGCATTCGTCGCATATTTGATCATCTCTGCGGTCTCTAAATTGGTGATGACAAAAGGGGTTTCAATGAGATAGAGGGCACTGTAAATATCTTTCATAATGGCGATGGCCTGTTCACTTTCTGCCCCGATGATGACACGGTCGGGTCGAAGGAAATCCTCCACTGCCGAACCTTCTCTTAAAAATTCAGGGTTTGAGACGATGTCAAAGGGGATCGACTTCTTTTGATGACCCTGAATAAACTCTTTTAACCAGCGGGTAGTTCCTACAGGGACTGTGGATTTCATTACCACCACTTTATACCCATCCATCCAGCGGGCAATCTCTTTGGCCACTTCTTCTACATATCTCAGATCTGCTGAGCCATCCTCCTTAGGAGGAGTTCCTACAGCAATAAAGATGACGAGACTCGATTTTATCCCTTCCTCAATATTGGGGGAAAACCGAAGCCTCCCCTCTTTCATATTTTTATGGACAAGCGCTTCCAGGTTAGGCTCATAAATTGGCATCTTCCCCTGTCGAAGAAGATCGATCTTTTGCGTATCATTATCCACACACACTAAATTCATTCCAAACTCAGCCAGACAGGTTCCGGTCACCAATCCAACATAACCTGTCCCGATGACACAGATATTCATGACTCCTTCCCTCCTGGAATAGATCCTCTTTCGATTTCAAATAAAAAATCCTTCAAAGCCTCAGACCAGGGTCTGAGGTTCCATCCCGTTGTCTTCAAGAATTTTGCCGTATTGAAAACAGAATAGGAAGGCCGCCGTGCAGGACGGTCTAACTCTTCAGAAGCGATGGGAATCGCTTTCACCCCATGGATTCCAGCGTAGGATAGTATTTTCTGAGCGAAGACAAACCAGGAACAGAAGCCTCCATTAGCCACATGGAATATTCCTTGCCCCCTTTTTTGAACCAGAGCACAAATCGCTTTTGAGAGGTCGCGGGTGTAGGTGGGAGAACCTATCTGATCCTTCACGATGGAGATGACCTCTTTCTCCTGAGCCTGTTTTAGAATGGCATAAACAAAATTTTTCCCATACTTTCCGAAAAGCCATTGGGTTCGGATGATTAGCCCCTCCTTTGTCAATTCCTGAACATAATGCTCCCCTTTTAATTTAGACTCTCCATAGATATTCAAAGGATGAGGAGAATCCTCTTCGAGATAAGGCTCTCCCTTCTTCCCGTCAAAGACATAATCCGTACTGAGATAGACGACCTTAGCTCCACAACGTCGGGCCCCCAGGGCGATATGTTTCATTCCTTCTGCATTCACTCTAAAGGCCTCCTCTTCATTCCGTTCACATCCATCCACATCGGTGTAGGCTGCTACATTGATGATGATCTGGGGATAAAGGGCTTCGATCTGCTCGATCGTCTCTTTCTCCATCCGAATATCTATCTCTTCCATATCCCATCCTAAAATCTCATCGTCTGGGAAAGAGACCCGGAGTTCTGGAAGAAGATCCCTTCCTAACATTCCCTGTGCACCAATGACGAGTATTTTCCCCATCTTAACGATTTTGATACATTCGACGATAATATTCGAGATATTCTCCGGTTTTAATCTTTCGCCACCACTCCTGATGTTCCTGATACCATCGAATGGTGAGGTCAATCCCTTCTTCAAAGGAGACCCGGGGAGTCCACCCTAATTCCCTTTCAATCTTTGAGAAATCGATCGCATAGCGGCGATCATGGCCGGGTCGATCCGCCACGAAACGAATCAATGAACGGGGTTTCCCCAATCGATCTAAAATAGTTTGAGCCACAGAAAGATTGGTCTTCTCACATTTCCCTCCAATATTATAGACCTCCCCTTCTTTCCCTCTATGAAGCACAAGATCCAATGCCCGGCAGTGATCCTCCACATAGATCCAGTCTCGAATCTGAAGTCCATCCCCATAAATAGGAAGTTCCCGATCCTCCATGGCATTTGAAATCATCAGAGGAATGAGCTTCTCAGGAAATTGAAAGGGACCATAATTATTGGAACAACGGGTGATGAGGACTGGAAGTCCATAGGTGTGATGGTAAGCCCGGACCATCATATCGGCAGAGGCTTTACTGGCAGAATAGGGACTATTGGGTGAAAGGGGAGTCTCTTCTCGAAAGGATCCGCTCTCTCCTAAAGAACCGTAGACCTCATCTGTTGAAATATGAAGGAATCGAATCTTCTCCTGCGGATAGAACTTCCTCAGAGTCTCCAAAAGGACAAAGGTCCCGAAGATGTTTGTCCTGATGAAGGCGGAGGGATCTTCAATGGAGCGATCTACATGGGATTCCGCTGCAAAATTGATAATGGCATCCAATCCCTTTTTGACAAGACTCTCCATGAGTGGTGCATCCGCTATGTCTCCACGAACAAAATAGTATCGAGAGGATCGAGCCAGATCGGAAAGATTTTCTAAATTCCCTGCATAGGTCAATTTATCCACATTGATGATGGAAGCCTCAGGATAGGTCTTTAAAAAATAACGGATAAAATTGCTTCCGATAAATCCACAACCTCCTGTCACTAATACTCTCATAGTCTACTCCTTCTTAACCATCCTTCCTCGACCAGTCATAGGGAACCTCTTTCCCATGGGGAGGAAGGCGAAACTCATCGGGTTGAGTATAGTTATAGACCTCGGTGGGAATATTGATAATGATAGCTTCTTCTTCACTGATACATTTCCACCCATGATAGACTCCCTTTGGAACCTGGACGAGCATAGGATTATGGACCCCAATAAAAAATTCGTTGATCTCCCCTTTCGTCGGAGAGTTTTCTCTGGGATCGTAAAGAACAAGTTTGATCATCCCTGAAATAGCAGCGATGTTATCCGATTGGATCTTATGATAATGCCAGGCCTTCACCACTTGAGGATAGGTTGTGGTCATATAAACCTGACCGAACTTTAAAAAGAGATCATCATCTGAGCGAAGGATCTCCATGACCCTTCCCCTCTCATCGGGAATCACTCTTAATCGTTTGGTCCGAACCCCTTGAATCATCTCTTTTCTCCTCTCTTATTTTTACCCAAATTGAGCGATTCTTAGTATTATTTAAAGATAAACCCCTTCTGGATTCCCGTTTTCACGGGAATGACATTTTCATTCATTGGGTGGCAGTAGTCATTCCTGCGGAAGCAGGAATCCAGTATATTTGATTCAA
>CALIBK010000086.1 GCA_938045955.1 uncultured bacterium | reverse complement strand
CTCTACTTTCATTACTTTTTTACCACTCAAACCCTCTCTTTAAAATCTCTCAAACAACATATTCCTCCACCAACACTACGATCCTTCTCGTGGATAGAAAATATTCCTAAAAAGGAGACCCAAAAGTGATAGACGGTCAGTTTTTTCTTGAATTTTGGCTGGCCATGAAGACTCCAAGGAGAATCATTCCACCTCCCAATAGAGTTACCCATCGGACCTCTTCCCCTAATAGAAAATAGGCCCCAATAAGAGTCGCAAGAGGTTCCAGGTAGAGATATACTCCTACAGTAGTAGAATCTTTCTTTTTGAGTGCCGAATACCAGAAAAGATAACCCAGCCCCGAGCAAAAGAGACCCAGGAAAAAAATCCCTCCCCATGCCTGAGGGGAGAGATAAAAGAGTTTCTCCCAGCCTCCTTTTAAAAATCCAAATGGGAGAAGAACGATACAGCCCGAAAGCATAATGCTTGTGATCGTTGGCATCGGGGAGAAACGAGACAGAAATCCTTTACCTCCGATCGTAAATCCAGTCCAGGCGATAGCACTTAACAGGACTAGGAAGTCACCATACGTAGATGCGACTCGAAAAAAAGAAAGCGAAAAGACCCCTTTTGAAATGATGAGGAAAACTCCCATGAGACCTAAGAGGATTCCTATCATCTTTTTCAAGGTGATCGGCTCTCCGAGAAAGAATCGAGCAGAAAGGGTAATGAGGAGAGGGTTGACCGCAATAATCCATCCTGTATGAATCGCTGTGGTATAAAGAAGGCCAAAGGCCTGAAGAAGACTAAGTCCTGAAACTCCAACTACCGAAAGGATGACAATGGAAGCCCAATCTCGAACTGAAAATACTCTTAGAAAAGATTTGTTCAGGCCCAACTGGATAAGAAGTAAAAATAAAGAACCAAGGCCGTATCGAAGAGGAAGGAGGATAAAAGGATGAATCTCTCTTAAAACGATTTTTGTGGCAATAAAGGAAAAACCCCAAAAAATGACGGCCAGGAAAGCTCGCCAGGACAAAACCGTCCTCCGATATCAACTTAATTCCCACTTATTACCACAAAAAATAAAATTTTTCATGGGTTGCTAAAAAATTCAGTAATCCATCAGTCAGAGTTAGAAAATAGGTCTGAAAGGGGTTCTGTAAAAACTTGAGTATAGAGGAGCTAAATTGAATGAGGGAAAAAGGATAGGAAAATGCTTAGAAGCAGAGGGTGACCCTCTGCTTCAACTCATTGAAAAAATTAGCTTTTTCTTGAGGTCTTGGTCAAGAAGGTGGAGATAAGCTGCTCCAACCTCTTACTACCGCAATGGGGACATTTTGCTTTTTTTGCATCATGGTCTTTAATGCTGAGGATAAGTGAAAACTCCTTATTACATTTACCACATCGATACTCATAGGTTGGCATCCCTCCTCCCTCCTTTCTCTCCTATTTTCCACCTAACCCCATGCCTCACAAACCAACTATAATATAAAAATCTAAAAGGACTCTGTCAATAGGAAATGATTAGACCTCTTTAAGAAATCTAATTCATTTCTTTAAGTTCCAAACCGAAATGATACCTAACCCACCTCCGATTCCTAACATCACAAAGGCCCATCCCCAATAAGGAAAATACCCATAGGTGACTAAAGCATCAGAAGGATTCGTCACATCAAGGATAAATCCAAAGAGAATAGGAGAGATAGATGCAGAAGCCCATCCCAAAAAGGATTGGAGTGCCATCGTCTTTCCTAATCCCCCTGGGAGAGCAAATTCTGTAATTCCTGTAGAGATTGAAGAAGAGTCCGCTACCACAAGTAATCCATACAGAAGGGAAATAAAAAGGATGAGCCATATAGGAAATTGGATACTCCATCCTATGATACAGGATACCAAGCTACTGGCCATCATCACCCAGATAATCGTGCTGGCTCTTCCATATCGGTCAGAAAGAAAACCACCTAAAGTATTTGAGAAAGCACCACCGAGGGTCATCACCCCTGTAACCATAGCACTAAGGCTCACTGCCCTCTCCAAATGATAATTGGCTTTAAGAAAACATGCGGTCAGAAAGGCGACGATCCAGGCTCTCATTCCAAACATCTCCCACATGTGAGCAGCATATCCTAAAATCATTCGAAGTGCGGGTCGATTCTTTAATACCTCTTTAAAGGAAATCGTATAGCCTATTTCTTTTTTAGGTGGAGTAGCTCTACCCAATTTAAACAGAGCGATCCAGAAACCTCCAATGGGACCCAAGGAGGTGATAAAAAAGCTCCATTGCCAACCCAGAATTGAATGAAGAAACCCGGTCAAAAAGAGGGAAAGGGCAACTCCAAGGGTAAAGGCTCCTACGTATATCCCCACTGCCAATCCCCGTTCTTGAGAAGAAAATCTTTCAGAGACCATCCTGAGTCCGGGCATATAAGTTCCAGCAAACCCAATCCCCATGAGCGTTCTTAGAATTAAAGCGGAGGAGAAACCTTTAGCAAAGAGGGAAAATAGAATCCCTGCTATTCCTGACCAGAGAGCACTAAAGAGGTAGATGATCTTTGACGGAAGGATATCGGTCAAGGAGCTTAAAACCACTACGGCGAGGATATAACCTATCTGGTAGGAAGAATAAATCCAGCCCGCTTGGCTACTGGTCAGAGTCCATTCCTTTTGAAAAATGGGAAGGAGAGCGGAGTAATTAGAGAAGGGAAGCATCGTTCCGATTTCGATCAGGCTTAACCAGAAAAGCCATCGAAACCGCTCATCGAAAACCATCTTCCTCCTTCTTTTGATTCAATCTCTCTCTTCTCCGGAGGAGAAGCTCCACTTCCCTGGGCCGATCCCCTGAAGCTAATCTTAAAGCTTGATCCACATAGAGGATGGCTCTCTCCACATCTTTACATCGATGTTCGTAATATTTGGCCAACTCGATATAGGGGAAAAGATCCTTGGGATAAGGCCAGGTCAGCATCTCTTCCCATATGGCTTGGGCCTTCTCAATCTGACCCGTTTTTTTTAAGGCCATAGAAAGCCATCTCATGACTTCCCAGGCCAGTTCATCTTCACATTGTTTCAGCGCTATTTCAAAACATGGAATCGCCTTTTCCCGCTCCCCATGATCCCAGAAGAGTCTTCCCAGGGAGAAGTGCTCTACTCCCTTTCTCGGCTGAGCAGCATAGGGATTATGATAAATCAGATGGATTCTCCCGGCCAATGCGACCAGGGTAAGAATATCCATCTGATTATGGTAGAAGACCCGATAAATTTTTCGGGCATCTCCGGTCTTGAGATATTCAAAATAAAGGGAGGGGATCCACTCTGAAGGAACATCATCCTCTCTTTCGATACCCAGTAGTCTGGATTCCAGGGTAATGAGGCGACAATTCTCATAGGCTCCCTTCCAGATTCTCCTGGCCGGGTAGAGAAGATCTAAATTGGGCATTTCCCGAATCCTTGAAACCATCCGGGAAAGAATAAATCTTGTTTCTAAGAGCGGAATATCATAAAGTCTTCCGTTAAAGGTGACTAAAAATTGATATGATTCTAAGATCTCTCTGAAAATCGAAAGGGAGGCTTTTTCCTCAGAATAGTCCCGCATAAAGAGCTGCTGAATGACAAACTCATTCCCCTGAAAATACCCTACCCCTATCATAAAAGCGAAGGTTCCTGTCCCTCCGGATAAACCGGTCGTTTCTGTATCGAGAAAGAGGGCTTTTCTAAAATCGAGTTCCTTGAAACGATCATCCTTCAGCAGGAGATGAGCGGGGTAGGTTGGAATAGAGAGGATTTCGGAGAGGGTCATCTCTCCATATTTCAAGTATAGCGGGAAGGACTGCCTGGCCTGAAAGGTTTCTCCCCATGGATTGGAAAGGATCTCCCCTTTCACCAGATCCTCAATCGGGAAGAGCTCCTTTCGGGAAGTGGCCTTCCTCGGTCGAAGGAGTCTCTCCAATCGTTCACGTAGAGACCTTTCGCTCTCTTGGCCGAGACCTGATGAGGTCTTTGTGATCGAAGTAAGCTGGCGGAGACGTTCCCTGAGATCCATCGCAAGCCCGTTAAATTCTAAATGTGAATACCGAGAAAATTTAACCTAAATTGAGTGATTTTTCGTCATTCATTGAATCAAATATACTGGATTCCTGCTTCCGCAGGAATGACTACTGCCACCCAATGAATGAAAATGTCATTCCCGTGAAAACGGGAATCCAGAAGGGGTTTATCTTTA
>CALIBK010000085.1 GCA_938045955.1 uncultured bacterium | reverse complement strand
GCCGGAGGGGGTGGAGATGGTGATGCCTGGGGACAATGTGCAGTTGATGGTGGAGTTGATAACGCCGATAGCGATGGAGAAGGAGTTGCGGTTTGCGATTCGGGAGGGGGGTCGGACTGTCGGAGCAGGCGTCATCAGCGACATCCTGGAGTAGAGGTGGGGAGGAGGAAATGACGACACAAAAGATCAGGGTCTGCCTTAAATCTTATGATCATAAACTTCTGGATAAGTCAGCCGCTGAGATTGTGGAGACGGTTCGGAGAACAGGTGCCAGTGTGGCAGGTCCTATCCCTCTTCCTACCAGGATCAGTAGGTATACCGTATTGAGATCTCCTCATGTCGATAAGAAATCGAGAGAACAGTTTGAAATTAGGACTCATAAGCGATTGATTGATATCTTAGAACCAACTCAGCAGACGGTGGACGCACTCATGAAGCTTGAGCTCGCCGCCGGGATCGATGTGGAAATTAAATTGTAAGGGATGGAATGATGAATCCAAGATTGGGAATCCTCGGCAGAAAGATTGGGATGACTCAGGTTTTTCAAGAGGATGGTTCTCCCATCCCTATTACCGTGGTCGAGGCCGGTCCTTGTTGGGTGATTCAGAAGAAAACCAGAGAAAAGGATGGCTACGAGGCCATTCAACTTGGATTTCTTCCTAAAAATGCAAAGAGGGTCAATAAACCTCTTTCGGGTCATCTTAAAAAGGCCGCAGTGGGAGGAATGACTTATATCCGGGAACTTCGAGTAGAGGACAGCTCTGGATTTGAATTGGGCCAGGAGCTCCGGGTAGACATGTTTAAAGCGGGTGAATATGTGGATGTGACAGGGTATTCTAAGGGGAGAGGATTTTCAGGGGTGATGAAGCGACACGGGTTTCATGGGGCCCCAGGATCCCATGGAACTCATGAATATTTCCGTCATGGAGGGTCAGTAGGTTCGGCTACCTATCCTCATCATGTGTTTAAAGGAAAGAAGATGCCCGGACATTACGGGAACAGTCGGGTGACCATTCAGAATATTCAGATCCATGAGGTAAAGGGAGATCAAAATTTAATCCTTCTAAAGGGTGGCATTCCCGGGGCCCGTAATGGACTTGTCCTGATTCAAACTGCTAAAAAGAAAGGTTCAAAAAAGACCTCGGGATAAGGAAGAGAGAATGATTCCATTTCCGGTTTTTAATATTCAACATGAGAAGGTCAGGGAGATTGAGCTGGAGGATCGAATCTTCGATGCCAAGGTGAATCCCTCCCTTTTTTATGAGAGTGTCCGGTGTTATTTGGCCTCTCAGAGAAAAGGAACCGCGGCTACTAAAAATAAGGCTTTAGTGCGGGGAGGTGGGAAAAAACCTTGGCGCCAAAAAGGTACCGGAAGAGCCCGCGCAGGTTCACGGCGATCACCTCTCTGGAGAGGAGGGGGGACAATTTTTGGACCCATGCCGAGGGATTATTCGATCTCCCTTCCCAAAAAAGTAAAAAGGGCAGCCCTTCGAGCCGCTCTGACTTTAAAGCGTCAGGAAGGGAAATTGGTCCTTCTCGATCAATTCCCCTTAAATGGATTTAAAACTCGACAGGTTCTTGAAATCCTAAAGAAGTTTGAAATCTCCAATGCCCTTATTGTGAGTGGCGAGAAGAACCCTTTCTTAGAACGATCGATCCGGAATATTCCTGGAATTGAGCTGGTGAAAGTTGAGAATCTACAACCCTATGACATCCTCAACCATGAGCATTTGATGCTTTTAAGTGAGGGATTGGAGAAGATTCAGGGAGCGCTTTTGTCATGAAAGCACCGTACGAGATTATCCGAAGGCCTCTGATTACAGAAAAAAGTACCCAACAGAAAGAGGAGAATCGCCAGTACGTGTTTGAGGTGGATCCAGAAGCCAATAAGATAGAGATTAAGGAAGCTGTGGAACAACTCTTTAGAGTGAAGGTATTAAAAGTTCGAACCCTCAATGTCCTTGGGAAGATAAAAAGACTTGGAAGAAGATATGGGAAGAGACCGGATTGGAAAAAAGCCATTGTCACTTTGAGAGAGGGGGATCGGATTGACTTTTTTGAAGGTGCTTAATGGACTCATGGGTTGGACTTTGTGAGGAGTGAACCGATGGGACTTAAAAGTTTTCGGCCGACCTCTCCTGGAAGACGGTTTATGACCGTTTCAGATTTTGAAGAGATTACCTCTATAGAACCTGAGAAGAGCCTTCTGGTTCCTTTAAAAAAGACAGGAGGCCGGAATTGCTATGGAAGGATTACCGCATGGCATCGGGGAGGAGGTCATAAAAGGTTATATCGAATCATCGACTTCAAAAGGGATAAGAGAGAGATTCCAGCCAGAGTCGCTTCGATCGAGTATGACCCCAATCGTTCTGCACGGATTGCGTTGCTCATCTATAAAGACGGGGAAAAGCGCTATATCCTTGCCCCGGATCAATTGAAGGTTGGGGATGAAGTCATAGCCAGTCCCAATGCGGATATTAAACCCGGCAATGCTCTTCCTTTGAAGAATATCCCGACAGGAACACTCATCCATAATATAGAACTCAAGATTGGAAAAGGAGGTCAGCTCATTCGAAGTGCTGGAACGGCTGGACAGTTGATGGCCAAAGAAGGAAAGTATGCTCAAATCAAACTTCCCTCGGGTGAGGTTCGATTGGTTCACCAAGAATGTTACGCGACCATCGGTCAGGTGAGTAATATCGAGCATGAGAATATCTCCCTGGGTAAGGCAGGACGAACACGGTGGATGGGATGGCGCCCGGTGGTCCGGGGGGTTGCGATGAATCCCATTGACCACCCTCTCGGAGGCGGTGAGGGAAAGAGCTCGGGAGGAAGACCCGCCTGCACTCCATGGGGTGTTCCGGAAAAGAAGACACGAAGGAATAAAACCACGGATAAATATATTTTAAAAAGGAGAGACTAATTAATGGCCCGTTCGCTCAAGAAGGGACCCTTTGTCGATGAACACCTGCTGAAGAAGATCGAGGAGGCCCGAAAGTCCAAAGAACCCAAGGTGATTAAAACTTGGTCCAGACGCTCCACGATTATTCCATCGATGGTAGGGTTAACCTTTGCTGTCCATAATGGTAAGAAATTTATTCCTGTTTTTGTCACAGAGGAGATGGTGGGTCATAAATTAGGAGAATTTTCTCCAACCCGAACCTTCCATGGACATTCGGGGGATCGGAAAACAAAAGTCAAAGGGAAGACAGGGTAGAGAGGGAAGGGAGAAGGAATGGAAGTCAGGGCGAGGCTTAGATTTGCACGATTAGCCCCGAGGAAGGCGAGGTTAGTTGCCGACCTGATCCGGGGAAAGGGATCGGAGGAGGCGATTAATATCCTCTCCTTCACGAAGAAGGCCGCATCCCGTGTCATTCTTAAGTTATTGAAATCAGCCATTGCCAATGCCCAGCAGAAGAAAACCATCGATTTAGACCGACTCTATATTAAAAGGATTACGGTCGATCAAGGGCCGACCTGGAAACGTTACATTCCACGCGCCCTCGGTCGAGCGACGATGATCCGTAAGAGGACGAGCCATATTACCATCATTCTGGATGAGAGGTGAAGGGAGGGAACGCCTTGGGTCAAAAAGTACATCCAATTGGATTTCGATTAGGGTATATCAAGGAATGGAATTCTCGATGGTTTGCCGAGAAGGATTACCCCCAGCTCCTGATCGAGGATATCAAGATTCGGGACTTTCTGAAGAAGAAGCTTTATCATGCCGGAGTTTCAAAGATTGAGATCGAGCGAGCAGCGAGCAAAGCCAAAAAAGTAAAGGTAACGATCCATACGGCGCGACCCGGGATTATCATAGGGAAAAAAGGGGCGGAGGTGGAAAACCTCAAAAATGAACTCCAAAGGATGACTCAAAAAGAGGTCTTTATCAATATCCAGGAGGTCAAACGGGCAGAGCTTGACGCTCAATTGGTAGCAGAAAATGTAGCCCTCCAGCTGGAAAGGCGAGTGGGATTTCGAAGGGCTATGAAGAGAGCAGTGACCTCTGCAATGAAATTGGGGGCCAAAGGGATCAAGATCGCTGTCTCCGGAAGATTAGGAGGGGCTGAAATGGCCCGGAGTGAATGGTATCGTGAGGGACGTGTTCCACTCCATACCCTTCGAGCGGATATTGATTATGGACTCGCAGAGGCCAAGACCACCTATGGAGTTATCGGGGTAAAGGTTTGGATCTTTAAGGGGGAAGTCTTCCCGACACGAGAAGGGGAGGAGAGGGCAATCTAACAGGAAGATTAAACTATGTTAATGCCAAAGAAGACGAAATATCGGAAGATGCAGAAAGGGAGGATGAAAGGGGCTGCTTATCGTGGGAATACCCTCAACTTTGGAGACTATGGGCTCCAGGCCCTCGAATGTGGTTGGTTGACTTCGAGGCAGATTGAAGCAGCCCGAATTGCGATTACAAGATTCATTAAGAGAACAGGACGCGTATGGATACGAATCTTTCCTGATAAACCTATCACGAAGAAACCGGCCGAGACTCGGATGGGAAAAGGGAAAGGACCACCGGAGGATTGGGTGGCGGTCATTCGGCCAGGCCGAATTCTCTATGAAATGGAGGGAGTTCCAGAGGAAAGGGCGAAAGAGGCCTTTCTTCTGGCATCCCACAAACTTCCCATCAAGACAAGATTTGTAGCGAGAGGGGTCCATTCATGAAAGCTAAAGATCTCAGGCTCCTGAGTGAGGGAGAGCTGTTAGAGAAGGAGAAGACCCTTCGGGAGGAACTTCTTAATCTTCGATTTCAACATGCCACAGGACAGCTCGAGAATGTGGCCCGAATCTCTCAGGTCAAAAAGGAGATCGCTCGAATTAAGACCATCCTTCGGGAGAGGGTCTTAGGGAAAGGGAAGTAGGGATATGGAAGAGCGTGGGAAGAGAAAGACGTTAATCGGGGTGGTCATAAGCGATAAGATGGATAAGACCGTCGTGGTGATGGTGAATCGCCTGGTGCTCCATCCTGTGTATAAAAAATATATTCGGAAGAGGAAAAAGGTAAAAGCCCACGATGA
>CALIBK010000084.1 GCA_938045955.1 uncultured bacterium | reverse complement strand
GGAGAGGCAACTCCCTTCGGCGGTCCGATGTTTGGAGAACTCTTTTCCACCAGAGGTGGATCCGACTCGGTCGGAAGAGGCATGTTTAACCTTCTTTAACTTCCCTGAAGAGGAATGGATTTCTCTTAGAACTACAAACATCATTGTCCGCCAGAGGCGGAAGCGTCTCAATAAGGAGTTTAAGCGCAGAACAAAGTCCATGGAGATTATTGCTGGGGAGCAGGCCTGCTATAATCTTCTGGCTTTTATCTGTTTGAAGATGGAACTTCATTGGAGGACAAATCCTATTGGGGGCGAAGCGTGAACGAAGGGAACTCAAGTGCGCCATAATCTTCCATTCTTTCAGAAGTTAGCTCAAAAAAATTTTACACAAAAAAGTTGACATTACCAAGAGTGAAAAAGCCCATCCAAGGAGGCTACCATCAATGGACTTCGGGGAAAACATTGCCTGGTGGTGGATCATGATTCTTGCTTTCAACCTGAAATCGGCGATGATATGGCTGGTACTGGGAGGGTCTTTGGCGTCAAAACGGATGAAAGCCATCTGGTTTTCTTTGATTAGAATACCGGGACGAGTGGTCAAGCATGCGCGTGGTTAATCATCAGACTTGTAAAAGGTTATCCCTCACTGGAATTATTGGTTAAAGCGAGACAACGAATTATGCAGCTTAGTTGTGTGCCGTTCAGGTAACAAATACAACGTTCTAAAAGCTAAATAAAAACATGGCCACAAATAACAGCGTGGAGAGCTTTGCCTAAAAATTCAAATGCCGAGGCACTTGGACAAGGACGAAGTGGAAAACTCATTCAGAGTGCGATCCAGGGTCTTTTTTGGAGTAACCAACGTTCTTGTCCGTGCTTCTGACCCGTTCTCATTCCGTTTCATAAACAGAGGCGGTGGATTTAGGACTGGGTGTCTTCTTGACATGGTGGCCAAAATTGGTTAAATAAAAAACGTTTTAACGTAATAAAAATTCAAGGCAGAAGCCCCTCTCTTAAAAATATTTCTTCAAGCTAAGCCATGATGGAGCGAAATCATCACTGAAGTGATGAACCTCATGGCTTTTTTATTTTAAACGAAAGGAAATTCCCTTTTAACTCTTTCCCGAAATTTCCTGACAAGAAGTCGGTCCGAGATTCCCGAAGGAAAATTCATTAAAGTTAAATGACGATGGGGAAAGGAATCAGAGCGATTTCGCCAGCATCCATTGAGTTCTGGGATCATTATGCGAAATGGTATAAGCTCTGGGTGGAACATACTCGTTATCACCAAAAGATTATCGAGGTGTTAAAGAGAATAATATCTCCTGGTTGGAGAGTCCTGGATATAGGTGCTGGGAATGGAGTCCTTTCTATCCCTATTTCTCACTGGGGTTGTCATGTCACAGCCCTTGAGCCCTCTTCGGGAATGAGAGATCTCCTGGAGGAAGAGATTTTTAAGAAAAGGATAAAAAGGCTAAAAATAGATCAAAGATTTTGGGAGACGATTTGTCCAGAGGAGTGGTTGAACTATGACCTTATGGTTGCTTGTAATTCCCTTCATCTTACACAAATTGGAATTGGAGAAGCTTTTGAGAAATTATTTCAAACCGGGGCAAAAAATATTTTTCTTGTCTACGAGATTGACTCGCTGCATTTCCAGTTAATTCCTTTTTATAAAAATTATAGATTGGTTTTTGCAGAGAGCTATGAGGTAGAGGATTCGTTTGCTTATCATAATTTGAGGGAGTTCTTAGAACACCGAAGTGTTTTTTGTAGATACATCCTCCGGTCTGAGGAAATGATTGATTTTGGTAAGAAAATCTTTTTCCGAGAGGAACATCTCTGGCTAAAGGATACATCACGAGTCATGATGGCTTGGTGGATGAGAATATGTTGAGAAAGGAGGTGAAATTTTAAAGTATCAAGAGAAAAAGATATGGTCCCTTTTTATACTTAACATCAAAGAAGAGGTGATAAAAGATATGGAGGTGTGGTATGAGACGAAGAAGATTGGTGTTTGGATTATCTATTTTTATTTTTTTAAATTCATTAGGATTTGCCCAGGAAGTCCAAAAGGAAATCACCCTTGAAAAGATTGTTGTTACAGCGACCCGAACAGAACGAATGATAGAGGAGGTTTCCGGAAGAATTGAAATAATTACAAAGGATGAAATTGAACGACATCGAGGGAGCGGGAGCAAAGTTGATGATATTTTGAGCTATCTCTCTGGATTAACTCATGTGAGAGGAAACGGGGTTTATAGCTTAGGAGCTCAGGCTACCCTCAGAGGACTTTCCAACGAACAGGCAAGAACTTTGGTGCTCATAGATGGTATTCCAATTAACAAAAGTGATACCGGAGAGGTCAATTTTAATAGAATCCATCTTAATGAAATTGAGCGGATCGAAATTTTTAAAGGACCTGCTTCTTCCCTCTATGGAAATAATGCCATGGGAGGGGTCATCAATATCATTACCACCAAACCGGATAAACCCTTTAAAGGTTCAGTCGAGGGCTTTTATGGGACATATGATACTGTTGGAGCAAATGTGGATTTTTCAGGCCGCCTTCCAAAGGAAAAAGATTCGGGTTTCTTTTTTAAAGGTTCCCTCCACTATCTTAACAGTGATGGATATATTTCAACCCCGGAGGAAATGCGAACCCCGTACACCGTAAAGAGATTTGTAGAAGAAGGGATTGGGAGTGCCACCTTTGGATATGATTTTAATAAATTAAACTCAATCGTTTTCAGAGTGGACTATTTCGATGACAAACGAGGGGAGGGGGTTAAATATTTCGCTAAAGATGGGGTCCATCGAGAGTTTGATACCTGGATGTACTCCCTTCGCTATCAGGGGGGATCAGGAGAGATGAGATGGCAGGGAAAGATATTCTGGCAGAACGAAAATTATCAGCGGGTGAGTGAGCGTTTGAGAAAGATGACTTATACTCGATTTGATGTCGATTCGGATCGGACTGATATGGGGATAGATGGAAGTTTCACCATCCCCCTTCTTACCCATAACTTTCTTACCTTAGGAGGAGATATCCGGGAAGGGAGAGTCGATGCCTCGGATATTTATAAAACCTCTCCTGACCGGGCAGACAATAAAGGCAAATTGAGAATCTATGGCCTCTGGCTTCAGGATGAACTATTCCTCTTTAAAGAACGGTTATCCATTCTTGCTGGGATAAGATATGATTATGCAAGATTCTTTGATGGAAGTTTCTTCTCAACCGTTTCCCCTTTTAATCAATTAAACGGAAAACAGGAAGAGAACAGTTGGCATGCTCTTTCCCCCAGACTCTCTGCACGATATCAATGGACTTCTGGATTAAGTACATATGTATCCTATGGAAGGGGATTCAGGGCATCCATTCTTGATGATCTATGCAGATCAGGGATCATGTGGGGAATTTATAAAATCGCCAATCCAAAACTTAATCCTGAAAAGATCGATTCTTTTGAGTTTGGTCTGGATTCATTCATGTGGAAGCCTATAAAGATAAACTCCTCTATCTATTACTCTATAGGTAGTGATTTTTTATATTATGTTCCCACAGGAGATTCTCTTAATGGCAGGCCTCTCTATCGGAGAGAAAATATTGATCGTGTGATCTCTTATGGAATAGAAATAGATGTGAGGTTTGATTTTACTAAAAACCTCATCCCCTTTTTGAATTACACCTATAATAGAGCCAAAATTGACCAGTTTGATCAGAGGCCAGAGATTGAAGGCCAGGCATTGACTCGAACACCCAAACATCAGATAAAGGCAGGTATTACATGGTTGAATCCCTATGTAAATATAAGCCTATTGGGGCGGTTTAAAAGTCGGCAGTTTGTTTATACGAATGAGATGACCCAGACCATCGCCTCAATTAATGGGTATACCACGGTCGATATCAAACTTTGGAAAGAATTGTTTAAGACCCTGACTCTTTCACTTAGCGCCGAAAATCTCTTTAACAAAAGATATATGGAAAGTGCGGATGATCGGGCTCCAGGACTATATGTAACAGGTCAGGTTGCATACATATTTTAATTATCCCCAGGAGAAGGGGATATCATAATGAGAAAAAGAGAAAAGATTATTGAAAGGAATGAATTTGCCTCAAAACCAAAAAATTCCAAATTACCTAAATTTTAAGGAAGGGGCTAAAGATGATTAGATCAAATAAGTGGATCTATATTTTTTTATTTTTCTCTTTTCTATTTCCATTAAGAAGTCAGGCCCTAACCGGGATAGGATCAGCCCAGGAATTTCATGTAATGATTGAAAAAGTAGATAGAGAGGCCGGTGGGGTTCTTGAGGTCATAGAAAAAAGAAATCTTCTTACGGTGACTAACGCCTCTCTCGTAAGGGTGGGAGGAGAAGAAAGCCTTTCCCTTCTTGATACAATAAATGAACGATTAGGATGTAGCATTGGGAGGAGGAATTTAATTCTTTTGAGAAGTGAGCCCCATTATCCCCTATACCTTTTTTTCTTTAATCGAGAAAAGGAGAAGGCTGCGTATTTTGAAATAAATTCAAAGTTAGTTCTAAGAAATTTGAAAACCAAAGGGAAGGAAGAAATCTTTTCAAGAATGATGATTATGGATCTTGTTCGGGAAGATCTTCTCCAGAATCCCACCCATTGGGAAAAACGATTCAAAGAAAATATTTTTGGAGGAAATGAAACCAGACTGATCAGTGTTTCATTTTTATGGATGGAAGGGCTTCCGCAGGAGATTCTTAAAGCCATGGAAATTCATGACCACCTCTGCCCTGGACTTCTTTCGGGTTATTTGATCATTAAATTTATCCTTGATGAGATTCCACCTCAGGAAGGGATGGATTATTTTTACATTGGCAGTCCAGTCTGGTGTAAGGAGGATATGATTCAATCCTATTTTAACACCACCCCTGGAAAACGAAATATGGTGGTTTTACCTCTTTCTGATAAAGAAAGGGAGCGCCTAAAGGATAAAAATGCTGCCGGGATATTCTTTCAGTTTCATAAAGAATCGGGTGGAGGAAAGATTTTGGTCCCCGGTTTTGAATGGAAGAAGCTCGAGGCGGACGCCCGAGTAAATCGGGAGGGACTTCCCTGGCTGTGGGGGTTGAGGCTGGCCTTATTTATGGCAAAAAATCTGAATGAATATAAGAAATATCTGTATATCATTAAGAAATTAGAAATGGAAAAAGGGGAGAGGTTGGAAAATTATTTTTCTCTGGGTCTCAATCCATGGAGAAAGATTGGATTATGGATCGAGTAAAAACCAAATATTTTTGGGATATGAAAGCCAAAAGGTATCCAAAGCCTTTTTCAGAAAAGGTCTATCCTAAGGCTGTAAATCTAATCGATAAGATTAAAAAAGCGGGGGTCAACTTTAAGAATCAAAGAATCCTTGAAATAGGAGTCGGGACAGGTATTTATACCCTTCCCATGGCTCAGGAGGCCTCCTTCGTCTACGCAATCGATTGTTCCGAAGAGATGTCCAAGATTTTATTGATGGAGGCGGAGAAACGTAAGATAAAGAATATCCATCTTCAAGTAGGGTTCTGGGATGAAATAGATACGGATGTTTTTGGCCTGAGAAAAAACTTTGATTTAGTTATTGCAGTGATGACCTCTGCGGTGAAAACCCGGGAAGATCTTCTCAAAATGGAGGCTTGTTCAAAAAGATGGCTCTCCTATGTCGGATGGGGGAGAAAAAGAAGAAACTCATTAATGGAGGAAGTATTTAAACTTCATGGATTAGAACTTTGTCCTCCTCCTGGGGTTTTGATGGTAGATCAGACATTGAAGTCATTGGGCAGAAGTTTCTTTCTTGAATTCTTTGAGGATTCCTGGGAGTGGGAAGGAAGTATTGAAGAGGCCCTCGAAGACCTATCCGGTTTTATTGAGGTGGAAGGTGGTCACCCGGATAATGAAAAAATTCTTCGTGTTCTTCATCGATATGAAACAGAAGGATTAATAAAACATACCACTTTTGTAGAAGAAGGGCTGATCATATGGAGGATCGATTAATGAAAAAATTAGTTAAGGTCATTTTAATCATCATTTTTTTAATAGGGGTCTTCTTTAGTGATTCGAAGGCATTGGAAGTAAAAACCATCAAAGATACTCTTGGAAGATCAATCCAGATCCCCCGGGAGGTCGGGGGAATCGTTGCTATTGGCCCGGGTGCACTGAGGTTGGTGATATTTCTTGGAGGGTTTGAGAAGGTGGTTGGGGTGGAGCAGGCAGAAAGGGATTGGTCTCCGGTTGGAAGACCCTATCGGATGGCCTATCCGAAGCTTTCTGAGTTGCCCATCGTGGGACTTGGCGGACCAGATTCCAATCCCAATCCAGAGGCTATTTTGAAGGTTAATCCAGATTTGATTTTAGTCACTTATATGAATCGGGAACAAGCAGATATCCTCCAATATCGGACAGGGAAACCCGTTCTGGTCCTGAGTTATGGAGCAATGGGAAACTTTTATTCAGAGGAGCTTTTTCAATCCTTTTCGATTGGGGGCGAAGCATTGAATCAGAAAAGAAGAGCAGAAGAGGTCATAACCTATATTAAAATGAATATGGAAACGTTACAGAAAAGGACCAAGGATATTCCTGAGGAGAAAAAACCGTATGTTTATGTAGGAGCCCTTGGATTGAAAGGAGGCCATGGGATTGAGTCAACCGAATGTGAATTTCCTCCCTTTTTAGCCGTCAATGCCCGAAACGTCATGAAAGATTGTAGGGGTCATCGATTTGTCGATAGGGAGTTTCTCTTAAAAGCCGATCCAGATATTCTATTTCTGGATTTAGGGAATCTTCACCTGGTCAAACAGGATTATAAAAGACAAAAGGCTTTTTATCATTCTCTCAAGGCCTTTAAAAGAGGCGAGGTTTACGGGATATTCCCTTTCAATTATTACGCGACGAATGTTGAGACGGCCATGGTAGATTCTTATTTGATTGCCCAGATTCTATATCCGAAAAGATTTTTGGACATTGACTTTGAAGTAAAGGCCCGAGAGATCTATCGTTTTTTTGTGGGTAAAGATGTCTTTGATGGATTGAAGGAAAAATATGGAAAGGGAGGTCGACTGGACACCTCTCAGTGGTGAGAGGCGGCTTCAGGCATTCGAGAGAAAGAGAAAATATCTGGGTTGGGCACTTATTCTCCTTTTAATCGCTTCCGGGGTCCTGGCGCTTTCTCAGGGGGCTTTTCATGTCTCTCTTCATGATTTTTTTGGAAGTGTCGTGATCTGGAATATAAGGTTTCCGAGAATTCTTTCAGCCTTCCTGATCGGGGGAATTTTAGGGGTAAGCGGTGCGGTGATGCAGACGGTGTTGAGAAATCCTTTAGCCTCCCCTTTTACTCTTGGAATATCCAGTGGAGCTGCTTTTGGAGCTGCGATGGCTATCGTTTTTTTTGGAAGCGGCCAACTAAAGCGAGTAGGGACAGAGGGGATTGTGATTCATAATCCCTATATGGTTCCCCTCTTTGCCTTTATTTTTTCTTTATTTGCTGTGTTCATGATTCTGACACTGGTAAAGCTTAGAGGCATGACTCCGACGGCAATGATCCTTGCAGGTGTGGCGATGTCTTCTTTTTTTCAAGCCTCGACCATGTTGATTCACCTTTTTTCAGAGGATGTCAAGGTGGCTGCGGTGGTGTTCTGGACCTTTGGGGATGTGGGTCGATCGAACTGGATTGAGATTGGTATTTTGGGGACCGGATTTTTAATAATTTTCTACCTTTTCCTTTCCATGAGGTGGCAATTCAACGCCATGCTCAGTGGAGACGAAACGGCAAAATCTCTTGGAATTCACCCGGAGAAGTTGAGGGTAAGGTCCATGGTACTGGCTTCTCTCATTACCTCTCTTGGCGTTTCTTTCGCGGGGATCATTGCCTTCATCGGGCTTATTGCACCCCATTTGGTTCGACTTCTTATCGGCGGAGACCATCGTGATTTAATCCCTTATTCTGCCCTTGCAGGTTCTCTTCTTTTAATCCTCTCAGACACCTTTGGAAGAACGATCATCTCCCCTGCGATCATCCCTGTAGGAATCATTACTTCTTTTGTGGGCGTTCCCTTACTATTGTATCTCTTGGTAAAGGGGA
>CALIBK010000083.1 GCA_938045955.1 uncultured bacterium | reverse complement strand
TGATAGGGGTTTCGGAAATACCCCTGTCAGGCTAAAATGATTCCCACCCTTCAGTGAGGGATTAGTTTTGGATTAAAAGGTTTGATTAAGACCTAAATTGAGCGATTTTTCACCATTAATTGAATCAAATATACTGGATTCCTGCTTCCGCAGGAATGACGACTGTCACCCGATGAATGAAAACGTCATTCCCGTGAAAACGGGAATCCAGAGTGTTTATCTTTAAATAATACCAAGAATCGCTCAATTTAGGTAAGAGGTGGATTGTAAAGGGGTAATTTGACAATGAAAGAACTTCCTTTTCCGGGCTCGCTCTCTACCTCGATCTCTCCTTGATGGGCCTCTACAATCCACTTACAGATACTTAGCCCAAGCCCACTTCCTCCTTGCCCTCTTGAGCGAGCTTTATCGACCCTGTAAAATCGATCGAAGATCTTCTTCTGGTCTTCTTTTGAGATCCCTATTCCAGTATCAGAAATAATGACCTTTGCAAATTCCGCCTTTCTTCCATCGGAGGAATTTCTTCCCTCCTGGTTGGATAACATCCTCTCCTTCTGGAGATGAATGGTGATTTCTCCACCTTCCTCTGTATATTTGATTCCATTGTCAATCAAATTTAAAAAGAGTTCCCTCATCCTTAAGGCATCACCATAAATTCGAATCTCCTCGCCCCCATTAGGGTGAATAGTCTGAATCTGGATTCTCTTAGATTGAGCAATTAAACTCATCTGGTCCACCAGTTCCTGGATAATAGCGGTTAAGTTTACCTCCTCTCTCTGAAGTTTAATCTCACCGATATCGGCTTTTGAGAGCCAGAGGAGATCATCCACGATTTTCGACATCCGATTGATCTCTTCTAAATTGCTCTCAAGGACCTGAATATACTCAGAAGGAGATCTTACCTTTCGAAGGGCGACCTCCACTTCCCCTTTAAGAATCGTAAGCGGAGTTTTTAATTCATGGGAGGCATCCGCTGTAAACTGTTTTATCTGATTGAAGGATTGATCTAATCGCGAGATCATGTCGTTAAACGTATCAACCAGCCGTGAGATTTCATCCTTGACCTTAAGAGGCTCGATCCTCTGATTCAAATTTTTCGTAGTAATGACCCTCGCTGTATGGGTGATCTGATCGACCGGTTTTAAAGCTTTACGAGCGAGGAATTGTCCTCCCAGGCTTGCAACCACGAGGGCAGAAGGAACCGTAATAAGAAGGATGAGGAAAAGTTTATTCAGGGCTTCTTCTACATCTTCGAGAGAAGAAGCAATCTGGATGATCCGTGTGATGTGATGATTTTCTTTTACAGGATAGGTGATGATTCGGAGAGGGAGGTTTCCAATTCGATGGGTTTCAAAGGTGACAATCCCCTGTGTTGCATTTTTTAGTGTCTGGAGAGAGACCGGGAGCTGGACATTCTTCAAATTCTCAGATCGGCGTCCCACCCTCCCTGACTCGTCCAGTACCTGAATGAACTTCCCGATGGGTTTTAGGTCCAGAGAAAGCTCCAGGGCTTGATCGATACTTCCAAAACCAAACTTCGAAAGGGGAGAGGAAGATTCGGCGGCAATGAGTTCCGCAAGGGATCTCAATTTGTTATCTACATCTCGATGAAGGCTGTTGGAGAGGGTGAAATATAGGAGGGTGCTGAAGGAGATAAGAAGGATGCCAAGGATCAGGACGTACCAGAGGGTGAGTTTGAACCGGATACTTAAGAAATGCATGCGTCTTTTTTTTACCCCCTTGTTTTTCCGGAGACAAAAGTCAAGGACGATCAGGAGAAAGGATGTAACCCACCCCTCGAATCGTATGGATCAATTTTTTTTCAAATCCTTTATCAATTTTTTTTCGAAGATAATTCACATAGACATCAATGACATTGGTCATGGAATCAAAATGATAATCCCATACATGTTCAGAAATCATGGTCCTTGTAAGGACACGATTGGGATTTCTCATAAAATAGTCCAGCAGAGCATATTCCTTGCTGGTCAGCTCGATCTCTTTCCCTCCTCTTGTCACCTTATGGGTCACCGGGTGAAGGGTCAGATCAGCTACTCTAAGGATGGGTTCTTTATCCATTTTCTCCCGTCGAAGCAATGCACGGACTCTTGCTAAAAATATTTTAAATTCAAAGGGTTTGGTAAGATAATCATCACACCCTGCATCGAGGCCCCTGACAATATCATCTGTAGAATCTTTTGCCGTTAAGACAAGAATAGGAACATTATTCTTATTTCCACGAATTCTCCTCAAGACTTCCATCCCGTCAATCTTTGGAATCATGAGGTCAAGGACGACCAGATCATAGTCGTTTGTTTCAACCATATAGAGTCCAGTTTCTCCATCAAAAGCCAGATCCACCGCATAATGTTCTTCCTCAAGACCCTTCTTGATAAAGCTGGCCACCTTCTTTTCATCCTCGATCACTAAAATCCTCATCTTTTACTCCTGAACGGAGAACAGTACGATATCATTATCCCAAATTGAGCGATTCTTAGTATTATTTAAAGATAAACCCCTTCTGGATTCCCGTT
>CALIBK010000082.1 GCA_938045955.1 uncultured bacterium | reverse complement strand
CCCTTTTCAAAAGGATTCCCAAGCGCGACCCCCCTTTCATCCTTTTCCAGTTCGATGGTCCAGAAAGTGCTATCTTTGAATTCCAGTTTTCCCATCCCTGCGCTTTTTCTTGAACCTAAAAACAGCCCGATCTCCTTAATGATTTCGAGTGTTGCGGCCAACAGTTTTGAATCCTCTTCACCCGGTATGAGGTTATCGACTATTAACCAGAAGGAAAGTTCATCTGGTTCAACCGATTCGTAGAAAAATAAACGATGTTCCATAGCCCTACGGCTCTTCCTATCTATCGCCACGCCGGGCTTCTCTATTAATTTGCCCCTAAAAAGCACGTCTAAAAATCTCAGCTTACCTGCGATCGACTGTCCTCCAAAGAGTCTATAAAGCGGATGAAGAGTAGTAACATAAGCCTCGGCCATTTTCTTAAGTAGCTCCCTTCGCTCAGTTTTTATTTGCTCTCTCTGCTCGGGTGGTATTAGTTCGCCCAGCTTTTTTTCTTCGAGGCTTTCTGTCCACCCAGATTCCGGTAGAACCCCCAATTCTCTCAATTCATCTTCGAAACCTAAGCTTAGCAAGACCCTTACGATTTTTTGTTGCTCCAAGAACCACGTTATTACTTCGTCCTCATGCCCCTTAACACATCTTACCCCTCCTTCATCCAAATCGAAAGCTTTAGCCAAATGGCTGAGATCCTTGATTTTCATCGTTTTGATCACCCACTCAGCCATTCGTCGTATGGCGCCTTTTATCGTTGAAGCGGGAATGAGATACTTCTCACCAACTCGGAGAGCTGTTTTCCTCACTTCCGCCTCCCCGGTACCAACATGAAGCGGGCTTTTTACCTCAAACACCAAGCGGCCTATCGTCCTATTTTTTAGTGGAAAGAGGTGTTCCAATGTCATCACTCCAACTCGGCCAAGGTTGCCCAACCTTCTCCATGGGGTGTCCTCTCAAAGGAGTAAGTTGGTTCACGTTGACGATCACGTGCCCCCCGTTTTTCTCAATCGTGCCAAGAATCCCGAGAGCTCCTAGAGTTTCCCAGTTCACATCTTCCGAGAGCTCTGCAACCAAAATGCTACCAGCAGAAATTACGGGGAAGAAAGAAGGTCTCCTTTTACCTCCTAGCAAGTCCCACCCGGAATCGAATTCAAATGTTCTGCCATAAACCCTTTCAACCTTTAGTTTCCCGCCTTTATCAGCATTCAACCTTTTAGCTACCCCATTGAGATCAATCACTTGTGGAGACCCGGTCCAAGATCCCTCTTCTGCGAAAAGAAGAGGCGAGAGTGCGTATAGAACTATTCTATTGTTCTTTACGGCAGCCTTGGCCCGTTCGATCTCCCTTTCCAGATCGATTTCATTAACTGAGGTGATCACAGCGTGCCCAAAACCCCTTGATACACCCCTTCCTATCCAGAGTTCAAAACCACGTTCAATATCAATTCCTTCAGGACAGGCTATCTCAGCCCAGAAACTTCCCGCGAGCGCATCGTATTCGTACAACATCCCCGCTTCAAAGGAACCTCTGTTTTTGTTTATTCCAACACAAACCGAGGAGAAATAACGTGCTGAAGATCCAAACATCCTTGGATGGAGTGGCTGAAGGGCGATGTGCCGGTTAGGACAGAGAACTGGAATCTTAGGTTGCTCTCCTCTTTCCAGAGCAGCGATTCCCTGTTCACCGATGTTCCATATCCCCTCCTTTTCTCCACTCTCCTCTTTTGCTTCGCACACCTTACACTTGAATAGGAATGGGTGAGAGGGCCAACACTTTTCGCGATTTGAGAGCGGATAGGCTGGAGTACAAACTAAGCTGGGGTCACCCGCTTCTTTCCGGAGCTTCTCCTGGTCTATTTTCTCATGATAAAATGCTGAGGAAAGGATTGCCCCTCTAAGCGTGCTCGCGGGGATATGATCCAAAGCTGACTTGAATCCCCACTTGGTCCTTCTTTTTGTAACGATAGCTGGGGACTTCAACTCAAGAGATATCTCTAGAAACCTCACACTCTCCCCTCCCAAAGCCACGTTTCCAAAAATCCAAGTAACTCCTGCCATTTCTCCTCTAGTTCATTTTTTAGTTCCCTTGTTTCTATGAGTTTCAAATCCATGATTGTGTCTTTTCCTATCCTTCCGGTTCTGAGTTCTGCCATTGCCAAAAGCAGAAGCCCCTGCAGTCTCTTTTCAGGCCGGATGAGGATCACCCTTCCTTCAAACTCCTCTAGGCATGCGTGTTCTTGGGTATAGAGGTATCCTTCCTTTGCCCTTTGGGTTTTATCTTCCAAAGTAACCCTAGTTATGGGGATCAAGCGCCCCCCCAGCTTTGATTCTAAATCCTCTACTATTAATTGGCTTGCTAGAGTTTCGCTGGGCTTGCCAAAAAGCGTACAGACATCGCAAGAGCATGATCCTATCTCACTAGCTTCTATTTTTCCGCAACTCGTGAAGCCGTATGCTCTTGCGATCCTAGTTGCCGCAGATCTCAAAGCCCCTTTCAGGCTCGAGCCGGGAATATAAGGCCGGTCGTCCTTTTTCGTGAATTGGATATCCGGCCCAAAGGTGAACAATTGTCCAGCTCCAAAAGTTGCTAAACCAACCGTTCTCACCGTAACGCCGAACTTTATCATATTGCCCCCCCTCCCAGCATTTTAATCAACAAATCAACATCACCATAAACGGCTTCTTCGCCCCAGCCTTCGGGCACCAAATCGTACGCAATCTGGTATTCTCTCTTTTTTTCTGTTTCTATCCGTGCCAACTGCCTTCTAAGGTAAATAACAGAAGTTGCGACAACATAGTTCTGGGAGGCGGGCCGATCTCCAAACAGACTTTCCGCCTTAGTTAAAGCTTCTCTAAGAATATTCCTCACTCTTTTCATAGAGTTTCGCTCCCTTGTATGCTCCTCGGTTTCCCCAAACCTGGATAGTGAGTATGACCACTTATACCACTCTCGACAACCTTCTCTTCCGGAAAGGAGAGCGAGTATCCTTTCCATTTTTTCCCCTTCTCCGATTAAGAAAGGTTGTTGTGTAATTCTCCTGACTTGGAGGTCATTGCGTCGATATCGTACAGAAGAATCAGAAAGGGTGATTTCGCTTATATCAAAACATATGGAACTGAGAGTTGGTTTCCCTCTTGCTTTTTTCTTTGCCTCTTCTTCCAGCACATCCGCAGCTGAAATGAGAGACCATACGGGAGCCTTAGCTTTTCCAGCCGCTATTCCTATTGAAAGTCCCCTTGCTTGCCCCAGATAGTTTCTAAACTTATGACCTATTGAAAGGGCAAAAACAGGTGCCAACCAAGAAGGAACAAGCATAAGGGCATCATCGCCCCCCATGTAGAGCAGGCCTAGCTTTGGTAAACATCCAACTTTTTTAGCGACACTTGGATCAAGTGTTTCCAGGGATTCAAAACATTCTTGAATGGATTTTTCGAAAGATTTCTTGAGTGCAATGTCTACCCTTGCACTTCTCTCGTACATATCCGTTAGCGAAACCGATGTTCCTATGAAGGCGCCCATCAGGTTTCCGTCCACTTTAACTACTGCATAGCTCCTTCTTCTTTCCCCTCTTTGGAGCTCTTCTATATCGTGACCAGCTAGGAACTCCATGAGATACTTACTAGCTCTCTCCCACTCTCCGAAGGACATCTTTGGTGAAAGTGCCGTATCGCCTATCCTAAAGGAAGATTCCCATCTTTTTTTGAAGTGAAATTGGCTGCCTAGTTCCGTTAGCTTCTCGCAGCTTTCACAATTTCCCTCCCGTTCGATTGGACGTTTACATGTGTGGCAGAGCCAAAAGCCCACTCTCGTTTGAACAGTTTCATGTCCCACTTCCAGCTTCTTCAGTCCCATCTCCTTTGCCAAATCTTGTGAAAGAAGCGTGTAAATAACTTTGAAAGGGCAAAAACCAGCTCTGAATCGAATAGAAAGTTTACTATTCGCCCCTTTAACCTTTTCAAGTGAACTTTTGATGTCATTTTCGAGCTTCTCGGGTAAAATAAAGAAAACGTTCCCACCTGCGGTATAGAGAAAAGCTTCAGAGGGGAACCAAACACCCTTTCTTTTCAAATCCTCCTGAATGAAGGCAGGAAGGTAAACCATTACCAGCACGTCTAGAGCAAAACTAGCCGCGCCAACAGCTTTTAGCTCTTGTGGGGTTCTGATGAACTCCTGAATACCTCCTATATCTATGCACGCAAACTCTACCCCCTCTACGGGCTCGACGGGCTCGAATTGGAGAGGTTTCAAAAAATTTTCTGTATCTTCCTTTACTTTTTTTACAAAATCTACGCTCCATGAGTAAATCGCCTCTGGGTACTTCTCATTAATACCTTTCCAAAATTCCCAAGAATCGAGTTCTTGTTCTTGAACAGGGCGACGAAGCTTTTCTTCTATTGGTCGTTTGAGGTACTCATCGAAAAGTCTTTGTACTCTATCACTAGCCGAGGAACGGAAATCCGCCCACCCAATGAATTTGCCCCAACTAGTCGCTTTTCTGTGATGGTCTCTGATCGCTTCACAAACTTTTTCCAGATCCTCCTGATCAAGGATATCGGAGAGCAACTTTTCTGCTATTTCAACCGAGGCCTCAACGTGGGCCATTGGAGCGAATGGTTTCCCAATATCGTGGAGAAGTGCCGCCAGTCGGATAATCGCTACTTCTTCCCTTTCACACCCGTTTTCTATGGCGTGAGCCCAAGCGAGAGCGGAAGTCGTGAGGGAATGAGGAATGAGACCAGAAGTGTTAAACACGGGTCTAGTATCGGCCGGCAAAGTGAACCAACATCTCTCTATTTTTTCCCTGTTCTCTTCCATAAGCTGTCGGAGGTCTTCTATCTCCTTTTGATATCTGCTTATTTCCACGGCTTGAACCATCTCCTTTGCAAAAGCGATGAAATCCCCCTCAAATGCTTTTTTATCTCTCAACTCTCTGGGTAGAAGTCTCCAGCAGAGATAGCCTTTGAGAGAACTCACGAGTGTTGGGATGGGCTCTAGAAGAAGCGGTATTTTGAAGAAGAGAGCAATCAGATCTCCGATGAGTTCCAACCTCTCCACTTTTTCCTCGACTTCTGAACATTCACAGGCTTTCCTCACAAAGTGGCGTAATTTTTCCAACGCTTGGTTCCAATTCTCAACATCGGTTTGTTCAACTTTCCTAGCATTCCAAAATTCCCCCGTTCTCTCGTCCCAATAAGGGACGAAGTAGGCTTTGTACATAGGATAGGGTGGAGGCTTATACTCCACTAACAAACATTCACCTCCTTAGCTGGATCTGATCCAGCCGCTTTACTTCGTCAATGACTTCGATTTCATCTCCAAATTTGGATTTCGCCAGAGAAATCAGCTGGAAAACCAATTGGTCGAGAATCGGAGTATTCACCGACTGGCCAGGTTGAACTGTTATCTTACCTACATTCAGAGGTGTTGAAAGAGGAGAGAGATACAAACTTTCCACATGATATTTTATTTTTCCAATCGGTTCACGATATTTTAATCTTCCCATCAGCACCAACCTACCAGTTCTCTCCTTCTCTAGGCCCATCCCAAGGAGAAGCAAACCCAATTCTTCCGGTTGTAGGTTGAGAAAAGTAACTTTGCCCTTAAAAACCGATTCATCGGGTGCGACCATTAATTTCATTCCATAGGAAAATTCTCTATCCTCCAATTGAACGCTGTCCCCTATGAAGTCGCTGAAACCCAAACGACCCATTAAACCCGTGGTTCCAAAAAGATCGCAAAGCAAACACACCTTATTCAATTCTCGTGATTCTGGTTTGAATTGACACTGTCTTTCCTCTTTTTTGTCTCTTTCAACGGGCACTTTTCTTATCTCTCTGATTCTCTCTCCCCATATTCCTTCGTGCCTCCAACTTCTCCGCCCTCTACCAGCATCGACAAAACAAGAACGCACTTTCCCTCCTTTACCCCTAAAACTCAACTCTAACCTTGCCCTTACATTACCCTTCACTGAAGATCCTGGTATTACCGGCCTGCCCCCGCTTTCACAAAATGGTAAGATGTCTTGTGTTAACCCTAAGAACATCAGTGCCTCGATCGCGCGTTCGCTTCTCTCTCCATATTTTTCCACTGTCGCTTTCAACTTGTCCTCCTCAATTTTCAAAAAAGTTTTTTTCCCGCTTCCCACGTGCAATCCTTTGGAGACTTTAATTAAGATCTCCAAGGAACCACATATTCCTTCAATCCGCGCTCTGGACTTGGGCTCAGCCTGAATCACTTCCAGCTCCAATTATCCCACACCTCTGCCAATTTTTTGAGGGATCCCCACGCTTTTTCATCGAATGCAACAATCCATCCTTCCCTCTCTTCGGCCTCGGAAAGTTCTATTTCTCTATCTTTCTCATCAAGGGCCCTCATCCTCATGCCTTCCTGTGGCAAATCCCTCGTTTTGAACTCCAATCTCTCTACTTTGATCTCTCCGAAGCCTTTGGTCTTGAACCCTCCCACCTTGACTTTCCCCTCACGAAAGAAAAGCAGAACGCTCGAAAGGAGGCCCAAGGCATAATTGGGTAAATTGATGCACTTAACCGAGAAGCTAAATTTTGCACCTGGTTCTACGTACTCGACGGCAAAAGGTCCTTCTCCTACAGATCCGGTTTTTCTCCCGACTCTAATGTTTGCTCGCGCTCCGAATCTAAAAGGATAAACCTCACCCTTTTCGTCCCATGGGTAAGCATCGTAAAAAGTAGCCAATGCTCGGTACCCTTGGGCTCCAAAGACTTTGCAGAGTAGGCAGGCTTTCCGTTGAAAATCCTCCAAAGTTTCATCCTTTTTTCTTTCGCAGGTTTTTCCCACCCCTGAACAAACCAGTAAGCCTTTCTTATTTGCGAACATAAATGCAAAGCTTCGGAACACTCCCTTCAAGCTGGAACCGGGAATGTATGGAAATTCGCCGCCTTTGCGTGGTATTCTCAAAACCATGAGATCGACAAGGGAACCGAGAGCTGAATCTTGCCCGGCCCCGATTCTAAGAGGTGTGCTGTTTGACAGCACTCCCGTGATGAGGGTCTCTCTTTGAAAAAATGCATGCGTAGCCCAAGATCTCAACTTAACGGCCCCCTTTCTTTGAGTTTTAATTGGCCGTCCTCAAGTTTATAGAGCTCCCAAGTTGCTTCTGAAAGAACGATCAGTCCTGCACCTATCGTCTTCCTTGCTCCAACTTGTAAACCGGGGTTTCTAAGCATTTGAAAAAGCGTGTGAAGAAGCCTTCCTCTGTTATCTCCGGGGCTAGGAAAGACTTGGATGTTCAAAATATCCATCTGAAATTTCCATCTCGTTCCAGGTTCTACAAATTCTTCGTGAAATACGTGTTCGACGCTCCCAAAATCTCTATTTATGGCCACGCCTGGTTTGACAAAAATCCTAGCCGTTTCTTCGGGAAAAACATCATAAATTTGGACGTGACTAGCTAGTTTCTGATCTCCGAAAATCCCGCATATTTCGCACCGTTCTCCGTCCGGTTCCTGTTCCCAAGGTGGATGGACTTTCCAACCCTCCGCTTTTGCGTGCATCTCCGCTACCGATCTTAACATGCCTTTCAGACTGGAACCAGGAATACATGGTTTCTCTTTAACCCTAAAAACAGCTATATCAACAGCACTTCCTACAGGAGGCTCTCCTCCGCTCCCAACTCTAAGCGGAGTCTTGTTGACCAAAGTTCCAACAATCCTAGTAAGGCATTCAAGTCTGTCGAAATCCTCGTATTTAGGCATTCACGATCCCGGTTTTTTCAACTTTTTCCAAAAATTCGATAAAATCTTTAAGAGACTTGATTCCTTTAAGAGACTTAAGAGCCTCCTTTTTTATGTTGTTTGAAATTTCATAAACCCACTTAGCAAACCCTAACATTTTTCTAGCTTGTTCCCTATTTGCACTTTTCTTAGACAGTTCATTCATCGCCGAGAAGACCAAATCAGCAGTCGACGGAGAAATTAATGGTCTCCCCCTCGACTGCCTCGTTGCCTGTCTAAGGGCAAAAACCGCTGTTACCCAAAAAGAGTATTTTTCATCTACAGTTGATTCGAGCGAGGCGATAAGATTTTCAAGTTGGTGTTTCTCAACGTTATCAAGGCAAGCCTGCGTACCTATTCTGACACCCCAATCCAACAGTTCACTTTCTTCGATTTGAGTCATCAAATTCCTTTTTTTAAATTATGTTGGTTGGTTATAAATATTTTATCCCAACCGGTAAGAGACGTTCAAAATCCTCACTTTACGAGGCCACCTACTGAAACGAAGCAGGCTATGAAATTTGCTAGGGATTATGAGTCTTTCAATCCTCACTTTACGAGGCCACCTACTGAAACGTTGGGTATTGAATTGGAAGGAGGCATGGATGAATCCTTTCAATCCTCACTTTACGAGGCCACCTACTGAAACGAAAAGTTAACACAAAAGGGTTATTACGTAATCTCAACTTTCAATCCTCACT
>CALIBK010000081.1 GCA_938045955.1 uncultured bacterium | reverse complement strand
CACAAACATCAATAGTGAAACCATAATAAAGATCTTCATGGTCGCTCCTCCTTTTTTTCTGCTTTTTGCTTCCCATAGACAAACATGCCCACAAAGACACAAAAGTTAAACAAAACGATGGTTGCACCTGTTGGTAGATTCAACCCAAAAGAGATAAAGATTCCCCCAACGACCGACAGAACACCAATCAGCGACGAGATCAGAAGGGATGCTTTGAAACCTTTTAAAATCTGTAACGAGGTGACTGCCGGTAGAATCAGAAGTGCAGAGGTCAATAAAATGCCTACAGCTTTCATGGTTAAGACCACAGTCACAGCGGTCAAAAGAAAGAGAATCGTATTGATTCTCCTGGTTTTAATTCCTCCGGTCTTTGCCGATTCTTCATCAAACGTGGTGGACAAAAGGTCATGATAGAAAAAAACAACAAGTAATAGAGCAACCACGGAGAGAAGGATCGAGGAGACCATCTCCTCCTGGCTGATCGCCAAGATGTTTCCGAAGAGATAACTGAAGAGATCGACGTTAAATCCTCCGGCCAGGCTCGCTAGGAGGATTCCCATGGCAATCCCAAGCGACGAGACGATTCCGATAGCGGCATCACCGTGTAATTTTGCCCTTTCAATCAACCTTAAGATCCCCAGGGCGCTGATCATAACCAGTGGAATGGATACATAGAGAGCAAAGGTTTTTAAAAACAGCGCCACGGCTACACTGCCAAAGGTGACATGGGCCAAACCATCGCCAATCAGAGAGAGACGCCTCAAAACCAGAAAGAATCCGAGACAAGAACAGAGGAGGGCGATAAAAAAACCGGTAATCAATGCCCTTTGGATAAACCCATACCCCAAGAAATCGATCATCTCCATACGTTACCCGTGCCTGTGACAAATGAGATGTTGAGAGAGACTTCCAAAAATATTCGTCATTTCCAAAGACTGACAGAAGGCTTCAAATGACCCGTAAAAGATGGCCCTCTTATCCAGGAACATTATCTTGGAAGCGTATTTCCCAATACTTCCGATATCGTGGGTCACCAGGATAATGGTAGTTTGCTTCTGATGATTAAGGTCTCTCAGGAGGCTAAAAAATCGTTCTCTTGTCTCCGGGTCGACTGCCGCCGTCGGTTCGTCAAGGATCAGAAGCTCGGGTTCGTTTACTATGGTTCGTGCGATGAAAACCCTCTGCTGCTGTCCTTCGGAGAGCTCATGAATCAGTCTGTTTTTCAGGTCAAGGATTCCCATACATGCCAGAGCTTTCTCTACCGCCCTGTCATCAGGAGGTCCCATCCGCTTTGGAAATCTCTTGGTGGAGAGGAGCCCCATAGAAACAACTTCTCTCACCGTTGCCGGAAAGTGGTGATAGGAAGTTATGAATTTCTGGGGAAGATAACCGACTTTATGCCATTCGTGGAAATCCAAAAGGCTCTTCCCAAATAGAGACACGGCTCCTGCGGACGGCTTGAGGAGTCCGAGCAGGTTACGGATTAGCGTCGTTTTGCCGGAACCATTTGGTCCCACAAGGCCGACATAATCCCCCTGGCCAACTTCGAAGGATATGTTAGCCAATACTTCTTCAGAATTATAGCGGAACGAGAGATTTCTGACGGATACCACACTTACTGACATTGGAGCCCAACCTCCAGGCTCTTGAGGTTTTCCTCCATCAAAGAAATAAAAGTAATTCCCTTATCCAATTCGTCTTTGGTCAGATTATGTGCTCCATGAAGCTTCAATAGAGAAACTTTTGTCTCTTTGGCGAGGGTTTCTGCCACCCTTGGGGTAATCAACTCCTCATGATAAATATGCTGAAGGCCATGCTTTTTCAGGGTCTTTGTCAGCTCAACCATTTTTTGTGGAGAGGGTTCCGCATCGGGAGAAAAACCATAGGCAGAAACATATTCCAGGCCGTATCTTTTTGCCAGGTATCCGAAGGCGAAGTGGCCGGCGTGGACAAACACCTTTTTCTTGCAACGAGAGAGGACCTCTTTGAATTTTAGGTCAAGTTCGTTCAACCTCGACTTGTATTGTTCGGCATTTTGGAGATAGAACTCCTTATGGGAAGGATCTTTTTGAACGAAACCCTCAAGGATATGATCTATCATCTTTTGAGCATGACCAAAATCGAGCCAGAAATGAGGATCCATCTGATGATGGTGTCCTTCCTTATGCTGATGTGTGTGGTCCTCTTTGTGACCATGGACTTCTTTATGTTCGTCCTGGTGGCCATGTTGGTGTTCATGTTTCCCCTTTTCCTCCATCAAGGAGATCCCATGAGAGGAATCGACCACGATCAGATTCTTGTGATCCAATCCTTTCAGAACATCCTCTGCCCAGGGCTCCATATATTTGCCCGTAAAGACAAAGAGATCAGCTTTGTTAATTCGAACGATATCCTCGGGTTTAGGTTCAAAACTGTGGGGTTCAACACCAGGGGGTAACAAAAGAACAACCTCGGCCTTATCCTGACCTATGTTTTTAGCAAAATCGTAAAGAGGAAAGAGGGTGGTGATGACCTTGATTTTCTTACCTTTTACTGCCTCTTGTTCTTTCTTCTGGCAAGAGACAGATGTAAAAATGACAATCAAAATAGAGACGACTACAACAACCCAGTTCAGCTGACGGGTAGGCATAACAAACACCTCCTTATCTGAAAAAGTATGGCTTACGAGAGGAACAAGATTATGCAGGAGGAGCTCGGATCAGGAATGTTTGATGGGAAGTTGAAAGAAAGGTGGAGTCTATGTTCGATGAAAAAAGAAGATGGGCATTAGGCAGGAACACGGGATCTTCATGCTGAATAGCCATATCCGTTTGATGGGCTATCAGAACACAGAGGAGGCAGGTCTCATGAGACAATCCATCCTCATGATGATGAAAAACGGAGACAAGGAGGCCAAGGCTAAATAACCCCAACAAAATGAAAGCACACTTGATGAAAACAGATTCAGACCAGCGCATTATTGGCAATCCTTACAAAACCCGTAAAATTCGAGCAGATGTTCCAAAACCATGAAACCCCTTAGTCGAGCGATTTCTTTCTCCTGAGGGGCCAGGGTGTTCTTCAACGCAATCTCTTCAACCTTATTACATCGGATGCAGATGAGATGGTGATGATGGCCATCCTCGCAGATCTTGTATCCTTTTTTTCCTCCGCCCATCGGTATTTCACATATCATACCCTGTTGTTTTAAAAAGAGGATTTCTCTGTAAAGGGTCGTCCGGTCAGCCCTAACCTTCTTTCTTTCCAAGCCCTTCTTAAGGTCTGCTAAGGAAAGGAAAGTTTGCTTCTTGATCAGAAGATCAATAATAGCCCTCCGAGCCCGGGTAAGCCGAAACCCCTGCTTTTGAAGTCTAAGAAGAATCTTACTCAGGCCATCTCTCATGTGACCAATTCTAAAATCAGTATAATGCAACAATGTTGCATTTGTCAAGTCGTAGGTGAAATAGGGTGAATCACTCAATTTCATTTAGATGGTAAATAGTTTGTACAGGTCAGAGGAGTTCATCCTCTCAACCCAAAAGGAATGTTGAATGGCTCATCTTGATTGAATGGATTTTTAAGATTATAAATAGGTTTAGAGGTTTGTTGATGAGCCTGGACAAAGAATCTCTTAACCATCTGATTTGCTCCCCCTGCGATTTTTACAAGGAGTCTGAGAAAGATCTGGAATGCGGTGCTTTCAAGATCTTGAAAAGCCTGCTCGAAAATGGGACTCTGACTCCAGAAGAGATCGAACATATCTTACACAAATAAGTTCATCTCGTTTTCTCCCTACTGTGCGCTCAAGAGGCTTGAAGAACCGTATCTGTATGACATCGCAAACGACCAGCTTTACGAATTAGGGAAAGAGGCATTTCAATTTCTTCTGAAGTGTTCACAAGGGGAACTCCTTTCTGTAAAGGAAGAAGACGAATCATTCATTCAATACTGCCTCTCCGAAAATCTCATTTTCATGTCAGACACTCCAGTCCGAAGAACATCTGTGTTCATCCCTCACCGGTTCCCTCTCTCCGGTATCTGGAATTCCAGATTACTGACCGATGAAACCTCTGTTGTCGCCACTGCTATATCGGAGAGGGTCTCTTTCAGGATTTGCCTTTTGAAAAGATAGGCAAGGTATTAGGAAAATTTGAAGAAATTCAAGGGCTAAGGCTTCTGCCTTCGGGAGGAGAGCCCTTGCTCCATCCCCATTTCTGGGATATCAATGAGGTTTTGAGGGATTATCCATTTCGTTCCGTCTTGCTATCGAACGGTACATTGATCAACAAAGACAATGCCCGAAAGCTTCGCGTCCATGAAGTTCAACTCAGTGTCGATGGGATGAGAAAAGGTCATGAATCCCTTCGAGGAGAGGGGACATTTGAGAAAGTCATTCGAGCCATTGACCGTCTCCAGGAGGCACATCTTCAAGTTTCGATCGCGACGATGATTCATCGAGATAATTTAGCGGAGTTTGATGAACTAGCCTCCCTTCTCCAATCGAAGCAGATCGGAGAATGGAATGTGGATGTCCCCTGCCTTGCAGGAAGATTGGAGGAGCATCAAGACCTCTGGGTTTCGCCTAAGGAGGCAGGACTTCTTTTAAGATATGCCTTTGGTGGAGGACTCCATAGCACGGAGCATCAGCAGACCTGTGGCGCCCATCTCTGCGCCATCTTTCCTGATGGGAAGGTCGCCAAGTGCGGTCTCTTCAGCGAAGAACCTGTGGGATCGATAGACGAAAGACTCCGGGCTTGCTGGGAAAGGGTCCCGCGAATTCCGTTGCAACAATTGAGATGCAGTTGCTCCGTGATGGAGGAATGCAGGGGCGGATGCCGTTATCGGGCCAAACTTCAGGGGGATCCTTTTGCGTCGGATCTTTTCCAGTGTTGTGTCAGGGGAGTCTTTCGGGAAGAATTAGGAGAAGGAGAATCAAAAAAGTACCCCGACCTTCTACAGGCGATGTCAGAGCAGACCTCCCTCGCGGGCTTGTGAGGGGAAGGATTTTTATTCAGGATGGAAAGCAATGTATTTGGGAATCAATTTTCTGATTTCTCAAGGGGTGACTCCTTTCTTCATTGACGTCAATGTGGGTTTGCCCGGAGGAACCCAGGAGTCTGAACTGACCCCCCAAGTTTACCTGAAAAGACCTTCGGGCATTTTAAAATTCATTGAGACCACCTCTCAAGAAGTCTAAGGCAAGTCTTTTCAAGAGTATCTTCAGGGGCTCCCTTTCATTGAGGCTCTGAAACCCTTCAAAATATGGATGGATGGCATGGGGCCTTTCCCTAATACCTTCCATCCTGGGTTGAGACTTGAAGACAAATGGGTTCAGTATCAATTGCTCCATCCCATCTTTCCCGTGCCTGAAACCAGATGCTTCGATCTCAGCGACCTCATGGAGGCGGAGGGGTTTTTAGAAAAGAAATCAGTGCTTGTATTGAAACGGCGCGTTGGACGAGTAGGTAGGGGGTTACACAAGATTTACCATCCTGAAGAATTATTCAGACTAACATCAGAGGATCAGAGTTATTTGCTGCAGGAATATATTGAAAGCTCCGTGGATGGATTTCATTTTTCGATTCGGTCGGTTGTTTCGGTGGCCGTTTTATTTGCATGTATGCCAACCTTTCGACCCGATCCATATCGAACCACGGCATATTAGCCTTTGTCACCCCGGGTGAAGGTTATGGGCTTCAAGAAAAGGTGTTTAAGACAGAGACCTTTAACCAAAGGTCGTGGGAAGCCAAAATCTGGTTTGAGAGAAGCGAACCTTCTTATTTAAGGCACAACCTTTATGAGGATGTCGTTGCACGGACGGCTCTCCAGATTCCTGTGCCAACCTTTCACCTCCTTCAAGACCTCTCCATCAAAATAGAAAGACTGTATGAAACCATTGATCTTTCTCACTTGCCTAAAGCCTGTTTTGAAGCATGAAAGGTCAGAATTTCCGAACCAATAAGATTTGGGTAGTGACCCTTTAATAGTTGATAAATAATTTCCTTTGTGCTATCCTATTTCCTTGAGAGGAGGGAAATGGGATGGCTAAAAGGGGACGCAAAAGAAAATACAAGTTCAGGAATATCGCTTGTCCAAACCCTAACTGTAGATTATATGGGAAAACCGCAAAAGGCAACATCATCTCTAATGGGACATACCCTACGAAAGAGGGTACAACGGCTCGGAGATTTATTTGTAAAGAGTGCGGTGAATCTTTTTGTAACCGAGCAGGAACCATTTTTTATGACCTC
>CALIBK010000080.1 GCA_938045955.1 uncultured bacterium | reverse complement strand
TATTATTTAAAGATAACCACTCTGGATTCCCGTTTTCACGGGAATGACGTTTTCATTCATCGGGTGGCAGTCGTCATTCCTGCGGAAGCAGGAATCCAGTATATTTGATTCAATTAATGGTGAAAAATCGCTCAATTTAGGAGTAAATCGTTTCTTATTCCATTTTATACTGAATCCATCCGCGTTCTCAGGGTTTCGGAAATACCCCTGTCAGGCTAAAATGATTTCAACCCTTCAGTGAGGGATTACATAGGAAATATTAAATCAGTTGACGGAGAAAGACCATTTTGTTAGAATGCAGTCCATCGTATTTTCATTTAAAAGGCTGGAGATGAGACTAAAAGGGAAAAAAGCTATTATCACAGGAGCAGGGCAGGGGATTGGCCGAAGTATCGCAATTAAAATGGCCCAGGAAGGGGCGGATATAGTCATTGCTGAGATCAATCCAAAGACAGGTCCAGAAGTGAAAAAAGAGGTAGAAGCCCTTGGTCAAAAGGCTCTCTATATTTTTGTAGATGTGGCCAATTCAGAGCAAGTTCGGGAGATGGTCGAGAAGGTCCTCTCCTTATGGGGAAGAATCGATATCTTGGTGAATAATGCAGGTTTTGACCGAGGAGCAACTCTTTTGAAGGTCAAGGAGGAGGATTGGGATGCTGTCCTTGGGGTTCACCTTAAGGGAACGCTGAACTGTATCCAGGCTGTCACTCCTCACATGATCGAGAATCGCTATGGGAAGATTATAAATATCTCCTCTATTTATGGGAGAAGCGGAGGGATTGCAGCGATCAGTTACAGCTCGGCAAAGGGAGGGATCCTTGCACTGACGAAGAGTGTAGCCAGGGAATTGGGCCGTTATGATATTAATGTGAATGCTGTTCTTCCGGGGCTTATCTACACTCCCACCATTGCAAAGATGCCCGAAAAGTATCGAAATATGATCATTGAAAATACACCCCTGAGAAGAATGGGTCAACCTGAGGAGGTGGCCAATGTGGTCGCTTTTTTAGCCTCGGATGAAGCAAGCTTTATCACAGGGGCCTGGATCGAAGTCTCAGGGGGCTGGAATATGTAGGAGATCAAAAAATGGATCCTGTCGAACAGATGAGAGAGAATTGGAGAGCTAAAGCAAGGGAAGTGGGCAAAGAGTTTGTGGCTCCTCGAGCTTCAGAGATTGATGCCAAAGGTGTTTTTTCATGGGAGATCGTTGATGAGTTTGCTCGATGCGGTTTTTTGCGGCTTCTCATTCCTAAGCAGTATGGAGGAGAAGAAGGGGACATTACCTCTTTTTGTTTAATTGTCGAGGAGTTAGCCCGATATTGTGCTTCCTCCGCATTACTCGTTGTCGTCCAGGCTGTTGGTACCATGCCCGTAGCTTTAGGAGGTTCGGAGGAATTGAAAGAGAGAGTTTTAACTCGCCTGGCAAAAGAAAAAGGATTGATCTGTTTCTGTCTTACAGAACCAGAATTCGGATCGGATGCAGCCTCCATTCGAACCAAAGCGATCTTAGAAGGGGACTCCTATCGAATCAATGGGAGGAAGTGTTTTATTACTAATGGGGGTGTCTCAGATTTTTATACAGTATTTACCACCACCCAGCCAGACCGGAGAATTGAAGGGATTACAGGATTTGTGATAGAAAAAGGCACGCCTGGACTCTCTGTAGGAAAGATAGAGGAGAAGATGGGAATCCGGGGATCCAATACCACAGAGGTCATTCTGGATGATGTCCGGGTTCCCGTTACCCAGAGGATAGGAGATGAAGGGGTAGGATGGTGGTTGATGATGAGAACCCTCAATCGCTCAAGACCTGCCATTGGTGCGATGGCAGTGGGAGTAGCTCAGGGCGCGATCGATTATTTAACCCGGTATGGTCAACAAAAAGGTTGGTTTACTAAAAAGGAGATTCCCTCTCCCTATCTCCTCGAGATGGCGGATATGATGGTCGAAATTGAAGCCTCTCGGGCCATTGTCTATAAATCAGCCCAGATGATGGATGAAAAGGCGAAAGGCATCCCGGTTCAGATGTTTTCAGCCATGGCTAAATATTTTGCCTCTGATATCGCAATGAAGGTGACAACCAACGCTATTCAAATGCTCCAATGGGAGGGTCTCACACGAAAACATCCACTCGAAAGGATGATGAGGGATGCTAAAGTGATCCAGATCTTTGAAGGAACGAATCAGATCCAGCGGGTGGTCGTCGCCCATAACTTACTTAAAAGATAAACCGTTCTCTATAGTGAACAATTTCTCAAATTTTTTCCCATATCACACACCAAAAAAATAATAAATTGAGAGCTCTAAAAAGTCTTTGAAAGACAGGAGAGGTAGGGTTACAAATCCTTAGAATGCGGACGCTTACCCAGTCTCTAAATTCATTTAAATAGTTTTTCAGAGCTCTCAAATTTTTACCTTGACAAATTTTTTAATTTATTTTAGAAGATCAATAAAGTATAGGAGAAAAAGTATTGTTCATTATTGTGAACTTTAAAATTGAAAATTTTTTAAAAAAGAAGGGGGAGTTTTATGGCAGAAGAAAAAGAGGGACTCACTACTGCAGAAGTTCTTAGAAAAACTCGCACCTACGGTCAGGTGAGATGCCATAATCCAAGTTGCTTAGGCAGGCTTCAGCCCGAGCCAGGGGCTGACCGGGTGAAATGTCCTGTTTGTGGAATGGAGTTCAGGGTGACCTGGATAAAGAGCGGGTTTCCTCGAATACGTGGCCCGGTATGGGATGTAAATGTAAAGATAGCGGAGGAAGCATTTCAAAGAAAGATGAAGGAGGAAAAGAAAGATGGCCCTCAATAGAAAAATAGCATACATCGATCTCTCCACAGGAAAAATTGAAATTAAACCCATTCCCATTGAGATTCGGAGAAAATTCTTGGGGGGCCGGGGTCTCGATGCCTATCTCCTTTATAATCATACGAAGAAAGGTATCGATCCTCTCGGGCCTGAAAATGTCCTTTTAGTGAGCGGGGGGCTCCTAACAGCCACACTCGCTTCTGCAACTGCTCGTACCCATGTGATGGCGAAATCTCCCTTAGGGGGAATGATTGGAAGTGCCAATATGGGAGGTTTCTTTGCTCCTGAATTGGCATGGGCCGGTTTTCATCACCTGGTCATCAAGGGGAAGGCGGAGAAACCAGTTTATCTATGGATCCATAATGGTAAGATAGAGATTCGGGATGCCCGTAATATATGGGGTAAAACAGTTACCGAGACCCAGTGGGCGATCCGGGAAGAATTGGGGGACGAAGAAATTAAAAGTATGGTTATTGGCCCAGCAGGAGAGAATCTTGTCCGGTTCGCCAATGTGATGACCGGAATCAAAAATTCAGGTGGAAGAACTGGAATGGGCGCGGTGATGGGTTCGAAGAATCTAAAGGCCATTGCAGTACGAGGGACGATGGATATCAAGATTGCCCATCCTAAGGAAGCCCTCGAATATAACAAGCGATTTATTGATCAGATTACCAGTGCGAAGGTGAACCAGACCCAGGGAACTTTAGGGACTCCCTTTATCTGGGGAGCGACGAATTCGTGGGGTGGGATTCGATGTCGAAATTTTCAATACAACCAGCAGCTTTACTGTGACGAGATTGAGCCTGAAGCGATCGATGAAGTCTGTACCCAAACCGTAGGGCCTTATCATATGGCAAGCTGTTTCGGTTGTCAGGTTCATTGTCGTGCAAAATACAGAATTCCTTCTGGCCCATACAAAGGGGTTTATGATGAAGGCCCAGAATATACCTCTCAGGGGGCTTTCTGCGGAGAACCGGATTGTCGAAGTATTGAGACCCTGCTGGTTGGAAATCATTTAGTAAATCAATTTGGACTGGACAACCTCGAGACAGGAAGCCTGATCGCATGGGCAATGGAGCTTTATGAACTCGGGATCCTCACGGATAAAGAAACAGAGGGTCTGGAACTGAGATTCGGCAATGATGAAGCCCTTCTGGAGATGGTCAAACGAATCGCCTTTCGGAAGGGATGGTTGGGGGATACCCTGGCAGAGGGTGGATTGATCGCCTCCGAAAGAATAGGCAAGAATTCTTTTGATTATCTCATTCAGGTCAAGGGAGTAAGCAATCTTCATTCGGATGAGCGGGCTACCCCTGCGTTGGCCCTTAATGTGGCTACAGCCTCTCGTGGGTCAGACCATCTTAGAAGCCGACCAGCCATTGATCTTTATCATCTTCCGGAACCGGTGTTAAGAAAGATATACAGCACTCCTGTTCCATATGATGGACCCCTCAGCTCCGAGCATACCGAATATGTGGGTAAACCATGGCAAGTGTTCTGGCAGGAAAACTGTTATATGGCAGTGGACTGTCTGGGAATATGTAAATATCATACCGTCTTTTTGGGAGCAACCCTTCCCAATTTTGAGGACTGGCCAAAAGTGATCTATTACAATACGGGCCTGGAATTTACTCCTCGAGAACTCTGGGATATTGCCGAGCGGTGCAATATGATCGAACGCCTCTTCAATTTAAGAGAAGGGTTAAAGAGGGAGGATCCCTATCGAGGGGATATGTTGAATCATCGCTACTTTGATGAGCCTACCAGACGAGGGGCGCCGGATGTTGTAGGAAGAGTCATTGATCGAGAAAAATTTAGAAAGATGATCGATGAATTTTATAGTTATAAGGGACTGGATGAGAACGGGGTTCCAAAACCTGAGACCCTGAAGAGACTTGGTTTAGAGAACGAACCTTCACACCTTTTATAAAGTAAGGCGAGAGAGGGAAGGGGTGTTGGCTGAAGAGATAAGAGGGAAAGGAGAGCGTTGATGGAAATCAGAGGAAAGGTTCTAACGGTTTATCCTGAAAAGTGCACAGGGTGTCGTCTCTGTGAATTGGTCTGTTCGGTTTATCATGATGGTGTCTCGAATGCCATGCGGAGCCGGATCAGAATCGTGAAATGGGAATCCGAAGGAGTTTATGTTCCCATGATCTGTCAGCAGTGTCAGGATGCACCTTGCATGATTGTCTGTCCGGTGAAGGCCATTTCGAGAGACGAAGAATTAAACCGGGTGATGGTGAATCACGATATCTGTATCGGCTGTCGAAGTTGTGTGGCCATATGTCCTTTTGGGGCAATGGGTTTTAATGTGATCGATCGAAAAAATTTTAAATGTGATCTCTGCGATGGAGATCCTCAATGTGTTCGTTTCTGTGAAGTGAAAGCAGTGGATTATGTGGACGCAGAGAGGATCAGTCTGGATAAGAAACGGGCAGCTGCCGGGAAAATTACAGCCGCCCAGCGCCAGGCGATCGCCTTAGAATTGGAATCCCGTTAAGAAAAAAATTGAGTCTCCCTCCGGGGCTGTAAAAGGACAGCCCCTTTTTATTTCTTTTCTTTGGTGATTTTTCTTCGTTCTTCATCCCTGATCTCACGGCGGAGGAGTTTACCGACTTTCGATTTAGGAAGCATATCCCGAAATTCGATATATTGAGGAATCTTGTAAGGAGCGAGTCTTTCTCGACACCATTTAATCAATTCGGATGCATCCACTCCCCTTGCATCCTCTTTAAGAACCACAATCGCCTTAATTCGCTCCCCCACCTTGGGGTCCGGAACCCCAACCACACAGGCTCCGATTACTGTGGGATGATCCTGGAGAACAGCCTCGATCTCGGAAGCCGAGACCCGATAGGCCTTATATTTAATGATATCTGCAGATCTTTCGACATAATAGATTTCCCCTTTTTCCCCCTGTCTCACAAAGTCACCCATCCGGTAATAGACCTTTCCATTGAGTTCAATATAGGATCGCTGAGTCTCTTCGGGTTTATTCCAATAATATTTTAAAGTATAATCAGAGGTCACCAGGAGTTCTCCTGTCTCTCCTGGAGGGACAGGTTCAAGGGTATCAGGATCAACAATCTTACATTGTCTCGTTTTAAGGGGAAATCCGATAGAATTCAATTCTGGTTCTCTATCTAATCGGCTATAGGTCACATGACCTGCCTCCGTGGACCCATAAACCTGATAAATCGGAATTCCAAGATATTCTCGCCATCTCTTAAAGACCTCGATGGGGAGGACATCTCCTCCACAGTAACAGTAACGAAGGGAGCTTAGATTGTATTGTTCCAGCCGATCGTTTTCAAGAATCATCCGGTAGAGGGCAGGGACTCCGAGCATCCATCTGATTCGATACTTTTCAATGGCCCGGAGGATGGCATCCACCTGGGGGACAGGCATAATCACACTTGTATTGCCATAATTCAGGCCAATCGCGACAAACAGCCCCAAAGCCATTATATGGAAAAGAGGGTTAATCACAATATAGGTATCTTTTCCTTCTTCTATATATCCTCCTGCGACATCCTCCATGACATCCCTCACATAAGAGGTCATCCCCATATGATTTCCTGGAACCCCTTTTGGAAATCCTGTGGTTCCTCCGGTATAAAGAATGTAGGAAAGGTCATTCCAGGGATCAATCTCTACATTTAATTTTTCCGGAGATGTTTTAAGGAGGTCTTTAAAAAAGTAAATATTCTCTCCCTTTTTCACAATCCCATTGGGAATCTTATCAAAGAGGACCCCCACCGTTCGTTTCCATAACGGGAGAAGGTCAGCCAGATTGGTGACGATGACCCTTTTAAGAGAAGTTTTCTGGAGAACATCCTGGACATATCCGAAATTGGTGTCTAAACAGATGATGGTTTCAGCTCCAGAATCATTGATCATATATTCGATTTCAAAGGAGGTGTAAATTGGGGCTACGGGTACGGCGACTGCTCCAATCTTTTGAATTGCAAAGAAGGCAATCACCCATTGAACCGAGTTACTGATATAAAGGATGACCTTATCGCCCTTTTTCACTCCCAGCCGATTTAAAGCAGTTGCAAATCGATGGATCAAATCCCTGAGATGGGCATAGGTAAACTTTTCTCCCAAATAGATGATCGCTGTGCGATCCGGGTAGGTTTCAACCATTTTATCAAATTGGGTAAAGGTGAGCTCTTCTTTCATTGGATTTAGGCTTCGAAAGTATAATCGAGTAATTTTTCAGAACCTAAGTAGGCCTCCTTGACCTTTTCGTCCTGCATAACGTCCTGGGGAGTGCCCTCTGTCAATTTGGCACCGAAATTTAGAACCATCACTCGATTGGCGACTCGAAAGAGTTCTCTGAGGCGATGTTCTATCATGACCAGCGTGATTCCATCCATCTGGAGTTTTTCGATAAGGGGGACCATACTCGCGATCTCACTCATACTCAACCCAGAGAAGACCTCGTCACAGAGGATGATCTCCGGTTTTAAGGCAAGGCATCGGGCCAATTCGAGACGCTTCAGGTATCCGGTTGGGAGACTTGAAGCCAATTTATATGGAACAAAAGAATCTCTCTCGAAACCAATCTCTTCAAGAATATCAATGCTCACGGTTTCGCGATCTCCAAGTTTTCCGCCTCCTCGCCACCCTCCTTTCTTTCTCGCCCTTGGAGAGAAAAGGGGGACGATCAGGTTCTTGTAGGCTGGAAGACTGTAGTAAGGTCTCATAATCTGGAAGGTACGAGTAATTCCGAGATTAGCAATGTAGTTGGGTGGCCGGTTTGTAATCTCTTTTCCTCGGTAGAGGACCTTCCCGGAGTCCATCTTCACAAAACCAGTGATGCAATTAATAAGGGTCGTCTTTCCAGAACCATTCGGTCCAATGATTCCAAAAACCTCACCTTCCCTGACCTCAAAGCTAACATTGACTAAAGCCTGAACTCCACCAAAGGATTTTGAAGCCTCGATGACCTGAAGGATAGGTTCTTGCTTCATACCTTCACCCATCTTTCGAATTGATGGTACTTTCGTTGGGCGTATACCATGATCCCTTCACTCCGGAACATAATAAAGGTCAGTAGAATTATAGAATAAAATACGATTCTCAGGGTTCCAAAGGCTCTTAGAAATTCTGAAATAGGAACCAGGAAAAAACAACCGAGGAGCGGACCAACCAGTGTCCCACCCCCTCCAATGACCGTGGCAGCAATCGGGATGATAGAGAAATCAAGGGCAAATTGGGAGATTCCTGACCACATATAAATATGAGATAGATAGGCTCCTCCGAGAGAGCCTAACCCTGATGCAATGAAGACAGCGATGGATTTATAAAGGGTGATACTTAATCCTGAAGCCCTAACCGCCTGGTCATTATCTTTGACGCCCCGGAAGACCAGTCCAATATCTTCATTCACCAATCTTCTTAGGCCAAATAATGCAAAAATAATAATCAAAATAATGATATATTGTTCAATCCATCTCGTTGGGAAACCAGCAACACCAAGGATCCCATCTGTTCCGCCAAGGATATTTAAGGCTTCTATGATTCTGGCTATTGCAAGAGGATACATGAGGGTGACGATCGCAAAATAGACTCCCCGGAGGGGAAGGGCAGGGAGAAGAAGAAGGGTACAGATGATGGCCCCAAACAGGGTGGCAATGGGTATTGTTAAGATTGGAGAGAGCCCCATGGATTTGTTTAGGATAGCCGCCATGTAACCACCTACACCGATATAGAAGGCTCCGCCAAGAGAGACCAATCCCACAAAATTAGCCAAAAAGTCAAAACCAAGGGCAAGGAGAGCATAGATACAGGTGATGGAAATCACCCGTTTCCAGTATAGAGAAGGAATGATCGCTGGAAGGAGGAGGAGACCGATAATTAAAATAAGCCTGGGGAGAACCAGATAGCTCACCTCTTCGAGGGAGGAGATGGCATAAATTCCTTCTGTTCGAACCTTAATCCCCCGATCGAGTCTCTCTTTCCTTCGTTCGATGGTCCCTATTTCTTTATTCATATTTTTCGTCCATCCTCCAACGGCTTTCGTTCATCGTTCTTTTAGACCCTTTCCTCCAGTTCCTTCTGTCTCCCGAAGAGACCGGAAGGCCGGAGGATAAGAGTCAGGATGATCGCTAAAAGTGCAACGACCATGTGAAAATGAGATTGAATGTACCGAACCGTGAGTATCTGGACGAATCCGATCATGAAGGCAGCAAGAATGGCTCCTACCCAGCTTCCCAAACCTCCCACAATACAAACGGCAATGGAAAGGATGAGCACATTGTAACCCGCCTCCACCACAATATTTCCTAATGGAAGAAGAACAATGGCCGAAAGACCTGCAAGGATAGAACCTATTGCCATCGCAATAATGGCCATTCGATCGGAATCAATTCCTAACATCATGGCTGCATGTTCATCCTGAGCCATCCCTCTTAAAGCCAATCCAGTTTTATTATAGTGTGTAAAAAGCCACATAAAGGAGACCACAACGATGCCTATCGCTATGACCATAATTCGCTGAAGATCAATGGGAACTCCTGCAATATGGATGCTTCCTTCAATAAACACAGGAAGGGTATAGGTCATTCCCTTAAATCCACGCCATCTCAGAAATTCGAGGATGGCCAATCCCAGGGCATATGTTGCGATAATTTCTGAAGTGGCCATCCCTCTTACACGAATCAAAACGAATCGATAGATTCCAGCCCCGATAAGACCCATCAAAATGAGGGCGAATAGGATGGACAAGACATAATTCAGATGGAGCTGGTGGATGAACCACCAGACTCCGAATCCCGTGATCACATAGAGTGCCCCATGGGCAAAATTTGGCAGGCGACTGATCCCGTAGACCAAGGTGAACCCAATGGCCATCAGGGCTAAAGAAAAACTATTCACTATCCCGTAGATAAGGATATCCATAATTTAAAAGGAAAATAAAATGTGAAGGCATAGAACATAGGGGAAGGGCTAGCCTATAGATTGGGATTTTTTCTATGTTCTATGCCCCTTGGCCATTGCTTCGTTATTTTTTCAACCAGGGAGGAAGTTTAATCTCTCCCATAGCAATCTTTGGAGGGAAGACCACCACGCGTTTTCCTGCCTGCCATTGGAAAATGGTTCCCACAGCCCCCTCATTTGGATCAATACTTGGGATGATCTGGTGGTTCTTGGGGTTGAATCTTATTCTTCCATAGACCCCCATGAGGTCTGTTTTTTCGAGGGCGGTGACTACAGCATCGGAGTCAAGTTTTCCAGCACGCTCTATAGCATCTTTAAGCACATAGACCGCCATATAGCTCGAGGAGGTACCATAACCTTCGGGTTCCAATCCATACTTTTTCTGATAGGCCTCAACAAATTTCATTGTCCACGGAGTGGCATTGGAAGGGGCATTTCCTGCATTGACCACACTGGCCATGCAATATTCCCCTTTTCCCTCTGTAGCCTTCCAGAATCCAGGTTGCTCTGCAGCTGCCACAATAGTTCCAAATGGAAGAGCCGGTATCTTCAAATCGTACCATTGCTTCAGTAATATAGCAGTTTCAGGCATGTCCATCCAGATAAGAATCACTTGGGCCTTTCCATCCCTTGCTTTTAATAGTCCTACAGAATAGTCTGTGGTTCCAGTAGGATAGACTTCCTTACCAACGATTTCCCATCCCTTTTCACCGGCAAATTTAGCTACAAGGTCACCTCCTCCTCTGGCGTGAGCCACATCCTGAACCATAATAAATAGCTTATTGAGACCAAATTTTTCTTTGATTCCCATCAAACAGGGAATGAATTCTCCAGTGACCATCCAGCCCACTTCTCCAGAAATTCTGAAGCAATATTTAAATTTCTCATATTCGGACTCGACCCTTTTGTGATAGGCAGGAGTGAGAACTCCGGTGGATAGGATGGAGACCTTTTTGTATTTTGAGAGTAAATCCATGGCTGCAAGGGCGGCTTCTGAGCGAACGGGTCCCCCCACAATGAAGTCAGCATTTTTTTCCAATATCAGTTTTTCAACGACTAAAAGGGCATCACTCACAGGAACTCCGGGCTCGAGGTCTCTTGTGTCCATCACTTCCACTTTGAATGGTCTTTTTTCCTTTCCGACCGTAACCCCTCCTTTTGCATTGATCTCTTCTACAGCCAGCTTAATTGCCCTTTCCGCAACCCACCCATAAAGAAATGCAGTAGCCAAGGGAGCCCCGATGATTATGGGTTTTCCCTGAGCGTTCACTTTGCTCGGTGGGGAAAGAAGAGTTAAACTTGAAACAGAAAAGAGAACGAACATCAATCCAACAAACCATTTCTTTTTCATATCAAAACCCTCCTTTTGAAAAATATTTTAAGAATTTTATCCCGCCCCTGAAAAATTTGACTTCGAAGGGAAAACCATGTCAAGGTTAGTTCCTTTCTCTATAATCCAAAATAAGCAGATTTCACGTCAGGGTTTTCCATCAATTCCTGGGAGGTCCCCTGTAATACCGCCCCCCCATTTTCGAGGATATAACCATAATGAATAATGGGGAGAACCGGACGAGCATATTGTTCCGTTATCAAAATCGTAATGCCTGTTTGCTGATTAATATCCCGTATCGCTCGAGCGAGCATGACCTCCATCAATGGACTTAATCCTAATAATGGCTCATCTAAAAGCAATAATTTGGGCTGGGCCATTAATGCCCTTCCGATCGCCAGCATCTGCTGTTCTCCTCCACTGAGAAACCCTCCCTCTCTCCCCTTCAATTTTTGTAAAGGTGGAAAGATGGTAAACACATAATCCATTGTCTTCCTGGCCTGCTCCTTGGTGGCCAAATAGCCTCCGATCCTCAGATTCTCCAGGGCTGTACTCTCAGGGAAAATTCTCCTCCTTTCAGGACATAAAATGATCCCTCGCTTCGCTCGCTCACTTGGTTTCAAATGGGTAATCTCCACTCCCTCAAAGAGAATGGACCCCAACACCGTGATTCGCTCCCCGCCCTTCATCTCTTCCTTTTTCTTCACATCCAAAATAATTCCAGAAATTGTATACATCAGGGTCGATTTTCCTGCACTGTTGGCTCCGAAGACACCGGTAATCTTCCCTTTTTGGGCACTCATATTGATGTTATTAATGGCCAAAGCATTTTCATAAAAGACCATCAAATTTTTAACGTCTAACATTTTCGATTTCCTCTGTTCACGAAATCGTGAACTTCTTATCGCACCTTTACAGAATAACGCTTCCTTCCCTCTGTGCGGGGAGAATAAATCCATTCGGCTAAAATTCGATGATAGAACTTTTCAAGCGTCTCTTTAAAATTCATCACCCCCCTTTTTATCATTTTAAAAATGAATGGTCAAGTTTCAACGAAGAGAGTGAGAAGTTTCTCTACCTCCCTGCTGAGATGAAGCCAGTATGTCTGACCAATTTTCCTTCTTTGACTATGAAGATCCTTGATTCAACACTGGGACGATGATCGGTGGCTGTAATGGTGATGGGAGGAATAAGGCCTCCGGTGATAAAATTCCTGAAGGTTTCGAAGGCCATCCTGACCCTCAACCGAGAAGATCCTTGCTCCGGGAGAGACCGCATTAAAGCCTCGGCAATGACTTTAACCGTTGCCCAACCTTCAACATAGGACAGGGTATGAGAGTCATAAGGATGCCATTTTCGATGAGCCTCTATGATCTCTGCCATTCCCGGAACCTCTTCACCGAAAGGGGAAACAGGCTGGACACCCAGAACCCCATCGAAAGGTAAGAGGGTTTCATCAAAGGCTCTTAGTCCTCCGATAAAACGAGTTTTTAGACCCAATTTCGTTGACTCTTGAAGGAGAAGGAAGGCTTCTTTGGAGGTAAGACTCAGAAAGGCAAAATCTGCCCCGTATGCATTCATAGTCCCCAGTGCCAGAGGAATATTCCTTTGGGAATGAGGTTCAGGGATCCAGATGTCCGGTCCAACATCCAAACCCAGGTGTTTTGCAAAGCTACGCCCCTCCTCTAAGAAATGGTTGCCAAAACGGTCTGGAGAGCCTATAAAGACAATCTTTGATTTCCGGAGTTTTATCCCGGAGTTTTCCGATATGAATTTCATCGCAATCTTGGATAGGTCAAGGGGAGAGGGGGTAAGTGAGAAAATATGAGGGTATCGGATGGGATCGCTTAAATTATTTGGGACCGAACTGATGAGGGTTGGAATTCGGTGGAGATGGATATGGGGAAGCAATGAGATGGCCGTTTCAAAGGAGTAAATGTAGAGAAGAAGAATCTGGTCTGATTCATTCATCTTTCGGTACGCTGCGATGGTCTCTGCAGGGTCCTGGGAATCGTCATTCAATACGATTTCTAATCGCCACCTTGGTGACTTGCTCTGACTGTTGAACCATTTTGAAGCATCAAGCATCCCCCTTGCACACTCTCTTCCTAATTCCCCCCATCGTCCTGCAAAAGGAATTAATCCTCCCACCTTTACGGACATTTGAGAAAAGGCAAGGTTCACCTCCAATATTAAGGAAAGCGTGAATAGGAACAGAATGGAGAAAGGTTTTTTCATTTCCTTTTGAATAAACTCCTACTCCATGAAAGGGTCATGGATTGGGGGCATAGAGAACGGCTAAGATTTTCGTCACTTTATTTTGATGACACTGAACCCGATGGGGAATGGTAGAGTCATAGTAGATAGAATCTCCGGGATAAAGAACATCTTTATGATTCCCTAAGATGACCTCCATCTCTCCTTCGAGGACGAAGATGAATTCTTCCCCTTCGTGAACAGAGGTTTTTGTAGTGGGAATGGTCGCTGGTTCAAGGGTAACGATGAAGGGTTCCATATGGCGGTCTTTTTTATCAAAACCTAAGGATTCATAGGAATAGCCGTACTTGACCCCGTCTTTTGAAGCGAATCGGGAGACTTTTTTTCTCTCCTCTTTTCTCACAATGGTAAAAGGTTCTCCCTCTGTTTCACCCAGAAAGTCTCCAACCCTTACCCCTAGGGCCCGGGCTAATTTGATGATCGTTCCGAGGGACGGGGAGACCAGATGATTTTCCATCTGAGAGAGAAGGGCTGTGGAAAAACCGGTCAACTCGGCAAGATCTTTCAGGGAAAGGCCTTTCTTTTCTCTTAGCTCCTTGATCTTTTCTCCAACCTTCACTTCTTCAAATACTCTTTCTTCTTCCATCGGACTCCCTCTTTCACATAAATGGATTCATTTTTCCTCCCGAAAAGGCGTAAATCTTTTGGTGTATTCTACCCCGATTTGAATGGCCCTTATATTTTCTGGAATATGTCGATGGTGTCGTTCATCGAATACCTTTTCTAAAGACTCGTAAATCGTAAAGAGTTCGACCAACTTTGTCTTTTCGATAAAGGCGCCTAAGGCAATCATATTGGCAAAACGTGGATTTCCGTTTTCAATGGCCAGGTCGTTGACAGGTACAGGAAAGACCTCAACATCCTGGCGGTTCACTTCTCTTAAATCGATAAGGGAGGAATTCAGAAAGATCAAACCTTTCGGCAGTACCCGTGGGCCATATTTCAGGAGAGAGGGGAGATTCATCGAAATGAGCGCATGGGGTCGATAGATAATGGGAGACCCAATCTCTTTTGACGAGATCACTACCGTACAATTGGCTGTTCCTCCTCTCATCTCCACCCCATAAGTCGGGAGATAGGTGACATGTCTTCCTTCCTTCATGGCTGCATAGGCGATGAGGTTTCCAATCGCAAGGACTCCCTGTCCACCAAACCCCGCAATAATTAAATCATAGTAAAAGTGATTTGAAGGCATAACGATGATCCTGACCCGTAGGTTTAGTTCTTTATGATGTTGCAGTGCTGAAGTGTTGCCATTGTAAACTCCAGCACGGCAAAACCGTATTACGGCCACATAATGATGTTTAAAGATAGTCTGCCATCTTTCTTTCTTTGAAGATTCCTAATGGGAAATAGGGAATCATTTCTTCTTCAACCCGCCGATTTGCCTCTAATGAAGATAATCCCCAGTTGGTCGGACATGACATCAGCACCTCGACCATGGAGAACCCTATCCCTTCGATTTGCATCTGAAAGGCTTTACGGATAGCCTGCTTGGCCTTCATTAAATTAGAAGGGTTATTCACAGCCACCCTTGCCACAAAGGCACTTCCTTCAAGGGTGGCGATCATCTCAGCCATCCGGATGGGATATCCGTCATAGGTAAAATTCCTTCCATATGGACTCGTGGTGGTCTTCTGCCCGAGAAGGGTGGTGGGTGCCATCTGACCCCCTGTCATTCCATAAATCCCGTTATTGGCAAAGATAAGGGTGATATTCTCTCCGCGATTGGCCGTATGGATTCCCTCTGCAATTCCGATAGCTCCCAGGTCTCCATCCCCCTGAATGGTAAAAACAATGAGGTCCTTTCTCGCTCGTTTCACTCCAGAGGCGACGGCTGAAGCCCTTCCATGAGGAGCCTCTAATACATCAATATTGAAATAGTCATACATAAATACAGAGCATCCCACCGAAGCCACTCCAATCGTTCTTTCCCTGATTTTAAAGTAATCAATGGCCTCTCCAACGAGTCGGTGAACGATCCCGTGGTGGCAGCCCGGGCAGAAATGAAAAGGTACATCAATCAAACATTCGGGACGTTTAAACACAATCTCCATCTCTTTATTCCGATAATTAAAATAGACCCTTTGCTCTAAGCACTCCCACTTCTCCCATAATATTTTTTGAGTTGTTCCAAAATCTCTTCTGGTGTAGGTAATGCCCCCGGAGGTTTTCCATAGAAATAGACCTCTGCATCCCTTTCCACGGAAAGTCTCACATCTTCCAGCATCTGGCCTGTATTTAGTTCAACGGTCAAGAAGTGTTTAACCCTCCGGGATATCTCTCTCAATGGTTTCTCCGGATATGGGAATAGGGTAATGGGTCTGAAAAGCCCGACTTTCACGCCCTCTCTCCTTGCCATCTCGACCACCGAGCGGGCCACTCTTGCCATGCTCCCGAAAGCGACTATGATGAGGTGGGCATCTTCCGTTTCTATTACTTCAAATCGTATCTCTTCCTGTTTCATTCTTTCATATTTCTTATAGAGCTTCCAGTTATGCTCGGTCAATTCTCCTTCCTGAAGGTAGAGAGATTTTATCCGATTGGGTTTTCGTCCTTTTGCTCCGGTAAGAGCCCAATCCTTTGGGGGGAGGTCCATTGGCGGAGGCTTTTTACGAATAAGAGGTTCTTTCATCTGTCCCAATAGGGCATCTCCCAGGATCATTACCGGGTTTCTGTACTTTTCTGCAAGATCGAAGGCCAGATAGGTGAGCTCATACATCTCCTGAACTGTAGAGGGTGCAAGTACGAGAACCCTATAATCCCCGTGTCCTCCACCACGGGTGGCCTGGAAGTAATCACCCTGGGAGGCCGAGATTCCTCCCAATCCAGGTCCACTTCGAGAAATGTTTATAATGACAGCGGGAAGTTCACTCCCTGCCATATAGGAGATTCCTTCTTGCATCAGGGAGATTCCCGGGCTTGACGAGGAGGTCATAGCACGGGACCCCGTAGCTGAAGCTCCCAAGAGGAGATTGATAGAAGCAATTTCACTTTCGGCCTGGATAAATTCACCTCCAAGAGGTGGAAGGTGTTTGGAGAGATATTCAGGGATCTCATTTTGCGGGGTGATGGGATAGCCGAAAAAGAGCCGGCAACCTGCATCAATGGCTCCCATGGCGATGGCTTCATTTCCTCTTACCAGTACTTTTTCACAGGATTGATCCATTTATCTTTCCCTCCAGACCTGAATGGCTATATCCGGGCAGATTTCTCCGCAGAGGGCGCAACCCGTGCATGAACCGTTCTCATCCCAAACGGCGAAGAAGTATCCCTGACGATTAATCTCTTCTCCGATCCGAATCAATCCTTTAGGACAGGAAATGGTGCAGAGAGCGCAACCTTTACAACGCTCTCGATCAATCTCGATTTTACCTTTCATACAATCGGTACAGGAATATTAAAATGATGGAATTCAGTATAGTTTACTCAAACCATTGTTCCGATCAAATTACTCTTTTTTCTTTAAATTGTTGAATCTCTTTTTCTGTATATCCAACCTCCTTCAATACTTCCACCGTATGCTCTCCACGAAGGGGAGGGGGCCTTCGAATCTCAAATGAGAATCGGGAAGATTTGATTGGGGACCCGATCTGATTAATTTTTCCCTCCACCGGATGATCGATTTCGATAACCATTTTTCGGTGAATCACCTGAGGATGTTGAAAAACTTCCTTCAGGTTCAAAACGGGTTCGATGCACGTATCCACTCCTTTAAAACATTCTATCCATTCTTCGAGGGTTTTTGTTTTAAAAAGCCGGTCGAGTTCTTCGATGATTTCAAGCTGCTCTTCATCGATTAACTGTTTGGCAATGAGGTCCTCTCGTTTTATTGCATGACAGAAATTTTCCCAGAATTTTGGTTCTAACGCCCCGAGCGAAATGTAACGATTATCTTTTGTCTTGTAGATTTGATAACAGGCATACCTTCCGGTGAGGTGCATTTCTCCTCTTTTGGGTAAAATATTTTCTGAAAAATATCTTGCAGCGTGAATGGATAGCCAAGAGAGGACCCCATCGAACATAGCTATATCGAGGTGCTGTCCTTTGCCAGTCTTTTCACGCTGTAGAACTGCCGAAAGAATACCGATTGCAGCCATCAAAGCTCCTCCCCCGATATCTGCAATTTGGACCCCGGGAAGGATTGGATCCCCATTTCTTGGACCGGTCATCTCCAGAATACCTGCCAGTCCAAGGTAATTAATATCATGCCCAGATCTATTTTGGTATGGGCCATCTTGCCCATATCCGGTCAGGGAACAGAGAATGACCTTCGGGTTCCGCTTCTTTAATTCAGAATACCCGATTTGAAGACGATCCATCACCCCGGGCCTGAACCCCTCAAGAACAATATCATAGGTTTCGATCAGTCTGTAAAAGATCTCCTTTCCTTCCTTTGACTTGAGATTCAAGGTCATACTTTTCTTATTTCGATTTATAGAGAGAAAATAAGCGCTATCCTTCTTCTTAATGGGGCCCATGGTTCGCATATAGTCGCCCTGATCGGTATCTTCAATTTTAAGAACTTCCATACCAAGATCAGCCAGGATAAGAGAACAGAAAGGCCCGGGCAAAAGCCTTGAAAGATCAAGCATTTTAAATCCCGAAAGGGGTTGTAAGTTGGACATTTTTAAGTTTATTTTAAATAACTAACATATTGTTTTGGAAAATTAAAGATTTGCGTGTGAAATTAAAATATTCTAAGATTTCGGCAGGTTCTCCGCAGGGTCTAAATATTCTCTCCATCCTAAAAAAGATTAAAAAAGGAAAATTTTTCTTGACGAAATAGGATAAGAGTGATAATCAATAAATCCATTAAACTTGATGATTAAAAGGAAGGGGGAGGAGATGATATGGCAAAAAAGTCCCGGGGAACTCCTAAAAAGGCAAAGAAGACTATTTCAAAAAAGACTTCTAAAAAATCCCTAAAGAAACCTGTTAAAAAGGTAAGACCTAAAGTAACTAAAAAGCCTTCTGTTAAACCTGCTAAAAAAGTGGAGAAGAGACCTAAGAAGAAAGCTCCGCCAAAAGTTGTCAAAAAAGTGGCAAAGAAAGTAGCACCCAAACCTCAAATAAGGGTCAAGCCTCTTCCATCGATGGAGAAGCCCCCTCTTGTCACAGTCACCATTCCCGAAATTAAAACAGAGAAGAAACCTCTCTGGATCCCCTCAGAGGAACGAATAAGGAATGCCAATATCACAAAGTTCATTCATTTTGTGAACCAGAAGTACAAGAAGAGTTTTAGAACCTATCCGGAACTCTATCAGTGGTCGGTGGATTCCATTCCAGATTTCTGGGAGGCAATGTGGGAGTTTGCAGACATCAAGGCCTCAAAAAAGTATGACCAGGTGGTAGACGATTTGACCAGATTCCCGGGGGCAAAATGGTTCATAGGAGCCCGGCTGAATTTTGCAGAGAATCTTCTTCGTTACCGGGATGACCATCTGGCTTTTATTTTTAAGGGAGAAACCCAGAAATCTGCTCAAATGACTTACCGAGAGCTCTATGATGCAGTTGCCCGCTTTGCGAAGTCACTCAAAGAATTAGGCATTGAGCCCGGTGATCGAGTGGTCGCTTACATGCCCAATTTAATGGAGACGGCTATAGGAATGCTTGCAGCCACCAGTATTGGAGCAGTTTGGTCTTCATGTGCCACCGATATCGGCCCTCTTGCGGCACTGGATCGACTCGGGCAGGTCGAGCCAAAGGTGTTATTAACGGTAGATGGTTATTTTTACAAAGGAAAGGCCTTCAGTACCATAGGAAATGCAGCCGAAGTGGCAAAGGCCATTCCAACTCTCAAGAAAGTCGTCGTGGTTCCATACGCCCAGGAAAAACCGGATATCAGTGCTATCCCCAATGCTATCCTCTATGAGGAGTTCTTATCGCCTGAAAAAGAACCCGGACTTGAATTCGAACAGCTCCCGTTCGATCATCCCGTCTATATCATGTTTTCCTCAGGCACCACAGGGAAGCCCAAATGCATGGTCCAGGGGGCAGGGGGAATCCTTATCAATCATCTTAAAGAGCTCATCCTCCATACAGACCTTAAACGAGAAGATCGAATCTTCTATATCACCACCTGTAGCTGGATGATGTGGAACTGGTTGCTGAGTTCACTGGGGGTTGGAGCGACTGTGGTCCTTTATGATGGAAACCCCAATTATCCGGATCCCTATGCCATGTGGAAGATGACAGAAGAAGAGGGGATCACGATTTTCGGTCTCAGTGCAAGTTACATCAACTATCTCAGGAGTGAAGGGATTCAGCCGGGAAAGAAACATGATCTCTCCTCCCTCCGGGAAATTTCCCAGACAGGGTCGGTGCTCTCAGCGGAGGGGTTTCGATGGGTATATCAGGAGATCAAAGAAGACCTCCATTTCAACTCCATCTCTGGAGGGACGGACATTAACGGATGCTTTGCCATTGGAAGTCCGATCCAGCCAGTTTTTGCAGGGGAACTTCAAGGTCCTGCGTTGGGTATGAAGGTAAAGGCTTACGATGAGAAAGGAAATCCTATCTGGGACAAAGAAGGAGAATTGGTGTGTGAGGCCCCTGCTCCACCCATGCCCCTCTATTTCTGGAATGATCCAACAGGGGAGAAGTATCGGAGTGCCTATTTTGAATTCTATCCCGGAGTCTGGCGCCATGGTGATTATATCATGATTCACAGCGACACAGGTGGAATTACCTTCTATGGTCGTTCAGATGCTGTTCTCAAACCCTCAGGGGTTCGAATCGGGACGGCTGAAATTTATAATGTGGTGGAGAAAATCGAAGGGATTGCCGATAGCCTTGCTATTGGACAGAACTGGGAGGGAGATCAGAGAATCATTCTCTTTGTAAAGCTTGCTCCAGGAGTACAATTGACCGAAGAACTGAAGAATACCATACGGAAGACCCTGAGGGAAAAGGCATCCCCCCGCCATGTTCCAGCCATCATCATGGAGATGCCTGATGCCCCATATACTCTAAATATGAAAAAGGTGGAAAGCGCGGTCACCAATATTATTCACGGGAGACCGGTCCTTAACCGGGATGCCTTGATGAATCCAGAGGTTCTGGATTATTTTGAAAAGATTGTTCCAGAGTTGCAGAAGTAAAGAGGGGTCAAGGGTTCAAGGGGTCAAGGGGAGGCTAACTTAGCGGCAATCTTGATCGCCTGGATCATGCTTTCGGGATTGGCCCGACCTTCACCCGCTTTCCCAAAGGCTGTCCCATGATCCACGGAGACTCGAATAATAGGGAGCCCGCAGGTCATATTTACACCGGAAATGGACCCCCATGTCTTCGTCTTTTCGTCATACTGAAATCCGATCAGTTTCGTCGGAATATGACCCTGATCATGGTACATCACGACCACCAGATCGTATTGCCCCCCCTTCATCTTTGAGAAAACCGTATCAGAGGGGATGGGTCCTTCGACATTGATTCCCTGACTCCGAGCCTCCTGAATTGCAGGTTTAATCTCCTCGATCTCTTCCCGACCGAAAAGCCCCTCTTCTCCAGCGTGAGGATTCAGTCCAGCCACCGCAATCCTCGGGTTTTCGATGCCAAGTCTTTTTAATGTATCATACCCCAGATGGATCACTTTATAGACTCGATCCTTTTTGACCCGCTCACAGGCTTCTCTTAATGAGACATGGGTTGAGACATGAATCACCCGAAACCGGTCATGAATAAGCATCATGGCGTAATCTTTGGTCTGGGTGAGATCGGCATAGATTTCTGTATGACCTGCATAGTGGAATCCTGCCAGATTGATAGCTTCTTTGCTGATAGGACCGGTGACGGTGGCATCGATCTCCCTTGCCATGGCAAGTTCAATCACTTTTTTTACATACTCGAATGAGGCACGACCATATTCAGCTGAAATCGTTTTGTGCCGGATTGATTTTCCATCGATATTTTTAAGATCGATAAGATCCATCGTTCCGAATCGGTAAAGCCCTTCCCCGGGAGAGGAAATCGGATGGAGGGAAAGATTAAGTCTTGAAAACCTGATCGCTTCCCTCATCATTTCTGTTTCTGCCACCACCAGGGGACGGCAGATTTCGTAAATTTCGACCTGGGACAGGGCCTTTGCAGTGATCTCAGGTCCGATTCCTGCAGGATCCCCAACGCTAATTCCGATGAGCGGTTTAAAGGATTTCATCTGATTTATCCTTGAGTTCTTTATTCAGAGGAGCTCGATCTTCTCGTCATGGAATTCCATGGCTGAAAAGAATCGTTCGTAATTTCGTTTATTAAACCACGTTAAATACTCCTCTTCTGGTCTTGTCTTCTCTTCGATTTCCTTCCATACTTCGTCCGGCAAATCCCAATCTCCCATCTCTAAATTTTCTTCAACCTGGTCCTCATTTTTAGCCCCGATAATCACTGATGAGACAAACCTCCGTTTTAATGGCCAACCAATCGCAAGTTTTGGCATTGAAATTCCAAACTTCTTTGAAACCTCCTCCAGAGTCTCCACGGTTTTAAACCCTTTCGGATGCCAGAATCGGGGGCCATCCACCTGGGTCCGAAAAGCAAGTCGCGTTCCCTTCGGGGGTTCTGACCTCCCCTTGTATTTACCTGTAAGAAGTCCTCCTCCAAGAGGACTGTAGCACACAAGCCCAAGACCCAGATCAATGGCGCACGGAATCACCTCTCTTTCCAGTTCACGATGGATTAGGTTATAGAGATATTGAGCGGCAATCGGTTTTTCAAGTTCCATTTGTAAGGAGATTCCAACTGCTTTTGCAATTTGCCAACTGAACAGATTGCTACACCCCAGATAACGGACTTTTCCTTGCCGCACGAGATCGTCTAAGGCACGCATCGTTTCTTCCAGAGGTGTAATAGGATCGGGTCCATGAATATAGTAGAGATCAATATAGTCAGTTCTCATTCGTTTTAAACTCGATTCACAGGAATCAAAGAGATGTTTTCGAGAGAGACCGTAAGCATTGGGGGAGTCCCCCACCGGAAAGTAGCATTTCGAAGCAATGATGACCTGATCTCGTTTTATGTTTGGTAGAAAGCTTCCGATAATCTCCTCTGATTTTCCACCCGCATAGACATCCGCGGTGTCCAGGAAGTTTCCTCCTGAATCCATATATTTTTTAATTATCCGATGGGATTCCCTCTCATCACAACCCCACTCATTTACCCCGAAGGTCATCGTGCCCAGGGCTATTCGTGAGACCATCAGTCCGGATCCTCCAAGTAAACGATACTTCATTCCATTCTCCCCCTTAAAAAATTTTTGGTTTAGTTATTTGAAAGGATTCAACGGTTCCTTTTCGATCATGGGAAAAAGGAAAAAAACCAGAAGGCTCACTTAGGAAGTTTTTGGATAAAAAACTAAGATATTTCTTTAAAAAAGGCAAATCCTTCCTTTTCCCTGGATGAGGAGTCAAAGAATGAGTATTTCCTTCCTGCACCGAGGACCCGGTCAGGTTTTTTAGATCTTCTATCCCTTAGGACTTTCTTTACGTTTCTTTTTATATATTTTTTCTTTTAATGCTTCTATATTTCGTTTCACCAATGGGATTTGACTCAAGAACATCCAGACGATGATAAATAAAAGAATGAGGGAGACCGGTCTCGTAAAGAAGGGAAGAAAACTTCCTTGGGAAACCATCAATGCCCTTCGCAGATTTTCATCTGCCATTGGACCTAAGATCACCCCGATGACCAGGGGGGCGATAGGATAATCCATTGACTGCATGAAATAGGCGAGGATCCCTACCGGGACCATCAGATAAAGATTGAAGACTTTCGTTCCGAGAGCATAAGACCCGATAACACATAGAATAAGGACTACAGGCATGAAAACAGGAGGCGGAATTCGCAGGACCTTTACAACTTGTTTCGACAGGAAGATGCCACTGATGAACATGGCAAAGGAGGCAAGAAAGAGAATCGCAGTTACATCCGTGATGAAATGGGGGTGCTCTACGGAGAGCATGGGCCCCGGTGTCACGTTATGGATCATCAAAGCACCGAGAAGCATAACTGCTGGTGGACTTCCAGGGATTCCAAGGGTTAAAAGAGGGATGATGGCTCCGCCAATACATGCATTATTTCCGGTTTCGCAAGCAATAACCCCTTCATAAGTTCCTTTGCCAAACATTTCAGGATTCTTAGAGGCTTTCTTTGCTGTCCCGTAGGAAACCCATGCGGCGATGTCTTCCCCAATTCCCGGAATCGCACCGATCCCTACCCCTATGAGGGCCGATCGAACGATCGTCTTAATATGTCTTGCAATAATACGAAATTCAGGCAGGACTCGCTGGAATCGTTTTGCCTCTCCTATAGCAAGTTGATCCCGAAGGACCTGAATAATTTGGGGAATTCCAAAAGCACCTATTAGTACCGGAACTACCTCCAGTCCACCATCTAATTCAGAAATCCCGAAAGTAAATCGAGGGAAGAATTGTAGACGGTCTCTACCTATCGTCGAAAGAAAAAGACCGATCATGCCTGAAATCCATCCTTTATAAACAAGGTCTTTCCCCGTCAATCCTCCACTGATCATGATTCCAAAAAAGGCCAGAACAAACAATTCAAAGGAGGTAAATTGGAGAGCCAATTTAGCAATTAAAGGAGCGAAGATCGCAAGAAAAAACATTCCTACCGTCGTCCCAATAAAGGAAGCCGTAGTCGTAAGTCCGAGGGCTCTTCCTGCTTCTCCTTTACAGGCCAAAGGATACCCATCCATCGCTGTCGCTGCAGCAGCTGCGGTTCCCGGGATATTCACGCATATGGAACCATAGGATCCTCCATAGATCGCCCCCACATACATCCCGAGAAGGGTAATCATAGCGGTGGTGGTGTGGAGTCCATAAGTTAGGGTGGTAAGAAGTCCAACTCCAAGAGTGGCGGTGAGCCCCGGCAAGGCTCCAAATGTGATCCCGAGGATGACGGACCCAAATAATAAGAAAAGATTTTCTAAATTAATGGCAGTGTTAAAAACAGTTACATAAAAATCCCAAAGCCGCTCAAGGATATACATAACTATCTTTACCCTTCATATTTATTTAATTCGCTAACGCAAGGCGTAGCGAAGAATATTCATCAATTCGATAAAACCACCTTCTACCGGAAGAGGAACAAGAAGAAGATATTTGAACGAAGGGATCAACAC
>CALIBK010000079.1 GCA_938045955.1 uncultured bacterium | reverse complement strand
ATCTTAAAAGGAAAAAAATAGAAATATTTTGGTTTTCCCAATTTTTTGATTTAGCCTGACCACAGGTTTAATTTGAAACATAATTTTCCCTTTCTCTATATGTTACTTCACTTCAAAACTGCTCTCGTAATCTACTTTTTTATCTGCAATACGATCGGTCATTGTATATTTCCAGAGATATCTCCCCTTGGGAGCGTCTGAGGGGAGTTTAGCATGGGCAGAGACCGTCTCGAAGAAGGTTGCTGGGTGGTAGAAATAGGAATCATTCATTTTTATTAGTTCTGGGTCCTCAATTATGGTTTCCCCATTAGGTCCGATGATTTTGAGACCGATCACCACATCCGGCCTCTCTTCTCGAAACTGCATTCCAGAGACTTTGCATATCGAATAGATGGTTCCCCCTGGCTGAATCACGGGATGGGTTACAGAGGGTCCTCCTTGAGAAAGAGAGAAATAAAAATCCCCGAATTCAAGACGAGAAGAAGTTTCTGTAGTCCCTCCTTCCACGGTGAAAGAACCGGTTAATTCAGAGTCTATATTTTTCACTGCATCATGAACCAATATCTGGATATTGAACTTTCCTGATGGAACATAGAGGGGCAGATTGAAGTTGAAATAACCCCGGACTGGTTTATCAGGTTTTGGGAGGGTCTCATGGAATTCAGATTTATCTGGAGGAGACAGGGGGATACTCGAAGGATCATAGATGGTTGTCGTAATAAAGAGGTGTATTTTTCCTTCCTGGTCTGATGTAAATCCGATTATTTTGTAATCAAAGTAAACTTTATCTCCAGGCTTATATGGGGCCCAGGGTCTGACAGGACCATCCTCGAACTGAACAAATCTAAAATCAACGATCTTTAAGTCTCAAGAGACTTTTACAGAAGGGGTGACCGAAGGGGCAGGTGCGGCAATAGGTCTTGGAATTCCCCTATGGATATCATAGGCAAGAAGGATTCCCCCTCCAATTCCACCCAGCCAAAGAATAACCAGGACGACGCGGAGAACCTTGTGAAACCTTCTTTCGATGATGATCGTGTCTGCAAGATGATCACCCAGCCGCTGACGCATCCTCGAAAAGATGGCAATCAGAAATCCAACCAGATAAGCACCCAGTCCATCAATAAATCTAAGAAGGTTCCGGATCAGGGATGCATGCATATCGCAAGGACTACCATCTTTTTTAACGACGCGAATCCCGATAATCACTTTTCCAAGGGTTATTCCCCACAATCCTTCTAAGATCCAATAATAAAGGAAGCCTAAAAGAATCGTTGTCATGATGGAGACCATGGCAGGGAAACCTTTGATATCAAAACCTTCCTCAGTAATCCCTCCCCATTTTCGGGCAGACCACATTCCAATGACTGCAAGAATCGAAACTATAAGGAGTGTGTCTATAATAATTGCGATCAGGCGGTCTCCCTAGTCGGGCAATTCTTTGCTCTTCCAATAAAAACTCCCCCTTTTTAGAAATTTCCTCATTTAGTGATTTGTTTTTCTCTTCCATATATTCACTTCCCTTAGAAAAGAACCTGTTTATACTGCCATCCACTTTGAACCACAATATACACAATAGGGTTTTTTATCTCATCATAACTAAACTCATATTCATAAACCTTATCAAATGTCAGATGACCATCTTTGAAGACAAATCCATACTGTTTTTCATATGCCCACTCCCAAAGAATGACGCCTCGCGAGAAAAAAGAGCTAAATGAGAAAGCAAAGGACAAGCCATCTGCTGTCGCTTTTACCGATTTGGTGATATCGATCGCTTTGCAAACTTTATCTTTATCGGAAAGCTTTAAACGAATGATTCGTAATTCGGTGACTTTGTTCGCAGTCATCAGCCCTGCCCACTTTGCATCAGCCAATTGCCAGGTTGCATCAATCTTTCCATCCTTTCTTTCAGATATTTGAAAGGGAACATCCAGATCATTGATCGAAAGAAGCCGCCTCCTGAGTTCGGATTCTTCTACTGGAACTACTCCGGGTTCAGGGCGAACCGTAGTTGCCCAGGCAATGACCCGATTCCAGATAGGAAATTGGAGCCCGGCATAAATGAGGGTAAAGATGAGGAAATGCCAGAGATATTTATCGAAAAATTTACTTGTATGGAAGATTTCGGTTAAGAAATTCGCCTTAGGATTGGGAATCAAAATTCCAGAATTCTTAAAGATTTGATCGATCATTTCTTCTTCTTTTCCCTCTATATGGACAACGACCCTGTCAATCAATTTTATGTGTCCCAAAATTCCTGTCCTCGGATTTTTATAATTATGGTAACTCGGTCCTGAAGATTGATGGGTTCCAACACCCTCCGTTACCTTCTTGGCATAGTTTTTAAAAACGGATTTTGACTTTTTTTGATCCTCGCATATCAGAAGCCAGAACTTGCTATCTTCTTCTTTGCCTGTTAGTCCCATGAGGGTACCTGGATAGGAAAAAGACTCTTTTGATATGAAATTTGTAAATAAAATCTTTGAGTTTTTAAGCTCATCCGCCTTTAGCACCAGGAGATCTTTATTCAAAATAAATTCAGAAGGGGCCAGGAAATAACCCAGCCACATTAAACCAATAGGGATAAGAATGCTCATAAAAAGATAGATAATAGCAAGTATCTTCTTCATTTATATTTTTACCTCCTACGCATCAATCGGTCATCTCGTTCTGTCGTGATACGGAAAAGAAGTCATATTTAGGGTTCCAGCAAAATCGAATAAGGCTTTCAGGATTCTTCAGGGATGATAAAACCAGAGCATCAAAGCGGCACCCACCGGCCTGGTTTGATTTTCTTTTTATCGTCTGGAGAAGGAAATCCTGCGGCGGATTATCCCGAAAGAAGTTTTTGCCCCCAGGAAAACCTTTGAGTTCCATAAGCTTATAGCTATCTCTGGTTTTTATAAACACCACCACTTTCCATGAGCCTGTTCCGATGAGCATCAGAGTTAAGTCCTCTTTACCGTCACCATTAAAGTCTCCCTTGCTGGCGAAAGGGACCTGTTGCTTCATGAGAAATCCTTCCCATCGGCCTGTAAAATCCGAGCGAGTCGGCAATCGCCAATCCGATAGACGTTCACAAAGGATCTTTTCCAGGGCAAAGGGCAGTTTTAGAGTCCCTTCCTCCTGCAAAGATTTCTCCCTATTCTCCGCCATGGCGAGGATGGCTAAAAGAAATAGAGCACCTATTCCTCCAATAGCAATAAGGCCCTTTAACCCTTTCCTCACCATCCTGCTTATTATTCTTTGAATAGAATAGGTTTTTCTCTTTTTAGAGAGAAAAAATGGCTCCGGTGATGGCTCCAATGACTAAATTAACGACAATAGTGACAACTATGACCACAATGACATAGCCGAGGGACTTTTCCTTTGGGGTCTCCATGAGCAGGGGAAGGCCAAGATAGAAGAGATAGAGTCCATATAGTCCAGCGAGAATGGCAAGAATAGAAAGTGAAGGTATGATGTAAAATATGCCTCCAAGCCAACCTGGAGTCATAGAAAAGACCACCGTTTTAAAAGCATTAAGAATATTTTTCTTAGATCCAAAGCTTGGGGCAAGGGCATCGATAATTAATGCATCTATATAAACCCCTATCAGAGATAGAACATAGTATAAAATAGCGTAGCCCAAAGCTCTTCCTATTCCCCATCGGACATACATTCCGAACGCAGAATGTCCGATCACTCCATATCCAATCAATGAAGCCACTGCAGGAATAGCGGCAAGAATCATTGCATAGGAGGTATAGAGTTCAGAGATGGTTATCGTTTCTTCTTTAATTTCAGGCCATGTCCTCGAAGGTTTCAGAATAATGCCTTTGACTCTTTCTACCAGGTCCATCTGAAGTCTCCTTTCTGAAGAATTATAAATTTCATTTCTTTAGAGTGTATTTTCTTATAAAGACTCCTTTTTCATCCAAGCCCATCTGGAAGATATTTCCCTCGGGAGATACTCGAATGGATTGCCAGATCTCATGAGGCATTTTCTGGACAAAGAGTTTCAGACGGCCCAATTCTTTGCCTTCGGGGCTAAAAATGACCATGATCGGGATTAAAGATTTATCCTTTTCGAGAAGGACGCCAAAATAAATTCTCTCCTTTTGATCAACCCAGATACCGAGAAATTGGTCTAAAAAATTTTCAAAATACACCATAATCTCTGGCTCCCAGCGGGAAAGGCTATCTTTTTCAGAAAGATAAATCACTGCTGTTATATCTCCAAGTCTTTTAGCGTAAAAGACTCTCCTTCCATTTAGAGATAATTTTCCAGGAAGACCCCATCTTTGAACAGATTCTCCCTTCAGAGAGGCTACTCGAACCGAGCGTTCACATAAATCCGCCCATATTCCTGAAAATTTTCCTTCATTGACTATCTGAATACCTCGAACCTCACCAGAATTTGGAAGGAGACTTCCATCTTCAAGGCGAATAACATTTATTGTTTTCCCATTTGAATCAAGGATATGGATTGACGTTTTTTCATAACCAGTTTCGAAAGAACTCTCTAATAATATAATTTTATTGTCCGGTGTAAGAGCAATGTCTTTGTATCTTATGTCCTTCTTAAGGCGAATGGAATTTATCCTTTTTCCGTCTTTAAATACCTGTATACGGGAATTTATCTGATCAAGGATATAGATTTCTTCATCTTTACCCAAAGCAAAACTCATTGGTCCCTCGGGATTAGCTTCTGAAGGAGTTAACGCCCCTATCTGGTCAGACCCTGATCCAAATTGCGCCCTGAGAATCTCCTCTTCCTCGACCTTGATTAAGTCTTTTTTTAAATTCGACGAGTCTGCACCATTAAGGAAAGAGAGACCGCAGATGAAAATTGCACAAGAAATGACATAATTGAGAATATCTCTAAATTCTTTAAAAATTACTTGCATGGCCCCACCCATTTTCCTGAAATCTTTGCTTTCATGACCAAATCCCCATCTTCCCTGACCTCTTCAACCCCATCGAAGGTGGTTCCTCTATAGATAATTCTTCCCGTGATGGTGGTCGCTCCTTCTTTGTCTTTGCATTCTGCCTTCCATGAGACTGTATCACCCTTTATCTGCTTTGCAGTAAATTTGCAATCCTTATCAGCCTCTTCAATCTTAGGGACAGGATCTTCTTTCTTAATACACTGCCTAATTGTTTGAGCAGGCATCTTTACTGGCATCCCTTCCTCCATCTCCATCTTTACAGTCATTTCCCAGAGACCTTCCTTTATATTCTGGGCCATGGATGTATCACTGAAAAAGAGAAACATAAAAGCGAAAATCGATAGAAAACAGACCTTCTTAACCATTTCTCTCCCTCCTTGCCCCTCACCCTGCCTCTCCCCTGTGGGGAGAGGCAGGGTGAGGGGTTGTTTTTAGAATTACTGTTTTACAAGTTCCACCCTTCTGTTTTTTGCCTTACCTTCTTCTGTATCGTTTGATGCAACAGGTGCGAGGGAACCTACTCCGTAGGCTTTGAGTCTGTCCGGGGAGATTTTGTACTTTGTTACAAGCTCTTTTATCACCGCATCTGCCCTTGCCTTTGAGAGTTTCATGTTGTAATCCAGACCACCAACATTATCGGTATGACCCACCACATAGAGCTTAAGCCCCTTATTCTCCTGAAGGAGTTTTGCT
>CALIBK010000078.1 GCA_938045955.1 uncultured bacterium | reverse complement strand
CTTCTGAAAAAATCTTTTCCAGATCCTCTTTCTTTTTCCAAACTCTGAACTCTTCTCCTTCAAGTACGGTCTCCCAAAATATATTCTTAGCCCCAGGAATGTGACCTCTTCGGAGCTCCTCTCCTTCTTCCCCACTATACTGCTTGGGGGGGCGAGCATCTAAAATGAGCGCCCTTTTGGTGTGAACATGATGAAGGACCAGTTTTTTTTCCGCCAAGGTCTCGGGAACCGCTTTCCCAAAAAATTTTTTTGGAGAAAGGGAAGGATACTCTTGCGTGATTGGACGCCCTTCAACGAGCCACTTTTCCCATCCCCCGTTGAGAATCCCAACCTTTCGGTGCCCCAGGTAATCGAGTATCCATGCCAGGAGCGTTGCATTGGGATTCGACTTTTCAGAATAAAGGATCACCCACATATCATTAGATAAGCTCAAGTACTCGCCCATGATTTTCTCCAGGCCTATTCGATCCGGGTTTTGGGCAGGAATCCCATTTCTTGGAACTCTTAGATTTTCAAAATGGAAATAAAGGGCACCCGGAAGATGCCCCTTAAGATAATCCAAAAGAGAACCCCGCATATCAATAATCCGAAGGGAGGGATGATGAACCACAGGGGCTATCTCCCAGGTTTCCACCAGTCTTGGGAAATTGGTATTTTTAAAAGGGATGATTTTTGCCCATAGAGGACTCGCAAAAAAAAGGAGAAACACAAGACCAAAGAAATAACCTATCCTTTTCCCTTTCATGAAGAACTCCTCCTTTATCGATTTCTCTTCTTCTTCAGGGCCACCTGATAGAGGTGAAGATACTCCTCTGCCGACCTCTCCCAGGAGAAGTCTGAGGTCATGGCATTGTGGACGAGCCGCCTCCAGTGTTCCGGTTGAAAATAGAAATGAATCGCCAGTTTAATCTGATTTAGAAACTCCTTTGCATCATAATGGATGAATTTGAAGCCGTTTCCCTTTCCCGTAGCGGGATCATAATTCGTGATTGTATCATCCAATCCCCCTGTCGCCCGCACGATGGGAATGGTTCCATACCTCAAACTATAAATCTGATTGAGTCCACAGGGCTCGTATTTCGAGGGCATTAAAAATAGGTCTGCCCCTGCCTCAATCTGATGGGCCAGGGGTTCGTCAAAAGTAATTCGAATTGCGGCCTTATCGGGATATCTCTCGGCGACTTGCCGGAAAAGGTCATGATATTTCTGTTCTCCTGTCCCTAAGAGAACAAACCCAATATCCAGACTGAATAACTCATCCAGAATCTCCATCAGGAGGTCGAATCCCTTTTGGTCTGCCAGTCTCGAAATCATTCCTATCAGGGGAACCTTCTCTAATGAGGAGGGAAGTCCGAGCCTCTGGAGAAGATCCCTTTTACATTCTCTTTTCCCGGTAAGGTCACTGAGATCATAGTGGGTTTTAAGATAAGGGTCTCGGGAGGGATCCCATTCCCTATAATCCACTCCATTGAGAATCCCATAAAGATCTTCTTTTCTCTTTCTTAAAATCCCATCCAATCCATAACCGAATTCAGGGGTTTGAATCTCCTGACTATATTTTTTACTCACGGTATTGATAACATCTGCATAGACAATGCCCGCCTTCATAAAATTGATCCGCTCCCAGAATTCAATCCCTTCCGGATGATACATCTCCATGGGAAGACCGGTGAGGCGAAACTTCTCTTTCCTGAAAAGACCCTGATAGGCTATATTATGAATCGTGAAGACGACAGCGGTTTGGGTAAAGAGAGGATCCTCCCGATGGGTGGATCGAAGATAGGCAGGAATTAGCCCGGTTTGCCATTCATGATGGTGAATGAGATCGGGTGAAACGTTTAAGTGATGACAGAGCTCGAGGATGGCCTTGGAGAAGAAGATGAACCGCTCTGCATTGTCAAAATAATCTCCTTTGGGGGTACTATAAAGATACTCCCGATCAAAGAATTCGTCTCGACCGATGAAATAGACCGGAATCTCTGGAGTGAGGCTTCCTCGATAAATCTCTGCCTGAAATACCTCATCGTCCATGGAAATCTCCAGCTCCTCTCCCAAAAATTCAATGGGAGCTCCGGATTGCCTCACCTTCCGATAATAGGGCATCACCAAAATCATCTCACATCCCAGAGGCTGAAGATATTTTGGAAGGGCCCCTGCGACATCAGCCAGTCCACCGGTTTTTGCAAAAGGGACCGCCTCCGGGGTGACAAATAGGACACGAAGAGATGGATTCATGACTTCTTCCTCTTTCCTTAAGAGTATAGAGTAGAACTTAGGTGATCACTCGTTTGATCTTCCCTTGGGTTCTCCCCAAAGAAGGACACGATGAGGGAAGGGGATCTCGATTCCTTTTTCATCAAATCGAATCTTGATCCTCCTTCTCAACTCCCTTCCGATTTCCCATTGTTTGAGAGGAATGGTCTTGATCATCATTCGGATAATGATCTGAGATTCCCCAAACTGCTCAACCCCCAAAATCTGTAAGGGTTCGAGAATGGCATTCTTGAAAGGTTCCTCCCGCAACAATTCCTCCCCGATCTGAGAAAGAATCTCAATCACCTGATCTACGTTTTCTCGATAGGAGATCCCAACGTCTAATACGGCCCGGGACCATTCCTTGGAGAGATTACTGACAATCTTAATCTCGCCATTGGGAATGGTGTGAACCCTTCCCTCAAGATCCCTGAGCACGGTTCTCCTCAAGCTTAAAGATTCGACCATCCCTGAGACCCCTGCGACCTGGATGACATCTCCGATTCGATATTGATTCTCAAGAATGATAAAAAACCCACCAATCACATCTCTTACCAAACTCTGAGCTCCAAATCCAATGGCCAAGGCTCCTACCCCAGCCGTCGCAAGGATGGGTCCCAGCTGAATTCCCAATTCTCCAAGGATCATCAGAATGGCTATGAAAGCGAGAACGATCAGAAGGGTGTGTCGAAGGGTATTCCCCAGGGTTTGAGCTCTTTTTCTGGCCTCGAGGACCTGAATGGGATCCTTTTCAGGGATCCACCTCTCCATCCATTTCAGAATCCATTTGGACATCTGAGAGAGGACGAACAAACCGATCAGGATCCCAAAAATCTTGATCCCGGAACTCGAAAGCCAGGCCGTGATTCTCTCCATGAAGATTAAACCTGAGATCTATTTAAATCTTGTTCAAGAAAGAAATCATTTTCAGGGGAGGATAAAGCAGAGGATTTATTCTCCCTTCTCAGTCTTTCGGATCATCTTTTCCAATCGGTCCAGGGCATCCGCTGTCTTCTCTCTTAAGGCCTCTGTCATGGCTCCAAGCGCCTCTATCTGTTTTTTCAAATCAGGGGAAGAAGTTTTGGATTCCAACTGTTGGCGGAGCTCAGTAATTCCGCCTGTCCGCTGATAGGCCAGAATGGCAATAATCAATGCAACCACAGCAATTAGCAGAGTGATTCCCTCCATATCTATGGACCTCCTTCGATTTTTGCATGAAGATACTGTATTCCTTTTAAATTTTCAACCGAATCCTTTTCTTCCCCCTTGGAAACCAAAGGGACTTGAAGGCTTTGAGGACTGACAATCCCTACAGACATAATCGTTTTGATGGCTTCTTCGATGGTCAGATGGGAAGGAATGATCTTCTCTCGGGGAAGAAAAAGAAGAAGTCCTTGGGGAGGAAAAAAGGCTGTGGGGATAAAGACAACAACGCGATCCTCCCCATGGAGATCCTTTACCTCATTCGTGATAAATCCTAAAGCAAAATTCCCATGCCGAGGAAATTCCACAAACACCGCCTGACGGAAGGACCCCTTCCGAGAAGTCGAAAAAGCATCGGTAAGTTGTTTGGAAGAGAGGTAGATATTCTTTACAACAGGAATGGTTGTAAAAAGGCGATCGGTCCAGCCTATCAGTTTTCTACCCAGTACATTGGTTCCAACAAGACCTAACAGATAGAGAAGAAAAAAGAAGGCCAGGATTCCCAATCCCGGAATAGAGACTTCCCTTTGAAAAAGGAACCAGGTCAGTCTCCACACGGGTTGCCCCAGGATGTGATCCAGGGTTTGAAAGACAAATTTGAGCACCAAGAAAGTGATCCCAAGGGGAAGAACAATAAGAATCCCTGCAAAGATTTTTGCCCGAAGATGTTTTAAGAGAGATTTCATGACGATCTACTCATTTTTCTGGGAAAGAATCCTCTTTAAATCCGATTCTTCTACCACTTCCTTCTCAAGAAGAAATCGAGCCAACTCTTCCAATTTTTCTTTTTTGGACTCCAGGATCTCTTTTGCTCGCCGATGGGTCTGATCGATGATCTTTTTGACCTCTTCGTCAATCTTTCTTGCTGTCTCTTCACTATATTCCCTGGAAGAGGGAAGAGGAGAGGAAAGAAAAAGGGGTTTCTTCTCTTTTTCGAAAGAGACATACCCCAGGGTTTCACTCATCCCATATTCCTTGACCATACTTGTTGCAATATCGGTGGCTCGCTGGAGATCATTATGAGCCCCAGTAGAGATCTCCCCGAAGATGAGTTCTTCAGCCACCCTCCCTCCCATGAGGACGGCTAATCGATCAAGAAGTTCGGACCGAGTCATGAGATAGCGGTCTTCGGTAGGAAGTTGCAGGGTATATCCCAACGCGGAAACTCCCCTGGGGATGATCGAGATCCGACGGACAGGATCAGCATTGGGGACACTGGAGGCAACGATCGCATGCCCGGATTCATGAAATGCGACGATCTCCTTCTCCTTCTTTGACATCAATCGTCTCTTCTTCTCCAGACCTGCGACCACCCGATCAATGGCCTCCTCGATATCCGACATCTCCACGGCATCTTTATTCTTTCTTGCAGCGAGGAGGGCGGCCTCATTGATGATATTCGCAAGGTCGGCGCCAACAAATCCAGGTGTCCTGGAGGCAATCACCTTCAGATCCACATCAGGGGCCAGTTTCACATTCCGGGTATGAATCTTTAAGATCTCCTCCCGACCTACAATGTCCGGTCGATCCACGACCACGTGTCGGTCAAATCGGCCTGGTCTGAGGAGGGCCGGATCTAAGATCTCCGGACGGTTGGTCGCTGCCATGATGATAACTCCGGTGTTCGGATCAAACCCATCCATTTCTGCAAGGAGTTGATTGAGGGTCTGTTCCTGCTCATCATGTCGACCGATGGGATTCACTCCTCTCGCTTTCCCCAGGGCATCCAGTTCATCAATGAAGATGATGCAGGGAGCATGGTTCTGGGCCTGGGCGAAGAGGTCCCGGACCCGGGCCGCACCCACTCCCACAAACATCTCCACAAAATCAGATCCGCTGATGGAAAAGAATGGAACATTGGCCTCTCCGGCCACTGCCTTAGCGAGTAAGGTCTTCCCGGTGCCAGGGGCACCCACTAAGAGAACCCCTTTCGGGATCTTTCCTCCAAGGCGTTGAAACTTTCCTGGATTTTTTAAAAATTCAACGACCTCTTTGAGCTCCTCTTTGGCCTCATCAATCCCCGCTACATCCATGAAGGTGACCTTCTTATCCTTTTCTGCATAGATCTTAGCCCGGCTCTTTCCAAATGACATCACACTCGTCTCAGGTCCTATCCTGGAAAGGAGAAACCTCCAGAAGAAGATGAACAGGACCAGAGGAAGGATCCAGGAAAGAATATTGGTTAACCATTTGCTTTCGACCTTCCCTGTATACTTAATCTGTTTGGCATCCAGTTGTTTGACCAGGTCGGGATCAGCGACTCTCACGGTCTGAAAGTTGACCGTCCCCTTCGGACCCTCCATCTTTCCTGTAATGGTCTCTTCGGTAATGGTCAGATCGCTGACTTTTCCCTCCCGTACCAATTCTTTAAAGTCACTATAGGGGATGACGACCTCTGTCTTTTTAGTGACAAGATAATGTTGAATAAAAAGGATGATCAGGAAGGCGATGACGAAATACCAGATCGTGAAGCTGGTTTTCTTCAATCCCGGTTTTCTTCCTCGATCCGGAGGTTCTTTCACCCGAAGGAGGTCCCTGATATCTGGAGGGGACTTTTGGGATTTCTTCATCTATGTTTCTCCAAAGACCCGATGAAAGATGTCTTCCACATGTTTGAGGTGGTTTCGAAGCTCAAAGGTGTGATCGAGGTCTTCCGGGCGAAGAAGGCCCTTGACCGTTTCATCTTGAGACAGGAGGCTCTTAAAATCCAATCCCTCCTCCCACACCTTCATGGCATTTCGCTGAACGACCTGATAGGCCTCATCTCGAGAGAGTCCTTTTTTGGTGAGGAGGAGGAGAACGGCCTCAGAATAAATGAGGCCCCCCATCTTTTCGAGATTCTTTCTCATCTGTTCCGGATAGACCATCAGATTCTCCACCAGGGAGGTGAATCGTTGAAGCATGTAGTCCAGGAGAATTGTCGCATCAGGGGCAATCACTCGTTCCACAGAAGAGTGACTGATATCCCGTTCATGCCAGAGCGCGATATTCTCGAGGGAAGCAAGACTATAAGATCGAACCAGTCTTGCAAGTCCTGAAAGATTCTCGGCCGAAATGGGATTTCTCTTATGGGGCATCGCGGAGGAACCCTTCTGGCCTCTGGAGAAGAATTCCTCGGCCTCCAGGACTTCGGTCCGTTGAAGATGTCTCAACTCCACCGAAAATTTTTCAATGGAGGAGGCAATCAGGGCTAAGGTCGTAAAAAATTCTGCATGAAGATCCCGCTGAATGATCTGGGTGGAGATGGGGGCAGGCCGAAGTCCCAATCGTGCACAGACCCTCTCCTCCACCACCGGAGGAATATGGGCAAAGGTTCCCACTGCACCGGAGATCTTCCCTACCCGGACGGTCTCCCTTGCCCTCTCCATTCGAAGAAGGTTACGCCTCATCTCATCGTACCAGAGAGCCATCTTAAGCCCAAACGTGATCGGCTCAGCGTGAACCCCATGGGTACGTCCGATCATCGGGGTTTCTTTATATTGGAATGCCTTCTCTTTCAACACTTCCAAGAGACGTCGAATATCCTTTAGGAGGAGTTCAGAGGCCTCCCCGAGGAGAAGGGCAAGGGAAGTATCGAGAATATCAGAGGAAGTAAGACCATAATGGAGATACCTTGAAAGGGGTCCGATGGATTCTCCCACATTGGTTAAAAAAGCCACAACATCATGCTTGGTGACCTTTTCTAATTCATGAATTCGCTCCACATCAAAATGGGCCTTCCTCCGAATCTCCTCTACAGCCCCTTTTGGAATCTCTCCCAATTCAGCAAGCACCTCACATACCGCAAGCTCTATTTCGAGCCAGGTCTCAAATTTCCTCTGCTCGGTCCAGATCCTTGCCATTTCCGGTCGAGTATATCTTGGAATCATCCCTGATCCCTCGTTTTATTTCATTTTAAAACATTTTACTGTATCCATCTATAAAGTCAACCCTCATTGACATTTTAAGGATTGGGATGCATATTAATTTCGTGATCGTCCTGAGATCCCGAAGGGAGATTGAGCAATTAAGAAAAGCCAACGCGATCGTGGCCGAAGTGTTTCAAGAACTTAAAAGGATCATTGCTCCAGGAGTTTCGACCCAGGAATTAGATCGACTCGCAGAAGCGGTCATCCTGGCAAGGGGAGGAATCCCTGCTTTTAAAGGATATCGAAACTTCCCGGCAACCCTCTGTGTGTCCATCAATGAAGAAGTGGTTCATGGCATTCCAGGCCCACGAAAACTTAAAGAAGGCGATCTTGTGAGCATCGATGTAGGGGTTAATCTAAATGGTTATTTCGGAGACGCAGCGATCACTTTTCCGGTCGGAGAGGTGGATCCTGAGGCAAAACGCCTCCTGGAGGTCACAGAGAAAGCCCTTTATCTTGGCATTGAGAAGGCCCGAGCTGGAAACCGACTCTATGATATCTCTCATGCTATTCAGACCTGGGTGGAATCTCATGGGTTCTCCGTCGTGAGAGATTTTGTTGGGCATGGGATTGGAACCAATCTCCACGAGGATCCTCAAATCCCGAATTTCGGCTTGCCTCACCAAGGACCCAAGATAGAGAGTGGAATGGTCTTTGCCTTGGAGCCCATGGTGAATGAGGGGACTTATAAGGTTAAGGTGTTATCCGATGGGTGGACGGTGGTCACGGCCGATGGAAAACGTTCTGCCCATTTCGAACACTCTATCGCAATTACTGATGGAGAAGCCGAAATTTTAAGCAGGCTTCCATAAAAGCTGACTTAAAAATAGGATAAAGGGAAAAAAGATGTATCGAGTGGCAAAAGATATGGTGGATCTGGTGGGATACACCCCCCTGGTAAAAATCAACCATCTTGTCCCTAATAAGAGAGTGAAGGTTTATGCCAAGCTGGAAAAGTATAATCCTGCAGGTTCGGTGAAGGACCGAATTGCGAAATATATGATTGAATATGGAGAGAGAGAAGGTCTCTTGACCAAAGATAAAATCGTAATCGAGCCTACAAGTGGGAATACCGGAATTGCCCTGGCCATGGTCTGTGCGGTGAAGGGATACCGACTTGAAATCGTCATGCCTGAGACCATGAGTGTGGAACGAAGAAAGATTCTTACGGCCTACGGGGCAAAAGTGATTTTAAGTGATGGATCAAAAGGGATGGATGGAGCCATTGACCTCGCTGAGGAGATTGCCAAGGATCCAAAATACTATATGCCCCATCAATTTGAAAATCAATACAATGTCCTGGCTCATTATGAAACGACCGGTGTGGAGATCTGGAAGGCCACCCGTGGAAGGGTAAAGATGTTCGTAGCAGGAATTGGTACGACAGGGACTTTGATGGGCGTCTCCAAACGACTTAAAGAGTATAATCCAGAGATCAAGATTGTAGGGGTTGAACCCTATCCCAACTCAAAGATTCAAGGTCTGAAGAACCTCGATTCCCAATACGTCCCTGAGATCTATGATCCGAGCCGACTGGATGAAAAGATTAAAGTGACGGATGAGGATGCTTTTGAAATGGCAAGAATCCTCACCCTACGGGAAGGCATTTTCTGCGGCATCAGCTCTGGAGCAGCCATGTGGGGGACCCTTCAAAAAGCGAAAGAGATGGATGGTGGGGTCATTGTCACCCTCTTTCCTGATGGGGGAGAAAGATACGTGAGTACTCCTCTCTACGAACCAAGCAAATGTTTTGAATGTTTAAAGAAACACCGTATTCCCACCTGTCTAACCGAAGAGTATATCCATGCCCTGGAGTGTTTAGTAAAAAACGAGCCTTAATCTTTCCAAAGGAATTTCCTTTACCATTTATATTTGAGTTTCCTTAAAAGTTCTCTTCTCCAGGCTACTCCCTCCTCCTTTTCGATCCCTTTGGGGGAGGAACCATCTATGACTCCCAGAACCCCCCTTCCCTGTTCTGATTGGGCTAAAATCACCTCGACGGGATTGGCTGTAGCGCAGAAGAGGGTACAGACTTCCTGGCACATCTTTATTGCATTTAGAATATTGATGGGATAGGCATCCTTGAGATAGATGATAAAGGTGTGGCCGGCCCCTATCCTGAAGGCTTGATTCATGGCAAGCTCCTTGAGCGCCTCGTCATTTCCTTCCCCGCGAACCAAACAATGACCTGAGGCCTCACAGAACCCTATGCCAAATTTGGCCTGTGGAACGGCTCCGATGATGATTTCGTAAAGATCTTCCACCGTCTTGATGAAGTGGGTCTGGCCAAAAATGACATTACATCCCTCTGGAATCTCCAATCGTTCTGTCTTTAACTCCATCTCTCTCCTCCTTTACTTGACTGAAATAATCTGACCCCCGGTCATCCTTATCAGCTCTGAAGGGGTAAGTTTGAAGACTGCACGGGGGGTCCCTGCGGCTGCCCAGATCTCTTCATACTTTAAAAGGTCCTCATCGATAAAGATCTCCATCTTCTCCGTATGTCCCACGGGAGGAACACCTCCAATCACAAACCCTGTCTTTTGGCGCACGAACTCTGCATCGGCCTTTCCCACGGGTTCAGAGATCTTCTCTTCGATCCTTTTTTCATTAATTCGATTGGGTCCGCTCGCAATGACCAACACGGGTCGACCTGTCCTCATTGCACGGAAGACGATCGACTTTGCAATCTGTCCCACCTCACAACCCACCGCCTGAGCCGCCTCGGCAGATGTCCTTGTAGTCGTCTGAAACTCAAAGATCTCATTATCAAACCCGAGCTCTCTCAGAGTTTCCTGAACCCTCTTCGCGCCTGGACTTAGATCGAATTCGTTTGACATGATTAAAATGTATTGAATTTTTAAAAAGATGTCAATCTCTCGTTGGGCTAATCTTTATCCCCTTTCCATCGGTTAGAATGGTAATTGCCCCAAGTTCATCCGTTCTCAAAAGAATCGAACCCATTTGAAGATATCGTTTGATGACCTCGGGATGGGGAAGTCTCGTTCTATCTTTCCCTACACTCAGGATTGCAAACCGAGGCCTTACCCTTTCAAGAAAAATTGGACTACTCGAAGAGAAACTCCCATGATGAGGCACCTTTAAAACATGGGCCATAAGGGGATAATCCATCCTGACCATTCTTGCCTCTGCCTCTTTCTCAATATCTCCGGTAAACAGGAAAACCATCTCTTTAAATCTCAATCTCAACACCAGCGATTGATTGTTGACAGTGG
>CALIBK010000077.1 GCA_938045955.1 uncultured bacterium | reverse complement strand
TTATTTAAAGATAACCACTCTGGATTCCCGTTTTCACGGGAATGACGTTTTCATTCATCGGGTGGCAGTCGTCATTCCTGCGGAAGCAGGAATCCAGTATATTTGATTCAATTAATGGTGAAAAATCGCTCAATTTAGGTTATATTTGTTTTAACGCTAGGGGAGCTCAAAAGGCTGAGAGTCCTCACCTCGGGTGAGGAGACCCTTTGAACCTGTTTGGGTAATTCCAGCGAAGGGAAGCGGAAAAGAAGTGAAGAAGCCGTAATACCCCCAATGGAATTACGGCTTTTTTATTTCCTTTCAGGGGCAAATCCTTTTAAGGGATAAAGAAGACAAGGAGGAAAAACTCAATGGATGAAAGGATCATTACCCAGGCGATTATTGACCGGTATTTTCAGAAGCTAAAGGAGAATCTTTCAGTGGATGTGGCTGTGGTCGGGGGAGGACCTTCTGGATTGGTCTGTTCCTATTTCCTTTCCAAAAATGGATACCAGGTGGCCCTCTTTGAAAGAAAACTCTCGATTGGAGGCGGAATGTGGGGGGGAGGAATGATGTTTAACGAGATTGTAGTTCAGGAGGAAGGAAAAAGAATTCTCGATGAGTTCGAGATTCGATCCCTTCCCTATTGCGAAGGCTATTACACCGCCGACTCCATCGAAGCCATCTCTACCCTCTGTTCAAAAACAGTGAAAGCAGGGGTGAGCATTTTTAATCTACTCAGTGCAGAAGATCTCATTGTGCGAGAGAATCGAGTAAGTGGCTTAGTCCTGAATTGGACTGCTGTAGAGATGGCCAATCTTCATGTGGATCCATTAACCATTCACTCTAAATTTGTCGTTGATGCAACGGGCCATGCCACGGAGGTGGTTGCCATTCTCCAGAGGAAGAACGATATTCGCCTGTTCACAGAGACAGGGAAAATTATGGGAGAGAGATCCCTGTGGGCTGAAGCCGCAGAAAGGGATACCCTTCTAAACACCAGGGAGGTCTATCCGGGACTCTTTGTGACGGGGATGGCGGCCAACGCCACGTTTGGGTCTTATCGAATGGGACCTATTTTTGGAGGGATGCTTCTCTCGGGGGAAAAGGCAGCCTCTTTGATCACCCAGGAGCTAAAAAGATGGAAGTAAAAAGAATCCTTACCATCGCAGGGTCCGACTCCGGAGGAGGAGCAGGGATTCAGGCAGATCTCAAAACCATTACCCTTCTGGACGGGTATGGGATGAGCGTGGTCACAGCCCTGACAGCCCAGAATACCCTTGGAGTGCAGGCGATTCAAGAAATTCCCGCCTCTTTTGTGGCGAAACAGATTGATTCGGTGCTCTCTGATATCGGTGCTGATGCGATTAAGACCGGAATGCTTCCCAACGGTGAGATTATCGAGGTGGTAGCTAAAAAGATTAAACAATATGGCATAGAGACTGTGATCGTGGATCCAGTTATGATCTCAAAAAATGGGATTCCCCTCATTCGGAAAGAGGCTCAAAAGGCCCTGATCAAAAATTTGATTCCTCTTGCTCTGATAATCACCCCTAATCTCTATGAAGCCTCCATCCTTACGGGAATCAAAGTGAAGTCGCTCGAAGGAATGCGAAAAGCAGCCCTCCGACTATGGGAACTTGGGGCCAAAAACGTCCTGATCAAAGGGGGGCATCTGAAAGGAATGGCCATTGATCTTCTTTTTGATGGAAAGAATTATGAAGAGATTTCAGGTCCCAGGATAAAGACCAAGAATACCCATGGAACAGGTTGCACCCTTGCTTCCGCAATTGCCACCCTTTTAACCAGAGGGGACTCTATACCCGAAGCAGTCAGAAAAGCAAAACGCTTCATCCATCTTGCCATTCAAGGAGGCCTCAATATTGGAAAAGGGAATGGCCCCACCAATCCCTCCGCCTTTATCCTGAAAGAAATGAGGCGCTACCCCGTTCTTCAAGAATTAAAAAAGGCGATCCAGGTATTGAGGGAGAATCGGATTGGCCATCTGATCCCGGAGGTTTCCTCTAATTTAGGTTACGCCCTTCCTTATCCAGAAGGGATAAGAGATGTGGCTGCTTTTCCAGGAAGAATCATTCGAGTGGGAGAGAGCATTACTGTGCTTGGAGATCCAGAATTTGGGGCCTCCCGGCATGTGGCACGGATTATCCTCACCGTAATGAAATGGAATCCTGAGTGCTGTTCTGCGATGAATATCAGATTTTCTAAAGAAAATGTCAAAAGACTGGAGGAGAAAGGCTTCTCGGGAGTGCATTTTGATCGTAGGCTGGAGCCCAAAGAGGTGAAAGAGACTGAGGGCTCCTCCCTCGAATGGGGGGTTCAAGAGGTTTTGAAAAAGACAAGGAGTGTCCCTGATTTTATTTATGATGAAGGAGAAATAGGAAAAGAACCGATGATCCGTATCATAGGAAGAGATCCGATGGAGGTGGTCGATAAGATTTTAAAAGCGTTTAAATGATTGACCCTGAAGAAAGGGAGGAGGTTGATTCAATGACACAGAAAATTCAGGCACAAAAGGGAATTCTCACAGAAGAGATGAGGAGGGTTGCGCAGGAAGAGGGGGTTTCTCCAGAATGGCTTCTGGAGAGGGTCGCCACTGGACGGATCGTCATCCTCGGAAATCGAAATCATAAAGGAGTGAAACCGGTCGGTATTGGAGAAGGTCTTCGAATTAAAGTAAATACCAATATCGGGACTTCCTCCGACCATGTCGATTTAGAAGAAGAATTGAAAAAATTGGAGGTAGCCATTCAGGCGGGAACCGATACCGTCATGGACCTAAGTACGGGTGGAGATCTCGATATGATTCGAAAAGAGGTCATCCGGCATTCTTCTATTCCTGTAGGAACCGTGCCGATCTATGAAGCAGCCGTGAAAGCTGCTAAAGAGAGAAAAGCCTTAGCCCATATGAGGGTGGAGGACCTTTTCGAAGTCATTGAGCGACAGGCTGAAGAAGGGGTTGACTTTATGACCCTCCACTGCGGGGTAACCCGTCATGCCGTAGAGCGCTTAAAAAAGGCAAAACGGTTTTTAGGTGTGGTGAGTCGGGGAGGATCTTTCCTGGTGGAATGGATGATTTACAATGGCCGGGAGAATCCGCTCTATGAGTATTATGACCGGCTCTTAGAGATTGCAAGGGCTTATGATATCACTCTGAGTTTAGGGGATGGACTGAGGCCAGGATGTTTAGCGGATGCTACCGATCGACCTCAAGTGGAGGAGACGATCATTCTTGGGGAATTGACCGAAAGGGCATGGGCAGAAGGAGTCCAGGTCATGATCGAAGGACCTGGACATGTGCCTCTGGACCAGATTGAAGCAAATATTCTCTTAGAAAAAAGACTTTGCAAAGGAGCCCCCTTCTATGTATTAGGTCCTTTGGTCACCGATATCTCTCCAGGGTACGATCATATTACCTGTGCCATCGGGGGAGCGATTGCGGGAAAAGCAGGAGCAGATTTCCTCTGTTACGTAACCCCTTCAGAACATCTCAAACTTCCTTCCGTAGAAGATGTTCGAGAAGGAGTGATCGCTACTCGAATCGCCGGTCATGCCGCTGATATCGCAAGAGGGAACAGAAAAGCCCTTGAAAGGGACATCGAGATGTCGAAGGCTCGAAGAGAATTTAACTGGGAGAGACAGATCGAGCTCTCGATCGACCCGGAAAAAGCCCGAGCCTATCATGAGGAGGGAAAATCTACTACAAAAGATGTCTGCACCATGTGCGGAGAGTTCTGTGCGATTAAAAGGGTAAAAGATTTTTTTGAAGGTGGATCTTAAAAACGGGTAGAAGGCTCAGAAAATACCCCTCATCTTTCTGAGAAAACGTTTTAGGAGTAAGAGTGAAATTAATTCAACTTTCAATTTCACCAATGCCATATGAAGTTTAAGATTTCTCATTTTTTCTGTGACCCAATTCATTCGTTTGAGAAAGATTGGCCCCCCTGTAAAAAACGATAAAGTTCGGATTGAAGGATTCTCCATCCCTTCCCGGCCTTGATCGCTTTAATTCTACCCGTATGAATGTACTTTAGAAAGGTCGGTTTTGAAACCTTTAAATACTGGATTGCTTCATTTGTTGTCAAGACCACATCTTTTTCTGTCAATGACATAGAATTTCCCCTAATTATGCGATTTTTTATTTATTTTTAGCAAAAATTATGCCTAAAAATCAATATGCCTGACTTTTATAATTATCTGTTTTTATTTATGAATTTATGTTTGTGAAAATACGAAAATAAAGGGATGGTGACTTTTTGACAAAAATTGAAAAAATTCTGGTTAAAAAAGAGACAGGACGAATTTAGGTTTCTCCAAGATATGCTTTTCGGACCATTTCGTTTCGTTGTAAATTTTGGGCGGTATCGGTAAGAACCATAACTCCTGACTGAAGAACATATCCACGGCTGGCGACTTCAAGGGCCTTTCGAGCATTCTGTTCAACCAGAAGGATCGTCGTTCCTTGTGCATGGAGCTGCCGAATCGTATTAAAGATATTATCTACTAAGACTGGAGCAAGCCCCATCGATGGCTCATCCATCAATAAAACCCTTGGATTGGCCATTAAAGCCCTGCCCGTCGCAAGCATCTGTTGTTCTCCCCCGCTCAATGTTCCAGCCACCTGTTTCTGACGCTCTTTCAGTCTCGGGAAAAGATTGAAAACTCGTTCGAGGTTTGCTTCGATGAGCTTTGGATCAGAGAGGGCAAAGGCCCCCATTTCAAGATTCTCCCTTACGGTCAGACGCCCAAACACACGACGGCCCTCTGGGACCTGAACCACTCCCTTAGCCACAATTTCATGGGGGCGATAGCGGGTAAGTTCTTCCCCTTCGAAACGGATTGATCCATGTCGGGGAGAGAGAAGGCCACTGGTGGTTTTTAACATCGTACTCTTTCCCGCCCCATTGGCACCAATCAGGGTGACAATCTCCCCTTTTTCTACATAAAGAGAGACCCCTTTGAGTGCGTGAATGTGACCATAATAGGCATGGATTTCTTCAATTTCAAGAAATGCCATAAGGAATTCTCACTTAATTTTTAATCTTAATCTCTTTTTATGCAGCAGCCACTTCTTCGGCACTTCCCCGGCCCAGATAAGCCTCGATGACCCTCGGGTTCCTCTGGATCTCACCGGGAGAACCTTCTGCAATCTTTTCTCCATAATCGAGAACCGTAACGGTTTCAGAGATTCCCATCACCACTTTCATCTGATGTTCGATCAGAAGGATGGTGATTCCCAGTTCATCCCTGAGGCGCTGAATAAAGTCCATCATGTCCTGGGTTTCTTTAGGATTCATTCCTGCAGTCGGTTCGTCGAGCAGTAGGAGTTTGGGTTTGGATGCAAGGGCCCTTGCGATTTCGAGTTTTCGTTGATCCCCATAGGGAAGATTTTTGGCCAGGAAATCTCCTTTTCCTGAAAGATTTACAAATCTCAGAAGGTTTCTGGCCTCCTCAGCAGCCTCCGCTTCCTCCCTTTTGGTGAAAGAAGATTTTATCACAATGCCGAAAAAATTCGATTTAAGATGCCCATGAAGACCCACCAAGACATTTTCCATTGCCGTAAGATTGGGGAAGAGTCGAATGTTTTGATAAGTCCGTGAGATTCCTAAGCGGACGATTTTATCCGGGGGAAGCCCAACGAGAGAATGGTTGTTGAAAAGAATCTCACCTTCCTCGGGTCGGTAGAACCCGGTGACGCAATTGAAGAAGGTGGTCTTCCCTGCCCCATTCGGGCCAATAATGCTATGAATACTCCTCTCCTGTATCTCCAAATCTAACCGATCTAACGCTACCAATCCCCCAAACTGTTTTGTCACTTTTTTTGCAATCAGAATCGCCACCCTTTGACCTCATGAACCAGATGTCCCCTGGGTTGAATCATTGGAGAGTTTCTCCCCCGGTTCTTCATGCAATTCTCTGCGCCGAATGGCTTCTGGCCAGAGACCTTCAGGTTTCAGCAACATCATCACCACCAACGCGGCCCCATACACCAAAAGTCGATACTCAGCAAATTCACGGAGAAGCTCCGGAAGACCCACCAAGGCAAAAGCTCCCACCATGACCCCCGGGATACTCCCCATGCCTCCCACAATAATGAGACAGACCACATTGATAGAAATCATCACATTGAAACTATGAGGATAGACAGAGCCCAACTTACTTGCAAATATAGCCCCACTGAGAGCCGAAAAACCAGCCCCTGTGGCAAAGGCTAATAGTTTCGTAGAAACAAGATTAATCCCCATCGCCTGAGCCACATCCTCATCCTCTCGCATGGCCATCCACGCCCGACCGATTCGGGAATCTTTCAAACGTAAGGAGATAAAGACTACTAACAAACACCCGGCAAGGATGAGATAATAGATCTCCTGAGGACGAGCGAACTCAAAGCTTCCAATGGAAGCCTTGGGAATCTTCCCAATCCCTTGAGCTCCTCCGAGCCAGGGTCTTAAAAAATCCGAAAGAACCAGGATTCGAATGATCTCCCCGAATCCTAATGTTGCAATGGCAAGATAGTCTCCACGCATCTTCAGAACCGGGATACCCAGCAATACACCTGAAAAGATCCCCATGAGAATGGCAATAGGCAGGGCAGACCAGAAGGTAAAGTGAAAGAATCCCAATTCTTGGGAAGTCAGAATCGCGGTAGTATAAGCCCCGATCGCAAAGAAGGCAACATACCCAAGATCCAAAAGCCCTGCGTATCCTACGACAATATTGAGTCCTAACCCAAGAAGAATATAAAGCCCAACAATGGTCAGAACTTCACTGAGAAAAAGACCCAGGAGGTGAGGAAGGACCAAAAGTAAAAAGACAAGGGTTAGAAACCCGGCATAGGTGAATATCTTCCGCTTACTCCCGGAGAGACTTTTTATCCCCCTCTGGAGGCTCTTTCCTTTAAAACTCCATAAAAGGCTCCCGATGGAAATGGAAACGCCTAAAACGATGGCTCCAGATATGGATAACCCGTTAGCAGTAAAGATCCATTCGCTGAGGATGGAAAGAGGACCCCAGGCAGCCAGGGTGGGCCGAAGGAGGTCCTGAAGGACCCCTGCGATCAGGATACTCCCTAAGGGTATGAGAGTGAGCTTTTTTATCCATCCGGTGAGAAGATAGAGGAGTCCCGAGAAGAATCCTACCACTCCTCCAACAAAGAAAAGAAGAAGAACCCCGGTTCTTATCTCCTCTCCAAAAAGTAATAGTTGATAAAGCACCGGTGAGGCGTTGATAAAAACAGATCGAAGGTTCACAAAGGCTCCCAAAAAAATGAGTAGAATGAGGGAACCACTGCTTAGAAACCCGGAGATGAGACTATTCAGGAGAGCAAGACTTTTCCCCTTCGAGATCGATCTTCTGGCCGCCCGATCGGCAATGAAATATCCCGAAAGAAGCAGTAAGGTATGGCCCATCGAGATGACTTCATGGATGATATAACGTTGACTGAAGGCTTCGACCATTCCGATTAAAGACAGGAGTACCGTAAGGATGGCTCCGACCAGCCCGGTTTTTAGACCGATTTTTAATGACGAGAGGATTCCTTTGGATGTTGGACTATTTTTTCTCAACAGATCCTCCCATTTGAATCTTTACGCCTTCTTGACAGCCAGACGTTCTCCTAAAATCCCTGTCGGTCTAAAGATCAGGACCAGGACAAGCATGGTAAAGGCGATTGCATCTTTCAATTGATAGGGGGCAATGATCCCCAGACCATCCAGAAAAAGACTGGGACCGATGGACTCGATGAGACCGAGAAAGATTCCCCCTAACATTGCCCCTGGGATATTTCCAATTCCGCCAAGAACTGCAGCCGTAAAAGCCTTAATCCCCGGGATGAACCCCATAAAAAAATGGACCTGTTTGAACATCAAGGCATAAAGGACTCCGGCTGCTCCAGCCGCTAAACCTCCAATGACAAAGGTGGTGGAGATCATTCGGTCGACATCAATCCCCATTAAATAGGCCGTCTCCTTATCCTCGGAGACTGCCCGAATGGCTTTTCCCACCTTGGTTCGTTGAATAAAAGAGTACAGGGCAGCCAATAACAACGCAGCTGCGAGAATGACAATGACCTGGAATTTTAAGAGGCGAAACTCCCCGAATCTCCATTCCCCTTCAAGAATCTTTACCACGGGATAGGCTTGAAAACCGGAACCAAAGAGGCCTCGAAAGACATACTGGAGGAAAAAAGAGGCCCCAATTGCTGTAATGAGAGGAATCAAACGGGGGGCAGTTCGTAAGGGTCTATAAGCCACTCGTTCAAGTAAAAAAGCAATTCCACTGGAGGTACTCATCGCGACTAAAAAGATGATCATTAAACAAAGAATAGGTTGACGATCTAATAGGCCAGAAGAGTAAAAGGCTGCGGCGAAGTAATAGGCTGTATAAGGACCACTCATAAAGACTTCGCTATGAGCAAAATTGATCATCCGGAGTACCCCATAAACCATGGTATATCCCATGGCGATCAGGGCATAGATACTTCCTTGAGCCAATCCAAAGATCACAAAATCAAACCAGTGATGGATACTATAAGTTCCACCTTTGATGGTTGCAATAGAGCCCCAGATCATGAGGAACAGGAGGCATGTTCCAATCAACCACATAATAAGATCTGTTGGAGTGACTCTTTCCCTTATTTTATGGAGCATTTAGTCATCCTTTATGGAATTGACCGGAAGAGATGAAAAACGAAAAATTAAAAGAGATCTCCCTCTAACCCTTCAAAAATAAATTAATAGGATGGACCGGGCTATTCACAGAGTCCCCCGATCCATCCTCCCCTTATCTTAGTAGGGTTTCCAGAAAGGTTTGTCTGGCATGACCAGATTCTTTACATTCTCAGCCGTAGTCTTATAAACAGCAATCTTTGGATCAGCACAGTCTCCGTATTTATCACAGGATAAGGTTCCGGTGAGTCCCTTGAAGTTTTTAGTGGCATAGAGGGCATCTCTTAGGGCCTTTCTTCCAATATAGAGCGTTCCGTCCGGGGCTCTTTTAGCCACCTTTTCAATCGCTGCAAAGACCATCATCGCCGCATCATAAGCATGAGCGTGAAATGGGGCAAGTGGTTTTTCCCCATATTTCTTCTGATGTTTTTCGAGGAAACTCTTATAGCCTTCGGCAAAGGCAGAGAAGTCAGGACTGGAATGATACATCCCGATAGCTGCCTCACCGGCGGCCTTATAGAAGTCGGGCGAGAAAATCCCATCTGCTCCCATCAGGGCCACCTTCTCCAGGCCTTTAATCTCTTTTGCCTGACGGGTGATATGGCCTCCTGCGGCAATAAAGATAGGATAATAGATAAACTCAGGTTTTCCGGTCGCAATCTTGGTGAGCACAGGCCGCATATCCGTATCTGTTGGAGCAACGGCTTCCTGAGCGGTAATCGTTCCCCCAAGTTTTTTGAAAGTTTCTGCAAAGACCTTCGCCAATTGCTCAGCATAAACACTCCCATCATGAATGGTGGCTGCCTTTTTTACCTTTAGCTGGGTCCATGCAAACTGAGCGGCAACTGCTCCCTGAACCTTATCATTATGACAGGTTCTGAGGTACCCATCATATTCAGGGCCCCGGTTAGGGTCTGTCAAATAGGGTGCGGTGTTGGATGGAGAGACCGTTGGGATACCTGCCTTCCAAAGAATGGGAACCCCGGGTTTCGCCTCACTCGAGCAGTTTGACCCTATCGCAGCCACGATGGTGGGGTCAGCTGCAAGTTTCGTTGCAGCCGCCTGACCTCCCTCTGCGTTACAACCACTGTCCTGAAAACTGAGTTTAATGGGATGTCCAAGAAGTTTTCCCCCTTTATCATCCACCGCAATCTCTACCCCACGTTTCGTGTCTATTCCAAGAGAGGCATCTGGACCTGCAATGACAAACCAGCAAGCGATGTGGATAGGATCCCCTTTTTTGATCTTGACCACTCCAATCGGATCTTCATATTTAAATGCTGTTGGTTTGGCTTGCTGCTGGGCATCTGCGAGGATAAAGCTTCCTAAAATTCCAAGGATCAGTAACAAAATCGAGATTCGTTTCATAACCCCATCCTCCTTTCCAAAAATAATTTAAGCTAAAGAATGGTGCCCATCCCTCTTTAAGGCTCCCTCACCTCCTTTTTTTAAGAGCCTGTTCAATAACTCACAAACCATTGTAAGAGAGGGCTTTGCAGGGAGATTAATTTTTTGCTTACCACAGTCCGTCATTCCGTGCTTAACACGGAATCCAGGGTTTCCCGTGAAAATGGGAATCTAATTCTTTATATTTCCCTGCCTTCGCAGGGACGCCTCGTTCTTGATACGGGGCTGAATTCCTGCTCCCTGCTTAAGACCTGCAGGGACAAGTTTCGCAGGAATGACGCCTAAAATTCCCTCTGCTATTGAACAGCCTCTAAAATTTCCTATCAAGAGATACCCAATTAGAATATAGAGAAATGACTTTTGTCAAGTGTTTTTTAAAATCTTAATGGTCTTTGCCAGGCTTCCTTAAGGTCATAGATATTGGCCTCGATGATCTTCTCCCCCTTTAGACCGGTCACCTGAAAGATCTCCTGTCGGATGACTTTCCCAATTTCACCGAAGACCGTGTTTCTGAAAAGATCCTCAAAGGTCTTTTTTCTGTCTGGAGAGATGGTGACAATGAATCGGCTTTGAGATTCTGAAAAGAGAAGGAAATCATCCCGGGTGATCCCCCTCTGTGGAACTTTTCTAAGGTCAATCTCCATCCCCAAACCTCCCGCAAAAGCAGTTTCAGCGAGGGCCACCCCCAGTCCCCCATCAGAACAGTCGTGACAGGAATGAATCAGGCCTTCCTGAATGGCCTGGAAGACACAGCGATAAAGCTGTTTAGCTCGTTTGAGATCAACCCTGGGGACCCGATTTCCTATAAAACCCTTCGAGGCAAAATATTCTGAGCCTCCCAATTCTTCAAAGGTTTCTCCCAGAATGTAAACAAGATCTCCCGGCCTTTTTGCATCCATCGTCACAGCCTTTCGGACATCCTCGATCTTCCCGAGGGCGGATATCAGAACCGTAGGAGGAATCGAGATCTTTACCCCACCGACAATGGCATCATTCTTCATACTATCTTTCCCTGAAATCAAGGGAATCCCAAATCCCTTACAGTACTCATAAAGGGCCTGGTTGGCTCGAACGAGCTGAGCAAGCTTAAATTCTCCATCGGGAGTCTTTTCCGACTGCACAGGGTCTGGCCAGCAGAAATTATCAAGCCCTGCGATCCGATCAGGATCTCCCCCTACAGCCACATTGTTCCGGATCGCTTCATCGATGGCACAGGCGACCATATGATAGGTATCGATATCACTGTAGCGTGGACATATTCCATTGGAAACCACCACTCCCTCAAAGGAAGAGAGAATCGGACGGATCACAGCTGCATCACTTGGGCCATCGTTGAAACGGCCGGTCATGGGTTTGACGACCACCCCTCCCTGAACCTCATGGTCATACTGACGGATCATCGATTCCTTGCTTGCGATATTGAGTCGAGAAAGCATGGAAAACAGGGTTTGGGTTAAATCTTCAGGCTCTTCAAAATCAGGCTCAGGATGAACGGGTTGCTTCCATCTGGCACGAAGTTCCATCTTTGGAAGACCGTAATGGAAAAACTCCATGTCTAAGTAGGCGACCGTCTTCCCCTGATAGAGGACATGGAACTTTTTTGTATCCGTGAATTTCCCGAGGACTGTAGCCTCGACGTCCATCTTTTTCGCGAGTTCAAGAAACGAATCAAGTTTTTCAGGGGAGACAGCGAGAGTCATTCTCTCCTGAGCCTCTGAAAGGAGGATCTCCCATGGATCAAGGCCAGCATATTTTAAAGGGGCACGATCCAGGTGAAGTTCACAACCAGTCTCCCGGGCCATCTCCCCCACAGAAGAGGAAAGTCCCCCTGCACCATTATCGGTAATCGATTGATAGAGGCCCCGATCTCGGGCAAGGAGCAAGAAATCGGTCATCTTCTTCTGCGTGATGGGATCTCCAATCTGAACGGCTGTCGCTGGAGAATCCTCCCTCAATTCTTCGGAAGAGAAGGTCGCTCCATGGATTCCATCTTTCCCAATCCGCCCCCCAGTCATCACAATAAAATCTCCAGGGGAGGCCTTTTTTAGATGGGAAGGCTCTCCCAAAATCTCTCTTGGCATAATCCCCCCCGTTCCGCAATAGACCAATGGCTTTCCGAGATACCGATCATCGAAAACGACTCCTCCGTTAACCGTTGGAATGCCGCTCTTATTTCCTCCGTGTTCAACCCCTTCTCTAACCCCTTCGTAAACCCGTTTGGGGTGAAATAGAGGCGGGGGGATGGGCTTATCATAAAAAGGTGAGGCAAAACAGAAGGTGTCTACGTTAAAAATCAGTTTTGCCCCCTTTCCTGTTCCAAAAGGATCTCTATTAACCCCTACAATACCGGTTAGGGCTCCACCGTATGGATCAAGGGCACAGGGGGTATTATGAGTCTCAACCTTAAACACCAGGTTGTACTGATCATTGAATTGAATGACCCCGGCGTTGTCATCGAACACCGAGACACACCAGTCCTTCTCTCCCAGAGCATGACGAACCTCTTCGGTTGCCCTTCTCACATAAGTCTTAAAGAGGCTGTCGATCACAAGAAGCCTCCCCTCTTCGTCCCAGTATTCGATCCTCGCATTAAAGATCTTATGCTTGCAATGTTCAGACCATGTCTGTGCAATGGCCTCCAGTTCCACATCCGTGATCTTCTTTCCCAACCCCACCCGATTTCGCTCTCTGAGCACCCTTGGATCCCTCAAGTATCTCTGAATGGCCTTCATCTCCCTGAGGTCGAGAGCAAGGAGCCGGCGTTGACTCAATTGAAGAAGGGCCTGATCATCGATCTCAAGATCGATCTCCACTACGCTACCTCCCCCCTCCATTGTGACCTTCGGGATCTTTGGGTCAATCTTCCCTTTCCACTGCTCTCGGCTCCACACTTCAAATCTCTGGATCAGAGGATTCCCTAAAAGACCGGTACAAATCCTCTCCACATCCTCTCGTCTCAAGTTTCCTTTAAGAAGATATTGGGTGGAGGTATAGACCTTCTCTTCCTCCCGCAATCTTCTCTCCAGCCTCCATTCGATAGCCTCTCGAGCAGTCTTTCCTACATTGTCCGTGACCCCGGGCTTGAAACTCACCTCAATCAGCCAATCAAAATCTCGAGCCAGAGGTTCATCAATTCGGTATTCCTGAATTATGGGATCAAGGAAAGGATCCGAGGCGATCGTTTCGAGTTCCTCTTTGGAGAGCTCAAGATCAAGGGTATAAACGGAGATGGTCTTGACAGACCCAATCGAGAGACCGAGATCACGCTCAATCCGCCTTTTTACCTTCTCCCCTAAGGCATCTCTAATCCCTTCTTTCAATCCGATCTCAATACGGTGAGCCACCCCAACCTCCTTGTGTCAAAAATGAGAGGAGATCAATCTTTCTGCTGCCTTCATTCCCCTCCAGAGATGCTCCTCTTGATGGGGTTCTATCGTGAAGATGGGACGCAGTTTCTCCAGGGAGAGGAGTCGAAAGAATCCTTCCACATCTATACTTCCCTCTCCCAGCGGAAGATGCTCATCTCTACCCTGGTGATTATCATGAAGATGGATCTCAATCAGATAGGTCTTTAACCTTTTGATCCACTCCGAAAAATGGGTTTTCGAAAAGAGGTGGTAATGGCCTGTGTCAAAACAGAACCTGAAGTGAGGAGAATCGATCCTCTCAAGAAGACGAAGAATCGAGGAGGGGTCTTCCTCAAACACATTTTCAATGGCAAGGGTAAGCCCCTTTCGATCCGCATCCTCCACCAGAGGGTTCCAAGTCTCCAGGCTACTTTTAAGCCAGAGAGAGACATCCCCATCGAACTTCCATTTTTCATAACCTGGATGAAAAACAATGGTCTTGGGTTGAAAAAGGGTAGCCAGTTCCATCGTTTTTCGAAACCTCTCCTGAGTCACCCCTTTCACCTTTCGGTCCATTCCCCCAGGACTGAGATCCATGAAGGGACCATGGACTGTAATTTCCAGACCATGGCGCTGAAGGGTCCTGGCGAGATTTCTCACCTCCTCCTCATGAGAATGATCCAGGTCTTCTGCGCTGAAATAGATTTCAGGATGGATTCGGTGTTCAATGGCAAATTCGATCCTGCGAAGAAGCATCTGATAGGGGACATTTACATGAATCACGCCCATCTTTCACCCTCTTCTAATTTAATCTTTTATAGCATTCTATCCCCTAAATCTCAATGGAACTCCAATTTGGCTCGCAATTCCTTTTCTTAACCCTCCTATTGCAAGGGGGAGAGGGATTATGATATAAGTTTTATAAAAGTTATGTTCAATATTGGACTCCCAGAATTGCTCATTATTTTGGCGATCGCATTAATTGTCTTCGGTCCCAATAAGCTTCCAGAACTGGCCAGAGCCTTTGGGCGAGCAATGAGAGAATTTAAAAAGGCGACCGAGGAGGTGAAAGAAAGTTTTGAGGCTGAAACGAGAGACCTTGAAGAGATTAAATCTGAACTCACTCAAACCAGTGTTTTGACCGATTTAACCGAGGAACTTTCCTCTGAGGAAGTGGCTCCCGGGGAAACTCTCGATGAAGAAATGAAATCGGCCGAGGCCGTTTTGTCCGAAAGCGATAAGACCGATAGAAGGGAAAACGAAGAGGGACCGAAAGGGGAGTTTCCTTCTCATGGATGAGAAGAAACTTCCCTTAACGGCCCATCTTCAAGAGTTAAGAACAAGACTCATTGCCTCCTTTATCGCCATAGGAATCGGTTTTGTAGTTTGTTATACCTTTTCCCAAACCCTTTTTAACATCCTTGCCAAACCTCTCTTTAAGATCCTTCCTCAAGGGGGGTCCTTGATTTTCACCAGTGTGGCCGAGGCCTTTTTTACTTATATGAAGGTCGCCTTCATCGGAGGGCTCATTCTTGCCTCTCCTTTTGTGTTATACCAGATCTGGGCCTTTGTGGCCCCAGGACTCTATCGACATGAAAAACGATATGTCATCCCTTTACTTCTTGGCGGATCGTTCTTCTTCCTCTTGGGAATCCTCTTTGGATATTTCATTGCCCTCCCCATTGGATTTAAGTTCCTCCTGAGTTACGCGGCAGATCTTATTAAACCCATGCCAAGTATGAAGGAGTATCTCTCCTTCAGCATCAAGTTTTTATTGGCCTTCGGTCTCGTATTTGAATTTCCAGTGATCTTGGTGATCCTGGCAAGAATAGGGATCATTGACGCCAAAATGATGGCCAGGCAGAGAAAGTATGCCATTCTTCTCATTTTTATCTTTGCTGCGGTCATCACTCCTCCTGATCTCATCTCTCAGGTCATCATGGCCGTCCCATTAATGGGACTTTATGAATTGAGCATTCTTCTTGCAAAAGTCTTTGGAAAAAAAACAAAAACCTCCTCTGAAATAGATTCGAAGGAAGGCATCAAAAAGAAATGAGAGATTGAATGGGTGGAAGGGGAAAAAAACAGGAAAGTTGTCTATGAGGGTTTTTGTGACAGAGGGACATTTCAGGAAAATACTGGCTCCCGTTTGATCCCCTTGGAAGAAATTAAGAATCTACCCTGTTGCAGGAGGAGCAGGGAGGTCGAGGGAGAATGGTCTCTCCGAGAGATAGGAATCTGTTTTATCGATGAGCGTCTCATCCAGAATGATTGGGAATCTATTCTTTCCCTTCGGCAGGGTCTTGGAATTAGAACCCTGTTTAACCTTCTTGATCCAATACTCAATCCTGCAGGAGCGGAGTATCAAGTCCTGGGCGTTTATGCCCCTGAACTTACTGAAAAGATGGCATGGGTATTGAAAAATCTTGGAATTCAGCGAGGACTGGTTATCTATGGAGAAGGCACCCTGGATGAGATGAGTATCACTGGGAAGATGAAAATCACTGAAATTTTAAGGGAAGGGGTCAAAAGCTATTTCATTGACCCTGAGGATGTAGGGATAAAAAGGAGAAGTCTTGAAGAGATCAGAGGAGGAACCAGAGAGGAAAATGCAGAAACCATTATAAATATTCTTAAAGGATGCAAAGGGGCAAAGAGGGAAATTACACTGTTGAATGCTGCTTCTGCTTTTTTTGTCTCTGGAAGGGTAAGAAGCCTTCAGGAAGGGATGAAGAGAGCTGAAGAGTCCATAGAGTCAGGCGCTGCTTTAGAAAAACTGGAGACACTGATTGAATTCAATCGGAGAGAAAGGCCCTTTCTCCGGGAGTTCCCGGGGAAGGGAGTAAAAAGTGAACTATCGAGAGGTTGCTCTTAATGTTTCGTTCGGAGATAGTGGGATTCCATCTCCTTTTGAGCACAGGCCTCGCACCAGTACTCATCCCCTGATCTCGTATAACCGTCGTACCCAAGGGAGATAATCTCTCCGCACTTTGAGCATCGAGTGGGTAAGTAAGCAGGAGGATTTTCCAGTTTTTCAAAGTTGTATTCATTCGTTCCGTAATAGACATAGAGCTCTGTCTCAAAATCATTACGGCAAATGGGACAATCCTTCCAGTGCCCTGGATGTTCCTCTGCATAATGATACCCACAAAGGGTGTACCTTCGATGGTTTCTGTGACAACTATTTCTTGCATAGGAGAACAATACATATTTATCTTCATCGTCACAGATCCATTGACCGCAACATTCGGTTTTGGTCAGTTTCCCACTTTTACCACAGAGCCCACATCTGGGTTTCTCCTCTTTTCTTTTCTTCCTCCTTCGCTTTGTCTCACCTGTCATTTTTTAATCCTTTCTCCTATTCGGCCTTTCCGGTCAGGCCTCACAGGCACTCCAACCTCCCATCTCCTCTTCGGTCACCCCTAAAAGATAGAGGAGGTTTTTAAGTCGTGCTCGACCCAGACTCATATTAGCCACCCGATCAAGCTTTCCCTTAGCATTATAGGCAATTCCTAATCCTGCCTGGCCTAACATTAATAAATCGTTGGCTCCATCTCCGATAGCCACTGTCTGGTCTAAGAGCACTCCCTCTCTGGCTGCGACCATGTGAATAATCTTTGCTTTGAAAGTGTTATCTATGATTTCTCCTAACACTCTTCCCGTGAGTTTTCCTCCTTTGACTTCTAATCGATTGGCATAGGCAAAGTCCAGGCCTAATTTTTCTTTTAAGTAATCGGCAAAATAATGGAAACCCCCACTGACCACGCCTAATTTGTAACCCAGTCGTTTTAGAATCCTGACCAGCTCCTCGGCTCCTTCCGAAAGCCTCATCTCTTTTCGAATCTCTTCCAGCGCCTTTACTCTCAATCCTTTCAGAAGGGCAACCCGGTGAATCAGAGCTTCTTCAAAATCGATATCCCCACGGCGGACCTTCTCCGTGATCCTTGAAACCTCTTTAAATACCCCTGCTCTTTTCGCCATCTCATCAATGATCTCCATATCGACCAGGGTGCTATCCATATCAAAAAAGATAAGCCTCTTATTTTTCCGGTAGGCCTCCATCTTCTGGAGGGCAAGATCGATATTCAACTCATGACTTTTTGCAAGGACCCTGGCCTTTAACTCGCTCAAATTCCTCACCCCATTCACATCGATCGTCAGCTCGACACAGCTCGCACAGTGCTTGGTCAGATTGGTAATCATCTCGATATTGGCATTCTCTTCAGCAAGGATGCTTGAAATCTCCGAAAGGGCTCGGGTATCGCCAAAATAGGTCAGAACGAAGAGACTCCGGCTGTTTCTCGCCTTTACTTCTTTTTCGGTAAAGAGTCGAAAGTTAAGATTGAGCTGAAGACGACTGGCTTCAAACAGAAGATCTTTAAGGACACTATCCTTGGATCGCCTGGCTCCACTCATATCGAGTAAGAATGAGAGACCCAGGAAGTCCTGAAGGGAAGCCTGCTCGATATCCACAATCTCCACCCCATTTTCAACTAAAATCTTGCTAAAGGCTGCAGTAATGCCCGGTTTGTCAGGCCCGGAAACCGTGACCATTACAAAATCTTTCTTGTCTTCCACTTTCTCTTTCCTTTAAGGCTGATGATATCCGAATCGCTCCTCAAATATGGGTGCAATCAAATTATCCGCAGGAACATAGTCATCTGTCAAGATGACCCAGTATCTTTCTCTTAGGTATTGCTGGAGACGATCCTGAGGCATTACATGGGAGGTCATCTCCTTCCCTTTTTCCTTTCGAATAAATTTAATAAAATCATCAGTGTCTAAGGGTTGAGGGCTTGCGATCACCACATGAGTGCTGATTCCGATATGGTCATAATCTGAACTGAGGGTCACCAGGTGGACGTTCCCTTTTCCAAAAACCTCTTCAAGGGTTCGAATATAGGAGGGCATGAATTTTCCTTTCTTGAAACTATCGATGACGTTCGCCAGAAGGATTCCATCGGGTTTAAGAAGAGCCTTCAATTGGATGGCAAACTCTTTAGTGGTCAGGTGATATGGAATGGAAAGGTCATTGAAGGCATCTCCGAAGATGAAATCAAAGCTTTCCTTTTCCTTGCAATTCATCACAAACCATCGACCATCTTCATTGAAGGATCGAATTCGGGTATTCTCTGAAATTCCAAGATATTGGTGAACGACCCGGGTGATTTCAGGGTCGATCTCCACGACCTGAATCTCTGCCCCGGGATACTTAGCCTCAATAAATCGGGGAAATGTATATCCCCCACCTCCAAGAAAGAGGGCTTTAAAGGAATCCTTCTTCTTCGCCTTCCATCTTACCCATTCCTCATAGATTCGGATATATTCATATTCCAGATAAAGAGGATCCTTTAAATCGGTGTAGGAATGAACGAGATGATCGAGAATCATGGATTCTAAACGGTTTCCATTGTCTCCTCGAATGCTTCGTTTCAATTTAATGGTATAGTAATTGCTCTCTTTAAAGAAGTACGTATCTTCATCCAGAGGAGGCTGAAAGGCATATTGGTATATGTATTTTAAAGATTGGACCGGATTCGAGAAAGGCTTCGCCTCTTCCGATTGAATGGCAGCATAAACATACCATCCTGTCAAAGGGAGGATGATAAAGGCAAGAGATAGGATGAATAGGTAGGTACTTAATGCTTTTTTTCTTTTAAAAAATTCTCCAAAGATCAGGGCAGAAAGAATAAGAATGATCCCCATAATAAGGAGAATCCTACGGGTCCCCATCCAGGAAATCAGGAAAAAGCCTGTGGCAAAGGTTCCAAGGATGGAGCCCAACGTAGAAAAGGCATAGATTTTCCCAACCACATTGCCTGTTTTCTCCAGATTCTTCAGGGCGAGTTTAACGACGACCGGGGAAATCATTCCCAGGAGACAGGAGGGAACGAAGAAGATAAGGGTTGTGATAAGAAGGATACGGACCATCAAACTCGTCTGAAATTCTGCCCGGCCGATGAGATTGGTCATCGGAGAGATGAAGAGGGCTGCAAGTCCGGAGAAAAAGAGTAACCAGCCCAGGGTTGAAGGAGAGGGATACCGATCGGCGACCAATCCCCCAAGATAGGCTCCAATACTAATTCCTGCAAGCACAACCCCGATAATGGATGTCCAGGTATAAAGGGAGACCCCCACATAGGGAGCCAGAATCCTTCCAGCCACCAGTTCAATGACCAGTGTACAAAAACTGGCAACAAAGACAACAATATTCGCTTTGATCACCTCTTGACGTATCATTCTTTTTTCTAAATAAAATTGAACATTTTATAAAATGAGATGGGAATAAAGGTCAAGTGTATTTAAAGACCCCTGAATCGAGGAATCCTTCTTTCAATGAATGAAGAGATGCCTTCCTGAGCATCAGGAGTTCTGGCACACTCTGCAATCATCTGGCTTTCATTCTCCATCTGGGTCTCTAATGTTTCCGTCCAGCCACCGTGGAGAAGCCTTTTAGAAATCCCAAAGGCTCGAGTGGGGCCTGCGGCTAATTGAAGGGCTATCTTTTCTGCATGGGGTAGTAGTTCATCATCAGGAACCACCATAGAAACAAGTCCCCAATCCATTGCCTCTCGAGCAGAGAGGACTCGATTTGTAAGTGTCAATTCAATAGCCCTTTTCAATCCAATGAGTCGTGGAAGGAAGTAAGACATACTCCCATCGGGAGTCAATCCTACCCTGGTGTAGGCTACCATGAAACGGGCCGATTCGGCTGCGACAACGAAATCGCAGGCAATGGCAAGGCTCATTCCTGCTCCTGCAGCAGCTCCATGGACTGCCGCCACCACCGGTGGATCCATCCGGATCATCCGGGAGATGGTGGAGTGAAGATAGGTGGTAACCTCTTTGATATAATAAGGGAGCTCCTTTCCTCTCGATCTGAAATCTTTCAGGTCCCCTCCCCCACAGAAAAGAGTTCCTGCTCCTCTGATTAGAACGGCTCTAATCTCTGGATTCTGGTCGCAATGAAGAATCGCTTCCATCAGATCCATCGAGAGATTACGGTTGATCGAATTGGCTGCCTCAGGCCTGTTAAGGGTGATACGGGCTACATGATCTTTTACTTCAAAGAGAATTGTCGAATAAACCATCGAGAGAACCCCTTTCGATTCTTCATTTACCTATGAAGTTTAATTTCCTCCTCTCGGGATGTCAATCAAATTCTTTAGCCTCTTTACAGTCTTTTTCCAATAGCATATAAATTAATCAATATGACAGCCCATAGAATTTTAACACGGGATTTCTTCTACAGCTTTTTGGCCCAATTTACCCTTTCTTCTTCTTTCTTTATCCTCTTAACCACCCTTCCTATTTATCTTTCGAAATTAAAAACCAAAGAGAGTGAGATCGGGATTTTAATGGGAATTCTCGCCCTCTCCTCCATTCTTCTCAGACCTGTGATTGGGAAAGCCCTTTTAAAGAGTCCTGAGACCCGATTTATGATGATAGGATCCCTGATCTTTACCCTTACCTCCCTTGCTTACCTTTTCTTTAAACCTTTCTGGCCTTTTCTAATTGTAAGGATCCTTCAGGGAATAGGATGGGCAATCTTTGCCACTTCGGTATTTACCTTAATTACTCGGATCAGCCCAGAGGCTCATCGAGGTCAAAGCTTGGGCTATTTCTATTTGGCTATCAATATTGCCTTTGCCCTTGCCCCAAGTTTTGGAATATTTCTCATCCTTCAAACTAACTTTACTATTCTCATTCTGAGTTCTGCAGGTCTCTCTTTTTTTGCATTGGTATTTTCGATGAAATTAGACAAAACCCAGAAATCCTCCTTACCCGACCCCTTTACTCATCCTTCCTCTTTTTTTTATCGAAAAGCGATTCCTATAGGCCTGATGGCTTTTATGGGAAGTTTCATCTGGGGAGCGGTCACCACCTTTTTCCCTCTTTACGCTTTAAGCCAGGGGATCTCCAATCCGGGTCTCTTTTTCGGAGCCGTTGCAATTACCCTCATTGTGAGTCGAAGCCTGGGAGGAAGAATATTTGACCTCTATCCCAGAGATAGAGTAATATTTCCTTGTATCATAGCTCATGTCCTTGCTATGGTGATTCTTTCATTTTCTACCACCTTACCTCTTTTTATTCTGGTAGCCATCATCTGGGGGTTAGGTATTGCCTTCTTCTACCCAACGCTTGTCGCTTATACGATCGATCTTTCGGGAGAATCGAGAGGACCCGCTGTTGGAACCTATCTCGCTTTCTCGGACTTTGGTGGAAGTATCGGTGCGGTGGTGATGGGAAGTATCCTTCAAAGAACGAGTTATCGAACGATGTTTCTCTGCACCGCCCTTGTAGGACTTCTCAATCTCATCTATTTCTATTTTGCCATACTGAAAAAAGCCAAATCAGGGAGAAAAAGGAGGTAGCAAGATGCCCATTTATGAATATCGATGCGAAGATTGTGGAAGGGTTTCTGAATTCCTCATTCTTAAGAGTGACGAGCTTTTTACACCCCAATGCAAACGATGTAAAAGCCAAAAGATGTCACGTATCCTCTCCCGGGTTAGAGTGATCCGTTCGGAGGAAAGTCGTCTGGAGAGTCTTGCCGACCCTTCCAAATGGGGTGACCTCGATGAAAGGGATCCGAAGAGCATGGCCCGGTGGATGAAACGAATGGGTAAAGAGTTAGGTGAAGAGATGGAAGAGGATGTGGATCAGATGGTGGAGGAGGCCATGGAAGAGGAGATGGCCTCTAAATCCGAAGACGAATCCGAAGATTAAATAGATCTCGATAAGAAAATGAAGGCACTGGCGGCGTAGATTCTGGCGGTAAGTTCAAGGTCATCCACTGAGACCCATTCGTCCTTCTGATGGGGGATCATCCATTTTCCTGCACCCAGGGTAACAATCGGAATCCCTGCCCATGAAGAGAGAAAGGTCCCATCCGTTGCTCCCGGAACGCCATCGTAGATGGGTTCCTCGCCGGTCACCAATTGTATGGCCTTTGCAACGGCCTGGACAATGGGCTCTTCCCTTGAGGTTTTAGTCCATGGTCGATCCTCAAAGATATTCAGTTTAGCCTCAAAGGAGATGCCCTTTGAGAGCCCTTTCTCCAGGGTTTCTCTGATCTCTCTTAAAGGACCGGATTGGAGGCTCATCTGGATGGTCAGTTCTTCATCCTTTACAATATCTTCCAGTTGTTTCTTTAGAACCTCGTGTGACTGCCCAGGAACGGTTCGAATATCGAGAAGGGCCCTGCATTGAGAAGGAACAACATTGAGCTGAGCCTCTCCCTTCACCGGTGCCTGGAGAACGGTGGGGGTAATGCTGGGATATCCTAAAAACGGGTCTTTTCCTAATCGTTCGATCTCTTCCTCTTCGAGCCTCTGAATCTTTTCTAAGATTGAAACCATCGGTGGAATAGGGTTGAACCCGGCAAGAGGCATCGCCCCATGACTCATCTTCCCGATGGTGAGCAGCTCTGCCCGAAGTGCCCCTTTTTGAGTGATACAGAGATGGTTATCCACTGGCTCACAGATGATCGCCGCATGGACGCCCTCTGCCCAACCATGGCGGATAAAATGTTTAACTCCCTTCATTAATCCTTCTTCATCCACCAGGATTCCTAAAAGAATCCTGCCTTTAAAACAGCGCCCGCTTTCAAGGATAGCCTGAATGGCCTTCACCGCAGCAGCAAGATTTCCCTTGGTATCGCAAGCCCCTCTCCCGTAGATTCGATTTCTGACAAGTCTCCCCTCAAAGGGTTCATATTTCCATTCTGAGGGATCTCCTTCGGTGACCACATCCGTATGACACTCAAACATCAGGCAAGGACCCTCTTCTATTCCTCGAAGCATGGCAATGACATTGGGTGAACCTTCCTCAACGTTTTCCACAACCACTTCCAGCCCCATCTCCTCAAGAAGACGTGCAAGAAAAAGGGCAACTTTTTCCTCTCCACCCCGACCCTCACGCCTCACACTGGGTATCCGGATGAGTTCCTGGGTGAGTTTGATCAGCTCATCTCTTCTGATGCTTTTGAGTATTGAATCGATCTTCAATAGCGCCTCCTGTAGATATTTTTTAATAGGGTTCGGAGGTTCAAGTATCTATTGATACGGTTTTAGCTTTATCCCTCGATCCCTTGTCTATACCTGAATCCTCCTCATATTTGTTGTTGAATCCTTGAGAGTTTTGGATCAATCATATCCCTCAACCCATCTCCCAAGAGGTTGAGCCCGAGGACGGTTAGAGCAATTGCACAACCGGGGAAGATGGCCAGATAGGGTGAGGTCCCCATAAAGGTCTGGGCTTCATTGAGCATCCTACCCCAGCTCGGATGAGGCGGTTGAGTCCCAAGGCCGAGATAACTCAGCCCCGCTTCTGCGAGGATCGCAATGGCAAATTGAACAGTCCCTTGAACGATTAAAGCTGAAAGAATATTGGGAAGGATATAATTCCAGATGATCCCTGCGTTTCTTCTTCCAATGGCCCGTGCAGCCGTCACATAGTCCCTCTCCCAGATCGAGAGGGAGGTGGCTCGTGTCAATCTTGCAAAGATTGGGATGTTAAATATGCCGATAGCGATCATGCTGTTAATGACTCCGGGCCCAAGGATCGAGGTGATCAATATGGCGCTCAATACCGCAGGGAATCCATAGAGAACATCAGAAATCCTCATGATGATTTCATCCACCCACTTTCTATAAAAAGCCGCGAGAGACCCAAGAAAGACTCCAAAGCCCATCCCGATGGAGACAGCTACCAAACCCACTACAATGGAATTGACAGCTCCTCTCATCACACGACTGAGGATATCCCTTCCATACTGGTCCGTTCCGAGCCAGTGTTCGGAGTTAGGAGGAAGGAATCTCCGGGCGAGATTCATTCGATTCGGGTCATAGGGGGTATAGATTAAACTTAAAATTGCTGTAAGGAGGAGGATCAGGGTGATTAAAAATCCTAAGGCGAAGTTGATATTTCGGAAAGGGTGGTGAATGAGGAAGGGAGAGAAAATCTTATTCATACCGGATCCTCGGGTCAAGATATCGATAGGCCAGATCCACCAGAAAATTGATCACCACGATCATTGCAGCAATGAGAAGCACAACCCCCTGAATCACCGGAAGATCCCTCTGTCCGATCGCCTCGAAAACCAATCTTCCAATCCCCGGAAGGTGAAAGACATTTTCTATGATGATGGCTCCTGCGAGAAGATCCCCGGCCTGAAGACCGATCAGTGTGACGACCGGAATGATTGCATTCCGTAAGGCATGCTTATAGACGACCACCCTTCTGGGAAGTCCCTTGCTTCGTGCGGTGCGGATAAAATCTTCCCCCAATACCTCGAGCATGGAGGATCGGGTCATTCGAGCAAGGACAGCCGCCCTTACAAAACCCAAAGAAAGGGCTGGAAGAAGAAGACTCTTCAATGCCCCTATGGGATGACTTTCCCAGGGTTGGAACCCTCCTGCAGGAAGCCAGTGAAAGGTCACCGCGAAAAGAAGGATAAGAAGAATCCCGGCCCAGAAGGCAGGGACAGCGAGCCCGATTTGAGAAAGAACCATCACCCCGTAATCCCCCGCGCGATTGCGATGAAGAGAAGCATAGATGCCCGAAGGAATGGAGAGAAAAATGGCAAAAAGAATAGAGAGAATGGCTAAAGGGATCGTGACCTGAAGCCTCTGGAGGATGAGAGAAGTCACCTGGACCTCGTAAGTGATCGAACGACCCAGATCCCCCGTGAAGAACCCTCTCATGTAGTTGAGATATTGAATCGCGATAGGCTGATCCAGCCCCAATTGTCGCCTCAGATTCTGAAGGGATTCTGGCGTGGCACGAATCCCCAGGATGATCTGGGCTGGATCACCCGGGATGACCATTAAGACGGCAAAGATCACGATAGAGACGAGGATGAGAGTGATGAAAAGGGTAATGCCTCTTTTTAGTAGGAAGAGCGCCATCTTTCAAAAGATTAAGCATATTTCGAGATTCTTGCCTGGAGATCTGAGTTTATCTCTGGATCCACACCTCACTCACATCCTGACAGGTCATCGGATAGTCCTTCCACCAGTTCATCACCTCTTTTTTCATGGTGGGAAGACTGGGAAGGACAAATAGAAATCCATTGACTGCATCCTCGGCAATTATCCTCTGAAGCGTTGCGTAGAGTTCTTTTCGGATCTTCGGATCAACTTCAGCCTGCGCCTTCTTCAATATCTCCTGAAATTTGGGATTATCGTATCGGAAATAATATTTCGGGTTGGCATA
>CALIBK010000076.1 GCA_938045955.1 uncultured bacterium | reverse complement strand
GTATTATTTAAAGATAACCCTTCTGGATTCCCGTTTTCACGGGAATGACGTTTCCATTTATTGATTGGTAGTTGTCATTCCTGCGGAAGCAGGAATCCAGTATATTTGATTCAATGAATGACGAAAAATCGCTCAATTTAGTTAAAAATTACTTTTAAATTCCCTATGCGTTTTGCTCTTAACGTTTTTATTAGCGCCACCGTTTCTTTCGTTTCCATCTCTGATAACCCTTAACCGACTCCTCCGATCGAATTCCAAGATAGAACTCCCTCACATCCTCATCCTGTAAAAGGTAGTTCGGTGTATTGGCTGCAACAATCCTTCCATTTTCAAGAATAAATGCATAGTCGGAAATCTTTAGGGCCATCTTTGCATTCTGTTCCACCAGCAGGATGGTTGTTCCTTCCTCATTGATCGACTTAATAATCCTGAAAATCTCCTGAACCAGGATTGGGGAAAGCCCCAGAGAAGGCTCATCCATCATTAACAGTTTTGGCCGGGCCATCAGGGCCCTACCGATGGCAAGCATCTGTTGTTCTCCTCCGCTCAATGTTCCTGCCCATTGATTCTTCCTCTCCCTGAGAACAGGGAAATGGGTGATGACCCGCTGATAATCCTCTTGAATTCCCTTCTTGTCCCTCCGGGTATAGGCTCCCATTCTTAAATTTTCTTCGACACTCAACTCAGGGAAGACCTCTCTGCCCTCCGGAACATAAGCAATTCCTAAATGGACAATCTCCTCGGCATCCTTACCATCGATTCTCTTTCCCATAAACTCGATGGTCCCCTTATCGGGTTGATCTTCCAAAAGTCCCATGATGGTTTTAAGAATGGTGGTTTTCCCTGCCCCATTCGCCCCCAGGATTGCTACAATCTGTCCTTCCTTGACCTCTAAGGAAACACCCCGGATGGCCATGATCAACCCGTAGAAGGTTTCGATATTTTTAACTTTGAGCAACCTTTTCCTCCTCACCCAGATAGGCCTTTAAGACCTCAGGGTGCTTCTGGATCTCCTCGGGTAAACCCTCGGCGATCTTGGTCCCATAATTTAAAGCCAGGATCCGATCCGAAATATCCATGATGAGATTCATATCATGCTCCACCAGGATCACGGTAATTCCAAGATCATCCCGGATGTCCTGAATGGAGAACATGAGATCTCCCTTTTCCTCCATATTCATTCCTGCAGAGGGTTCATCCAGAAGAATGAGTTCCGGTTCTAAGGCGAGGGCACGACCTAACTCAACGAGTTTTCTTGTTCCATAAGGAAGATTGACCACGAAATGATTTCTTGCGGACTGAAGCTCTAAAAAATCGATGATCTCCTCGACCTTTCTCCGATGGGCCACTTCCTCTTTTGCAGCCTTTGAGTTTTTATAGATAAACGTCGCCCCTCGCCAGACTCCGGTCTTCATATGGAGATGGCGGCCCAGCATGAGATTGTCCATGGTGGTCATATGGGAAAAGAGTTCGATATTCTGAAAGGTTCTTGCAATCCCCTTCCTGGCTATTTGATAGGGCTTCAGATAGGTGATCTCTTCTCCATTGAAGAAGATTCTCCCGCCATCTGGTCTATAGATTCCGCTGATACAATTAAAGATGGTTGTTTTCCCAGCCCCATTGGGCCCAATAATTGAATAGATCATCCCCTTCTCTACTTCAAAACTTACCTGGTTGAGGGCTTTAATCCCTCCAAAGGAAATACTTAGATCTTCAACTTTAAGAATCGAACCCATAAAATAACCTAAATTACCCCTCTATTTCCTTCCACCGTTTCGTCAATAAAAAGACTTTATTTGGTAATCTGAATCCAGTCAGTGAGTCTTTCAACACTCCCATCTGCTCTAACTTTTCCGTAAAAGACATGCTTCCCCCCTTGCCGATCCATCGGGGTGTTAGGTGGTCCATAGGTAACCGGAGGGCCGATTCCCTGCCAGTTTTTCAATGTCTCCATCGCTTTGACCCAGGTCTCCGGAGTTAAATTCCTTCCTGCTCTCCTGACTCCTTCAAAAAATGGCTCGGCAAAGATGATGCCTGCATAATAAAAGACTCCCCATCGTTCCTGAGGTGCTAATTTCTTATGCCATTCTCTATATTTGACCATGAGAGGATGATTCGAATCCGGCAGCTCCCCGAAGAAAGAGTTAATCATTCCAGCCCATAACCCTTTGGTAATCTGCATCATCAGGGCAGAATCGGAGAGGGTATTGCTGGTCGCCCATTGAGGCTTGTAACCAATCTTTGCCGTTTCAGCTAAAATCAGTGCTGCATGGGTGGGCATCGTCCACATAATCACTGCCTCTGCACCTGAGTTTTTAAGTTTAAGAGCATGGGTGCTCAAATCCCGATCCGTCACCTCTGCTGAAACCTTCTCTACCAGTTTAATCTTCTTTTTCAGGAGGTATCGTTCTACTCCCATCACTCCCTGTTTTCCATAATCGTCATTTTGGTAAAACATGGCGATCTTTTTATAGCCCAGCTTTTCATAGAGATACCCTGTGAGGTTAAATGCCTCATCATCATAAAGGGGATAGAGAGCAAAGAGGTATTTTTGAATGGGGGTAATCCAATTATAAACACCCGTGACGGGCCCATACCAAGGAACTTTGTTCTCCATCAGATAGTCTCTGGCTGTCATTCCACAGGCAACCCCAACTCCTCCGACCACGGCAAATACACCGATCTGTTCAACAAACTCTTTCGCGATCGCTTTTGTTTTAGCTGGTTGATAGGAGTCATCACGAAGAAAATATTTAATCTTCCTTCCATGAATTCCTCCCTCTTCATTGATGATCCTCACCAACAAGTCCGTTCCTCTTGCCACGGCTCCCCAGGGAGCAGCAGGCCCGGTTTGAGGTCCCCATTGCCCGATAAGAATTTCGGTGTCCGTGACGCCTCTTACTGCCTGGGCTGAAACCAGAGGGACCATCCATAAAAGAGTGATAAAGAGAAGTCCCGACATCAAGAATAAGCTTTTTTTGACCATTTTCCCTTCCTCCTTTCTTGGATTTAAATTATACTTTTTTCACATAATGTCTCGCCAAGAGACCACTGGGTTTAATGCATAGCATTAACACAATGATCGCAAATGCAACGACCGATTTAAAAGCCAGAGAGACATAACCACCGAAGAGATTTTCAATAATTCCCAGAATCGCTCCCCCTATGGCTGTCCCGGGGAGACTCGTCATTCCACCTAAAACCCCTGCTGCAAATCCTTTGAGCAAAGGGTCCATCATCATCGGTGGGTCAAGAATTCCTAAAGCAGCAATGAGCATTCCGGCCACCGCACCGATTAAGGAACTTAAGGCCCAGGTAAACGAGAGGATCCTTTTGGTTCGGATTCCCATTACCCTTGCAGCGATAGGATTTTGCTGAGTCGCCCTCATGGCTGTACCCAGTTTCGTATACCTGAAAAAAAGAAAGAGAACAAACATCAGGGCAAGGGAAACTACAATCGTCCAGAAATTGATCTTACTGATCACCAAACCATGAAAATTATAAGTTTCGATATTCGAAACTGGAAAGGGAAAGGATCTTTGATCTGGACCCCATTTCCAGCCTGCAAACCCCATCAGGATCATTTCGAATCCAAGGGTAATGATGATCAGCCCAAGAACAGTAGGATCCTTTGCCTGCCTCAAAAAGACTACTTCGAAAAAGATCCCCAGGAGAATGGCAAATAAAAAGGTGAGAAGGGCCGCCCAGTGGAAAGGGACGTGGTAAGCATCGAGCAAGGTGAAGGCCACAAAGGTGCTGAGCATGGCCATCTCCCCCTGGGCAAAGTTGAGCACCTCGGAGGTCTTATAGATGATGACCATCGCAAGGGCTAAAAGGGCGTAGCAAGCACCCACCGCTAATCCACTCACAATGAGTTGAGCTAACATACTTATCTCCGATAAAAAATTCAAAACCTGAATCTCGAAATACGAATCACCCCAAGAACCTCTAAGCTCAAGAAATCTTTCATCACGAACACTCGCTTTTGTTTGAATCTCGTGTTTCGATTTTTGGATTTCAGCATTTAAAAGGGCCAGGTCTTCCAGTACTTTTTTGTACGAATCCAGAATCCAAAAATCCCTAAAGGTTCAAAAAGAACGATTAAGATCATAATCAATCCATAGACGATTACCGCAATATTGGAGATCCCTGAAACGCTCATATATTTCTGTGAAAAAACCACTAAAGCTGATCCGAAGGCTGGGAGATCCTGGATGGCCTGAAGCTTAATATCCAGATAGGTCATCAAGGCTGCTCCTGTAATCGATCCCATAATCGACCCTAATCCGCCGACGACGACCATCGCCAAAAAAGTGATGGACATGATGAGATGAAAACTTTCCGGGTTAATAAACCCTAAGATAAAGGCGTAGAGTCCACCTGCCACTCCCGTATAAAAAGCGCTTACAGCGAAAGAGAGGGTCTTATAATAGGTGAGATTCACTCCCATTGCTTCTGCGGCAATGTCGCTGTCTCGAATGGCAATAAAGGCCCGTCCGACCCTCGTCCTCATTAATTTAATTGCCCCAATTGTCATCAACACAGCAATCGCCATAATCAAATAGTAAAAATGAATGTCTTTCAATGGGGTCCCTAAGAATTCAAGCTTAGGGGCCTGAAGCCCCATTCTTCCTCCAAAGAACTCCATATGCTTGATAATCGTTGTGATAGTCATTCCAAAGCCAAGGGTGGCAATGGCCAGATAGGGACCCTTCAGACGAAGAGCCGGTAGTCCCAATATAAATCCAAAAATGGATGAGATAAACCCTGCGATAGGAAGGGCGATGAAGAGAGGAAAGTCCCATTTCAGGATAGGAATGACGGTCGTGAAAGCCCCAATGGCAAAAAATCCAGCATGACCTAAAGAGATTTGACCCGTATAACCGACCAGGATATTTAATCCGATGGCCACAATGGCATGCACTGCAATGAGATTAGCGATATAAATAGAAAAACCCAGGGGATGATATTTTTGAATGAGCCACGGGAAGATAGCTAAAAAGATAAGGAAGAGAATGGACCAGACCAGAATCGTCCCGCTCCTAAAAAGTTCGATATCCTCATAATAGTCTCGTTTAATATCCATAAGGAGAGATCCGGTGGAGGCCCCTTTCTCAAATTCTCAATAATGGGTGAGTTAGTTTTATATTATTCAGGGAGGATTTGTCAACCTTTAAATTTTTAGGTAGTGACCCTTTAATAGTTGATAAATAATTCCCTTTGTGCTATCCTATTTCCTTGAGAGGAGGGAAATGGGATGGCTAAAAGGGGACGCAAGAGAAAATACAAGCTCAGGAATATCGCTTGTCCAAACCCTAACTGTAGATTATATGGGAAAACCGCAAAAGGCAACATCATCTCTAATGGGACATACCCTACGAAAGAAGGTACAACGGCTCGGAGATTTATTTGTAAAGAGTGCGGTGAATCTTTTTGTAACCGAGCAGGAACCATTTTTTATGACCTCCGATCCCCGGAGGAGAAAGTTCTGATGGCCATCAAACTATTAGTCAAGGGGATGCCCCTCCGAGGGGTGGCCGAGGTGCTTGAGGTCAAGCTTGATACGGTCAGGCACTGGTTGAAACTGGCTGCTGAACAGAGCGAAAAAGTAGATGCCTTGCTGATGAGAGAATTAAAGGTCTCCCAAGTGGAGTTAGATGCTCTCTGGAGTTTTGTTAAAAAAAACTCTCTTCGCCAGAGGGCGATCCTTTGGAGGGCGAAGTTTGGATCGGCATTGCCTTTGCCAAAGAATATCGCTTGATGCTTTCCTTCATGATCGATGGCCTGGAGCCTTCTCTGGCAGCGCCCCTGGTGGAGCGAACGGAGGAACGCCTTAGGAAAGGAAGTTGGCCTGTATGGGTGAGCGATGGGATGGATGCTTATGGAGAGGCCCTCAAGGGACGGCATTGTATCCTTAAGATTTATCCTCGAACAGGAAAAAGAGGGCGACCCCGTCGAGACAAGCTCGTTGCGTGTCCAGAATTGCGTTATGGTCAGGTAGTGAAAGAAAGGGACGAAAGGCATCGGGTCATTGGAGTCTTTAAACGATGCCGATATGGAGAGATTCCTTTCCGTAAGATTAGTATGGTCTATATTGAACGTCATAATCTTACTCTGCGTCATGAGAATCGACGATTGACCCGAAAGACCATTGCCTTCTCGAAAAAGGTGGAAGGCCTCTGGGATCAACTTTTTCTTTATCAGGGGTATTATAACTTTGTCCGGCCCCACCGAGGACTTAAACGACGAATCAGTGCCGGTGACCATACCCTGCAAAAATGGCAACGAAGAACCCCTGCTCTTGCAGCTAAACTAACTGACCATATATGGTCTTTAAAAGAATTCATGACTAAAAAGTATTTATCAATGATTAAAGGGTCACTACCCATGTTTGGCTCGCCCCAAATACTGCTCCAATTCCTCATCCATCCTCTCCTCTAAGAGCTCTCTGAGACGATTCCTCGCTTCTGCCCGAAAGTCCCCTTCCCATTCAAATGCATTGATTTCCTTCAATGCTCGGTTTACATTACGAACAGTTGCCTTCCATAAATATCCTGTCATGGGGGGTGTCCTCCTTTCTCATTGGGATCGCTTTTGCTAAAAATCCTTCCCAAGAGGATAACACCCCTCTTCCTTTTTACACAAAAGATCTTACATCAGCTTCAGGCGGATTTGGCTGACATGCTCGGGGTAGATGAGATGACAGTAGTTAACTGGGAGAAGGGGAGAACGAAGCCTTTGAAAAAATACATTAAAAGGGTTAGAGATTTTATACAAGATGCCTCTCTGGAATCCTATGCACTGCTGGAACCCTCACCACATGAGCTGACGGCCGGCTTTTCTAACAGAGGACAAATTGATAAATTGGGGAAGAGGGGAGTAAAGCCTAATAAAAAGGATTGAGAGATGATGGAAAAATTAAATGTTGCTCAGGGAAAGTAAAACAGCCTTTATCTTTTGCTCCTCCCAAGTAAATTTTGCTTTGCCCTAAAAAGCCTTCTATTTTTTTCCTTTCCTGCTTCGCCCTCTCTCAGCCCGCTTTGTATGCCTCCTCATGTCCTCGAGGCGGTCTATTTGTGGGGTGAATCAGCTCCGTAAGGGGGGTTGGGATCAGGAAGTCCGCCGGAATTTTTATAATCATTGTATCCCTTTCAGTATGCCTCTTTCTGTTTGTCTGCCATCTTTATCAGCTCCTTTCTTTTATTTACTTTGGCTCTTAACGGATTTTTTCAATAAAAAAATTTTGCTTGCTTTTGACATTGGAATTTTTTGGAATCTGCCTCAGCCCTCTTTTATGTTGTCTAAAAATTTCTGAATGCACTCTCTTACCCAAGACTTAAGGGCCTCTATCTGCTCTCTTAATTCCAATCCCAAGTAGGGCCCTTTGGATATTTCAAACCTGCTGATTTCAGAGTAATTTGGACCCCATTCTGGGGTTGGAAATTCATCAGGGTTCTTTAAGTTAATTTTTGGTATGGTGCAGAAAATTGCTATCCTGCTTAATAGGTAATAAAACTCTAAATTTTTGCCGTTTTTTGATATAGCTCTATAATAGTAAAAACCCATATTTTTATTATGAGCCCCATAGGAAGCTGTAATTTTAAGTTCTTTAAACTCTTTTCCCAACAACTCATTAAAGACATGATCAATTTGGTCAATTAAATTTTTTTCTGCTTCAATTCCTCTTGATATCTCCCATGTAACTTTTTCTATTCCCATATCCCGCTCCTTTAAGAAGTATTTTAAGTTTAAGAAATAATCAATTAATCTTTCCTCGTAATTAAGGATTGCTTTATCATCGAGGAGATTTTCGTAAAGCTCATACCATGTGATTCTGCTGTCCACAGAATCTAATTCCTCATATTCAAGTGATTTTGTTATGGCTACCAGTTGAGTGAGCTTTTTATTCAAATGCTTCAAATATTCTTTGTACTTTTTAAGCTGGCCGGGGCTGAAACCGCTATCTATCTTGTTTTCTATAATAATTTCTAATTCGCTGTTTGAGATTAAGATGTCAAATATGCTTCCCTGATTGTAAAATTGGGTTTGGATCTGTTCCTCTTCAATTGTTTTCAGTTCAGTGCCTTTTATTCCTGCTATATCAAAAAATTCAGCCCTGAATTTTTCGGATTTTTTGAGCAGGTATGCAAGTATTTCTGTCAGATAATTTTCTAAAGGGGAGGACTTCTCAGAAGGGAGGTATCTTAATAATTTTGAAAATAGGTCATGCATTGGCTTCAAATTGGTGAAGTTTGATCTTTAATTAGGGAATTCGAGAATTAAAAGCATATTATTTTTATTGTATAAATTATGAATTCGAGATTTTGAAATCTTTTTCATTAATCTAACATTAGTTTTAGAGATCCGCTAATGGACTTGTTAAATCCGCATCTGGTATCTTGGCCAAAAACTCGTTCTTTTCACTCTCTGATATGAATTTTGAAGTAAAAAATGGTTCCTCTCCCAAAAGTGATCATAGGGTTTCAGGTAGATCAGCAAAGCAATGATAAATTGCCGTAATAAAGAATTTAGGGTTTCTGAACCCGAAAGAACGATGACTCACCAGTTTGATCTTGTTGTTCATTCCTTCGAGG
>CALIBK010000075.1 GCA_938045955.1 uncultured bacterium | reverse complement strand
TGTTAATTTCGTCATAGTATTTCGCCAGGGATTGATCCCTTCTTCTCTTCATTTTTTATCTCACCTCCTATGCCTTTTATAATCCTAAATTGAGCGATTCTTAGTATTATTTAAAGATAACCCTTCTGGATTCCCGTTTTCACGGGAATGACGTTTTCATTCATCGGGTGGCAGTCGTCATTCCTGCGGAAGCAGGAATCCAGTATATTTGATTCAATTAATGACGAAAAATCGCTCAATTTAGGTTATACAAAGATACTTTATGAATATGCCATAAAGAAAATCGAGAAATTAAAAACTGGTTCCTCTCCCAAAAGTGATCATGAAAAATAGGTTCCTCTATGAACTGGAAACGCATCGGGAACTCTGATAGAACCCCTTTTGTTACTTTGATCGATTAATAGAAAGGAGGTCAGAGGCCGAGGCGTAAGGAAACTTATATCAGAAAAAGCTTGGGAATGAAAGCCCATTGGGTGACCGAGGTCATGGAGACCGAAGAAGGATGGGGGGTACGAGTCGATCTTTTGGGGAATCGCCGTTTGAAATATGGCAATTGTGGGGGAGAAACAAACCTCACCCGGGGAAGACGTCCGGAAAGAGGCTGGAGAGGTCTTTCGCTACGAGACAAGCCTTTCTGGATCCTCTACCGTCCATTTCAAGTCTTCTGCCCTCGATGTGGGTTGAGGGTCGAGAAGGTGTCCTGGGCGAGAATATGGGAAAGGGTCATCCAACTCATTGCCCTTTTGTCGAAGAAACTGTTCTTCAAGGAAGTGGCTCAGTACTTTGTATTGTAAGATGGTCACCACGCCTCTCGTCGAAGTCAACCTCCTGCGGCTTCACCCTTATGGAACACTGAAGACTCTCTGATCTGTTTAAACTCAATCTTCCGATCTTACTACCTCCAACCGATCATTGAGTTTGCATACCTGGACAAAAATGATCTTTCAGGTCTGTTGGCCTGAACTAAACTCGGGTTTTCCAATAGAGCCTTTGAGGAAATGAACGACAAGATCAAATTGGTTAGCCATCGTTCTTTCGGGTTCAGAAACCCTAAATTCTTCATTACGGCAATTAATTTACCATTGCTTTGCTGATTTGCCCACAGTTCTATTATGATTAATTTTTGGAGAGAAACCAATTTATCATTGTTATCTTCTCCGGAAGTCACGTTTATTCGTTACCTCCTTTACAAGCAAGGATTTGCCCATAAAATCCTTTCTGTTGAGCATGGAGGCTGCTCTTCTGCCTTCCCATTTCGTGGACATTTCCACAATGGCAATCCCCCTCGGTTGACCGGTTTGCCTGTCCTGGATAATTTTAACGGACATGACGTTTCCAGCTTTTGAGAAAAGGGCCCTGAGGTCGGCTTCGGTGATCTGAGAAGGGAGATTAGCCACATAAAGCCTCTTATTCATCTTTCCTCCACGAATCTCTTTGCATTGGTGAAATATTCAATACAAAGCTAAATCTTTAAGACTAACCAATATAATCGTTTTTAATCACTCTTGCCAAGGGGATGTTTTCTTGAAAAAGGTTTTCTCCGATTGACCTAAATTATGCCCGCCGCCTGGAAGGCCCATTATGGATCGAGCGAGGTTCTGTGCAAATATCTAACGGTTTTTCCGCTAACCCACAATAACCATGTTCTCCCGTCCATCTCGACCCTGCGATTTTTTGCCAGGCCATACAACTTAAACCCTCGCATATCCATTCCGGGTTTATCTGCCCTAACTCCTTACCCGCCGGCTTTGAAAATTTGAATGGGCAATACATTTTTTTAGCTTCCTCTTGTTTGACTAACATCATTTTTTCTCCTTAATTTTTTAAATTTCCAGTTTTAAATGGCCCTCCTCTTTTGAGGCTTGAGATGGAGGGTGGACTTGATCTGAAAAGAAACCCCTGCTCTCTTGTACCAGTTTATCCTCAGACTGATCCTTTTGGGAAAGCCACCTTTCCTTATTATCAGCCCAATCAAGGGTGGTATCGATATATTTCACTGAATTCTTACCAGTAATATTAAGTAACAAGAAAAGGAGGGCCCGCCTGAGGTCGATTGGAGAAACCCCTAAGAGAGAGGGAATATGTCGAAGGATTGAAGAGAAAGAATAAAACTGGCTCTGGACATATTGGTGGCCTTCGGCAAGCTCCTGGGGAGTCATATTCTTGGGTTGAAATACAACAGTATGATGATCGTAATGGTCCCAATCGAAGGATAGAATTCTTCCCTGTTCTTTGAAACGCTGGTATATTTTTGTTCCAGGGTAAGGTGTCAAAACATGTAATGCCATTGTTGGAAGTTTATTCCTTGCCAGAAATTCGAGAGTATCATCAAAAATGGATTTTGTATCTGTATCAAATCCCAAAATAATGGAAGGATGAAAAGCGATCCCGTTGTCCTGAATAATCTTGATCGCCTCCTCAGTCTCCTCTATAGACTTAAGCGCTTTTTTCATTCCTATCAGGCTTGAAGGCGATACAGATTCGATCCCAAAGAATAAGGCCGCACAGCCCGAAAGGCGACATAGTTTCAGCATCTCCTTATCTTTAGCCAGTGAGATGGAACTCTGTCCTACCCACCTAATACCCAGCGGTATTAAGGCTTCAAATAATTTCTTTGAATATTCCGGATGTCCTGTGACGTTATCGTCTAAAATGAGAAATGTCTTTGAACCGGATCGTTTGATATCCTCCACAACCATGGAAACCGGTCTATGCCTAATTTTCCTGCCATAAAAGTGGGTCACTGAACAGAATTCACAGTCATAGGGACATCCTCTGGTCGTCAACAACCCGACACAATTAAAGATCGCCCTATCAATATGGAAGTCCCGCCGCGGAAAAGGAACTCTGGATAGATCGGGTTCCGGGACATGATAGAATTTCTGGAGATTTCCCTTTCTAAAATCGCGGATGACATCTCCCCAACAACCCTCGGCCTCTCCAATAACCACTGCGTCAGCATGCTGGATAGCTTCCTGGGGTAAAATGGTCGGATGAATTCCACCGAGAATGACCTTTGAACCTCTTTGTCTAAACCTATCGGACAGTTGATAACTTCTATTTGCCGTTGCAGTCATGCAAGAAATCCCGACCAGGTCGAAATCCATAGAAAAATCTATCTCCATAATCTCCTCATCCACAACCGTAATATCCACATCGTCAGGTGTAAGGGAGGCCAGGATGTGAAGACCCAATTGAGGAATTCTCAATGCCTTTATCATCTTTTTGCCAAACTTCCGAGAAGGTGAAAGCAATAAAAGTTTCATTCATGTGACCTCTTTTCTTTAAAAATTTTAGATTGGCATCCCACCTAATGCCCATTCGAGGATGAGAACCTCTTTGCTCATTCCTCCTTCTTTTGCAAAAAGGCTGTCAACAGGTCTATCGGTAGGGGAAGGATCATCGTCGAATTCTTTTCGGATGAAACTTTGGTTAAGGTCTGAAGGAACCGTAAATGGATGGTTGCGGGATAGGCACTCATAATTTTTGCTGCCTCAGCCAATTTCTCTGCTGCCAGGGCCTCCCCATCCGCATGGATGACCTTGGCTCGTCTCTCCCTCTCGGCTTCAGCCTGGCGGGCGATAGCCCGCTGCATCTCTGTAGGAATATCTACTTGTTTTGTCTCTACCAAGGATACCTTGATTCCCCAGGGATCTGTGTGTTTGTCGATAATTTCTTGTAATTTATTATTAATCTTGTCTCTCTCTGACAAGAGTTCGTCCAATTGAGATTGACCAATAACACTTCGCAACGTCGTCTGGGCCAGCTGGGAGGTACCGTAAAGATAATTCTCAATCTCAACGACCGCCCTATTGGGATCTATAACCCGAAAGTATACCACCGCGTTCACCGTGATGGAGATGTTGTCCCGGGTGATCACATCCTGAGGCGAAATCTCCAAAGCCACAGTCCTCAAGCTGATCCGCAGCAGTTTATCCACCCCAGGGATGATGAAGATAAGACCTGGCCCCTTTGCCCCGATCAGTCTTCCTAATCGGAAGATAACCCCTCGCTCATATTCCCGTAGAATTTTAACGGCAGTGGTAGCAATGATGAGGAAAAAGATGATCAAAAAAAGAAGTGCTGGGGAGATTCCAGCCATAAGATCCTTTCCTTCCCAAAAATTTTATCGGTATTCATCTTTAAATCTATTTCACTATTTTCTCTCAGATTTATAAAAAAAACCCGTAAAGAAGTTGTTTAGAGTTCTTTACGGGTTTTTTTCTTTCGTCCAAAAAGGACTCTTTACAACCTGTTTATTAAACACTTATATCCTACTCTAAACTAAAAAGCAAGGGAAGTCTTTAAATTTTAATTTTTTTCGTGATGGAGTTAGGCAGCATATAACCAACTCTTTTCGGCGCTACTCCTTATAAGCGTCCAATTGCCCTTTGGGGTATTAGAGTAATATCGTGTCTGAGGAGTAAAGAAGACTACCGATTCGTCTCAAACTCCACAAATCACGTTTTACTGAGGGAGGCCACCCCCCATCCTAGAAGTACGGTAGGGAATCGCTGGCAAGGGTTTGAGCTTCTCTTAAAGCCTCCAGAGGGGCCTTTTGAGTTACACGAGGAATTCTCTGATTCCTCTCCATCCTCCAGAGACTGACCTTGCGATTGAGTTCTTTTAGGTCTTCGAAGGTGTTAACCCGAAGCCAATTCCTCAGTTCTTTTAATGCCCTCTCAATTCTCCCCTTCTCATTGTCCCGATAAGGATTGCAAAGATGGATGGAGAAGCCAAAGTGACGGGCGAAGTCTAAAAACTGGGTGTTGAGCTTCAATTCAGGACTCCTTTTTATGACGACACTCTTTAAGTTATCATACCAATGTTGATGGGCCACCCCTCCCACCTCCCAAAAGGCCTCGATATGACCCTCAAGAAAGAACTCCAGGCTCTGACGAGGATAAAACCGAACATAGAGATACGAGATACCGAGAGAAGGCCAGAATCATCCCAGATCTATAAACTACCCCCAGGGGAAGCCAACCTCCAGCCAATCCACCTGAGCACACTCCCCAGGAAGAAAATTCAACTGATGATAGGATTCCTTTCTCCTTTTACGAAATCTCCTTGTCCCAATACAAACCGTCTCATAACAGCCCGAATACCCATAACCCCTTAACCTCTCATAGACCTGAGTCGCCCTAAGCCCGGGATACTCCTCATACCAACTCTCGATCAACCATTCATAGGACCTAAGAATCGTCTCCCGGGGTTTCTCCATAAACTTTACATCCACCCCTTCGAAGCAACCGAGAAAGCCTCTTTCGCCCTACCCCCAACCTCTCGGAAATCTGCCTCACACTCAACCCCTCCACCTCCCGAAGAAGATGCCGAACCCGACTGAAAAGATCCTGATCCATCACGGCCTCCCCCTTGATCCCTTTGCCCCAAACTTAAAAGAAATATCTCCCTACGGTCTATCTTGGCTTTTATTAAACCACTCCAATCTGCCGCAATAGGGAGAATCAGTCTCAGATAAGCCCCAGCGCGGCTATCTCGTCTTTTATCAACCTCCTGAGAAGGCCTCTTCTTCTGCCGCCAGGGCTTTCCATAAAGGACATAATGATCCTTAAAATAATCGGGATTCTTCTCATACCAGAGCCTATGAGCAAGACGCTTCCTCCATTGCTTACACACATCCCTCCCACAAACCTTTCCACCAGAGGCGGATCTGACTCGGTCGGACTGCCTCTTTCCTACCCTCTGATCCAGAACAAAAAACCTCCAACAAAAAAGACACCTCTTCCCCAATGATTACCTCCTCTCCATGAAATTCTGAGGTAATCATACTAAATCAGGAACAAAACTCTCCTTAATCGATGAAAGAAAGAAAATAAGAAATGACAGTTTATAAGAAAGGTATCTTAGAAGGGACCACTATTCCTACTTTTGGTACCATTTACGATGGCTATGACCAAAACCAGTTCCAGTAGCGCATGGCCCAAAATGATAAAAGGACCTGCAATAAATCCTCTTCTCAATGACTCAGTGATGGTAAGCGTCAGCAGGGGTCCTGGTGTAATAACTCCCGGGAGAGCCAGGATAAATGAAACCCCTCCTATGGCCGCTAAAGATAGAATCATAGGGAACCCCCTTCATTATTCCTCTCTCGATGCCCTTAAATAGATTGAAATAAGATCCCCTACCCTTTTGACCATATCCCTCTCCTTTAAATTCATCTCGATCGTTCTAACAACAGAACTTCCCACAACCACTCCATCGGCAAACCTTCCGACCTCCCGAGCCTGCCCAGGAGAAGAGATCCCAAAACCCACCACAATGGGTTTTCGGGTCTGAAGCTTTAATCTCCTCACCGACTCCTCAAGCCCTTCAGGAAGCGTTTCCCTTTCGCCTGTAGGGCCAGACCATGAAGCATAATAGATAAATCCACGACTGAACCTTTTCACCCATCCCTTCCACCGCTCAGAGCTATCTGGATTGATAAGGAAAATGGTATTAAGATCGCCCTCCCTTGACTCCTTGATCCAATCTCCTGCTTTTTCAGGAACATAATCCGGAATCAGTACTCCCTCTATTGCGGCCTCCTTGCAGTCTCTGACGAAACTCTTTACCCCATAAGTGAGAACAGAATTGAAATAGACCATTAAGACTAAGGATAATTCGGTTTCCTTAATCTTCTTCATCCAATGGAGGATCTCTTTTAAAGAAATCCCATTATTGAGGGCCCGTCTGTGAGAGGCCTGAATCACAGGGCCATCTCTTGAAGGGTTGGGGCATGGGAGGCCCAATTCGATCAATTTGATCCCTCTTCTTTTCATCTCCAGAATCAAAGCCTCTGTGGTATCGAAGTCAGGATCTGCGGCCATAATGAAAGGGATCAGGATGCTTTCACCTTTCTCCTTCAATCTCTTAAATAGGAAATCGATCCTGCTCATAAATATCAATCCCCTAAAGGAGTAAATATTCGTCTTTCGGCCTTCCTGTTATCGGTCTCACTGATCCCACGAATGATAGATATGATCTTTCTCATCTTCTCTGGATCCTTCTCTCCGGGAGAAAGCTCAACCCCGCTGTTAATATCCACGGCCTGGGGCCCTACAGTCTCGATGGCCGATCTGATATTTTTCGGATTTAATCCACCAGAAAGAATCAAAGGCCGTATCTCCTTTACTTTTATTGCAAGATTCCAGTTTGAGACCACTCCTGTGCCCCCGTAGCATCCAGGCCTTTTTGAATCCACAAGAATGGCTCTCACCGGATATTCCTTTAACCCCTTGAGTTCCTCCTCACGGCAAAGAGAAACCGCCTTAATGAGGGAGAAGTTCTGGAATTTACTGTAGTACTCAGGGTCTTCATCCCCGTGGAGCTGGATGAGATCAAGATTGCAGAAACTTGCGATCTCCTTTACCTCCTCTATCTCCTGATTTACAAAAACCCCGACCCGAGCCATTTGAGAAGGAAGACTTTTAATAATCTCCCGGGCTCTATCAGGTTCGATATACCTTAAACTCCCTGGATAAAAGATGAACCCAACCGCATCTGCCCCATATTCGAAAGCCATCCGTGCATCTCTGAGATTGGTAATTCCACAGATCTTCACCTCAACCATTCTCATCCTCCAGAAGCTCCCTTATCTTCTTTCCCATATCATCACTTCTCATGATAGAGGTACCTACAAGAAATGCCCGAACTCCGATTCCCTTAAGTAAACGAATATCTTCCTTCCTAAAGATACCACTCTCACTCACTACGATCCGATCGTGAGGAATAAAGGGAAAAAGTTCAAGGGTGGTTCTTAGATCTACCTCAAGGGTTTTAAGATTCCGATTGTTGATCCCGATGATTTTAGCCCCACATTGAAGGGCCTTTTCGAGATCGAAAGGATCGTGGACCTCAATAATTGGATCGAGACTCAGCTCCTCGGAACAAAAAAGAAGCTCCCTCAGCCTCTCTTCAGACAATATTCCTGCAATCAGAAGCACTGCATCTGCACCAAAAAGGATTGACTCCCGGAGCTGGATCTCATCAATGATAAAGTCTTTCCGTAAGATTGGAAGAGAGAGACCTCGTTTAAGAGCAGGAAGCCAATTGATATCCCCCTTAAAGAATCTCCTCTCGGTAAGAAAGGAGATGGCAGAAACTCCTCCGTCCTCATAAATCTTACCGACCCGGGAAGGGTCCATCCCTTCACGAATCACCCCTTCGGAAGGGGATGCAAACTTTATCTCACCGATGAGATTGATTCTCCCTTTTCTCGAGATAGAGGCCTTAAAATCCCGGCGTGGAAGTAACTCGGAGATTTCATCTACGGGAAGACCCTCTCGCCTCAACCTCTCCACTTCCAAACTTTTATAGCTCAGGATTTCGCCAATCCAATCTTTCATCCAAAGCCCTTCTAAAGATCTTTTCTTACAAAGGGACTGCATCCCTGAGTAAATCGAATAAGACTCAGAAGCTTCTCCTTTGCCCGACCTGAATCAATGGAGTCTCTGGCACGCTCAATCCCTGAGCGAAAGTCACTGTCCAGACCCGCAGCAACAAAGGCCGCCGAGGCATTGAGCAAAACAATATCCCTCTTCGGACCCCTCTCACCGTCCAGGATCTCCCGGATGATTCTGGCGTTCTCCAGGGCATCTCCTCCACGGATAGCTTCGGGAAGGACCCTCTCAAACCCAACCTCTTCAGGCTCGAAGTCAAAACTCCTTACTTCCCCGTTGATCAATCTGGAGATACGAGTGGGTCCACAGAGACTGATCTCATCCAGCGTCCCTTCTCCACAGACGACAAAGGCACTCCTTGTCCCGAGCCTCCTCAAAACATGGGCGATCTTTTCTGTGAGCATGGGTTCATAAACCCCGAGAACCTGAACCGAAGCCCCTGCAGGGTTGGTAAGTGGACCAAGAAGATTAAAGATGGTCCGGATCCCTATCTCCTGCCTCGGCCCCGCAGCATGCCTCATTGCCCCATGAAAGATGGGGGCATAAAGAAATCCTATCCCTATCTCCCGAATACATCTCTCCACATCCGAACTCGTCACATCAAGCTTCACACCCAGGGCCTCTACCACATCAGCACTTCCACAGAGACCTGAGACAGCACGATTCCCATGCTTGGCTACCCTGAGCCCCCCTCCTGCGGCAACAAAAGCTGAAGCCGTGGAGATATTAAAGGTCTTTGTCTTATCCCCACCCATGCCACAGGTATCCAGGATCGTCTCCTCCTCCACATTAATCTCATCCCGATCGATATTTAGAAGATGATCCTCAACAAAGATCCTCACACAGTTTGATCTCATCGCCTTTGCCGCTCCAACGATCTCATCCACCGTCTCCCCTTTGAGCCTCAGGGCTGTCACAAAGGCCCCGATCTGAGCGGCGGTGGCCTTTCCTTTAATAATCTCTTCCATACAAATCTTCATCTCCTCCTCTTCGAGGTCCTTCCCCCCGACCACCTTTGCAATTGCTTCCTTGATCATCTTTTCCTTCCTCCTTTTTTAAATTTTTATCGTAGTAAAGATTCTCCCTACTTCTTTTCCTCCTGATGAAACATCCGCAACAGCTCCCGACCAATGATCATCTTTTGGATGTTTGAGGTTCCTTCCACATACTCCATCCCCCGGGCATCTGCACTTAGCTGATTGATCAATTCGCTCCGGAGATAGCCTCTCCCGCCCATCAAAACCTGGGCCCTTGAGGCCACATCCATCACTACCTGTGAGGCAAAAAGTTTTGCCTGCGAAGAGCTCATTCGATAATGCCGATTTTTTAAATGATCAAAAACAATTAGATTCTCTATCACCATAAAATAGCAATCGAAAAGATTCGGAGGAGAAAAGTGATTGTCCGGAATTCTCTCGAGACACCTGATATAGTCGTAACCCACATATCCTACCGCTCCACCAAAAAACCGTGGAAGGTTGCCATCATAAACCGGTTTGTACCGACTGAGAATCCTCTCAAGCACAACGAGGGGATCCCTCTCCTCTCCACTCAAAACAGTTAACCCCTCCTTTATCACTTCGAACCGGCTCCCCTTACTCCTGAAGAGGATCGAGGGGTTTGCCCCGAGGAAAGTATAGCGTCCCCATTTCCCAACCCCCTCCATACTTTCAAGGAGAAAGGAAAAACTCCCGTCTCTTATCTTTAAGAAAGCCGAAATGGGTGTCTCCGACTCAAGAGGAAACTCCTCATAGAAGGGAATGAGATTCCCCCGAAGGGATAACTCCTTAAACACAGAAAGGGACGGCATTATCATTCTTTAATCCCAAAAACAAAAGAGGCTATGGTTTCCCATAGCCTCTTCACTTAAATAATTAAAAATGAAAAAGGCCATGGGCATCTGAGGAGTCTGCCCATGGCCTTAACTGGCTAAGTTAATATAAAAGAAGAGTACCGGGCAGCCCTCCTCCCCTTTTTGCCCAGCACCACCAGAGATTCCTTAATGTTCTTAAAATGGGCTTCATCTCTAACCCTCTAAAACTTACATTACAACTAACAAATTTTAAATTCAGTGTCAAGAAAAATTAAAAATTTATTTTCCCAACAATTTATTTAAAATTTGAGAGCACACAGGAGGGCACCCTCGAACAGAGATGCCTCTTCCTTTACTTTCAAGGGCACAGTTTCCAATCCTTATGGCTTCCTCCTGGATACGGTTTTTATTTTTTCCCACTACGATACGAACCTTCCCATCCTCCAATCGGTATCTCGAAAGTTCTTCGTGATAATGATTGAGAAACAAAAATAATGTAGAGATGCAGGCACTACAGGCCCCTTCCTCATGGATCTCCACATCTGGAAACCTAAATTGAGCGATTCTTAATATTGTTTAAAGATAACGACTCTGGATTCCCGTTTTCACGGGAATGACGTTTTCATTCATCGGGTGGCAGTCGTCATTCCTGCGGAAGCAGGAATCCAGTATATTTGATTCAATTAATGGTGAAAAATCGCTCAATTTAGGTAAAAATAAGCCTGAAATGGTTACACTCTGAGGGGAAAGTGGTTTCTATAAAAAGACAGACTACTGATAATTTATTGGATTACAATAAAAATTTGGCGCCCCTGGCCCGACTCGAACGGGCGGCACACGGATTAGGAATCCGTTGCTCTATCCACCTGAGCTACAGGGGCGTTGGGTTAAATATAGGATTTATGGAATCTTTCGTCAAGATGGAAGCTAAAACTACTTAAGGGAACAAAATCAAATATAGATCAGACCTAAATGCTTGAGTTAAATTGGGGAAGGCCAAAGGATTGACAAAGCACGAAAAGAAAGGTATTTGAAACCTAAATTGAGCGATTCTTGGTATTGTTTAAAGATAACCACTCTGAATTCCCGTTTTCACGGGAATGACGTTTTCATTCATCGGGTGGCAGTCGTCATTCCTGCGGAAGCAGGAATCCAGTATATTTGATTCAATTAATGGTGAAAAATCCCTCAATTTAGGTGAAAATAAATGCCAGGGGACAAAAAAGAGGTCATTTTTGATCTTATTCAATATCTCCAGTATCTCAGGGAAAAAGGGATATATTTTCTTCCCTCCGTAAAAAAGAGAAAGGGCCTCTCCCTCGAAGAGGTTCGCAGGGAATTAAGGAATTGTGAGAGATGTAAACTTCACCGTTCGAGGAGAACCGTTGTTTTTGGAGAAGGCAATGAAAACGCTAAATTAATGTTAATCGGGGAAGGGCCGGGATATGATGAAGATATTCAGGGAAGACCTTTTGTAGGAAAAGCAGGACAACTTTTGACTCGAATCCTTCAATCCATTCAAATCGAAAGAAACGAAGTCTATATCACCAATATTGTCAAATGTCGGCCTCCTGGAAATCGAACCCCGGAGTCAGATGAAATTAAAAGTTGTTTCCCCTTTCTTTTAAAACAGATTCAAATTATACAACCCAGAATTATCTGTGCTCTGGGAACCGTTTCAGCCCAAACGCTTCTCCAAACAGATGCTAAAATCACTTCCCTTCGGGGGAAATCTTTTGAATTTTCAGGGATCAAGATTATTCCGACCTATCACCCTGCCTTTCTCCTCCGAAATCCAGAAAAGAAAATAGAGGTCTGGGAGGATATCCAAAAGGTTGCCAAAGCTTTAAGAGAAGGTGGGCAGTGAAAGGCGAAAGTTTAACTGAAATTCTCTCTCCCGAAATCTTTCCAAGATTCCTGAAGCGATTCCCTCAACCAGCCACTGGAGAAGGGATATCTTCCTTTTAGGATAAAGGACAGTCGGTTTTCCTTCAATGCCCACCAGTTTCGCAGCAGCATCAATCGCATCTTGAAGATTCCCAATCTGGTCAATCAATCCCAGTTGTTTGGCCTGCTGGCCTGTGAGGATTCGACCATCAGCTACCTGGATCACCTTTTCGCGTTCCAGCTTTCTTCCCTCCATGACGGCCTGAATGAATTGCTGATGAACATTATCAATTACAGATTGAAGGATTCGTTTCTCCTCAGGGGACATCTCCCGCAGAGGGGAACCAATATCCTTGTATTCCCCGCTTTTGACCACTACTCCTTTGATTCCAATCTTTTTTAATAGCTCCTCAAAATTGGTAAACTCCATGATCACCCCGATGGAACCCGTGATCGTACCTGGATTCGCAAGAATGAGGTCTGAGGCACAGGCGATATAGTATCCACCTGAAGCAGCCACAGAGCCCATGGAAGTGACCACTTTCTTTTTTGATCTAATCTTCATCACCTCACGGTAAATCTCCTGGGAAGGGCCCACGCCCCCTCCCGGAGAATCAATCCTAAGAACAATCGCCTTCACCCCTTCATCCTCCCCGTAATTCCGAAGTTCCTCAATAATCCCGGAGGATTGGGTAATCACCCCTCGAATCTCAACGACGGCAATCTTGTCTCCAAAGGCAAATCGAGTCGGGCTAGGTCCTCCGATCAGTCGACTTATCAAGAAAAGGAGGATAAAAAAGACTACCAAGAGCAAAGCCATGGCTCCCAAACCTAAAATTATTTTTTTCTTTTTCATAGACTCCTCCTGCTCATGGATATATGATTCTCCTTATAAAGGAGAAATCCTGATGGTTTCAAAAGGAGCAACTTGATAGACTCTTATCCATTTCATCTTGACCAATTCAAGGATGGCTAAAAAGGTCAAAATAATCATCCTCCTCGAAGCCCCTTCTGGAAAGAGAAGATGAAAGGCGATGCTTTTTTTCTCTTCTCTCAAAAGGCTCAGGATCTCCTGAATCCTTTCTTCCACGGTGATTCGATCCAGAACAATTTCATGGGTCGGTTTATCTTTTGCCCGCGTCCACATCTGCCGGAACGCCTCTAAAAGGTCGAACAGGGTCACTTCAATCCTTTCTTCTTGCTCTTTTTCAGGTTCAGAATCTAAGGGGTTCAGGCGTACAAAAACATCTCGATAGAGCATCGGCCTCACGATCAATTCTTCAGCAGCTGCTTTGAACTTCTGATACTCCAGAAGTCTCCGGACCAGTTCTGCCCTGGGGTCCTCCTCTTGAGCCTCCCCTTCCTCCTCCTCCCTCTGGGGAAGGAGCATCTTGGATTTAATATGAAGGAGGGTTGAGGCCATTAAGAGATATTCCCCGGCAATATCCAGATTCAGGGTCTTCATGAGGCGAAGATACTCCATGTACTGCTCAGTGATAAGGACGATCGGAATATTAAAGATATCGATCTCATTTTTTCGAATGAGGTGAAGAAGGAGGTCGAGAGGACCTTCAAATCCATCAAGCCTAATGGTATAAGAAGAATCTTCACTCATCCCTTCCCTCCGCTTTCCAGTAAAAATTTGATCTCATCCTCTCGGCTCTTCACCTCTTCATCCAACCGTGCCTTTCGAAGTTCTTCCAGACTCTTCTTGATCGAAGGACCAGGTTTTATTCCTAATTCAATGAGATCCGACCCTTTTAACAGGGGTCTGGTATCTTTGAGTTGAGTAAAATAGAGAGAGATGTATCGACGAGTGGTCGCTTGAGTGGTTTTAGCCATCATAAAGAGCTTTATCTCCGTAGAGAGGGGATCCAACAGGGTAAAGATCTCGGAGCGTCTGGGTTCTCTTCCCTGTTGGCTCCATGAAAAGAATTGAAGCAAGGCTTGAAGGGCTTGTTCTCTTCCCTCCAGTACCTTCTTTTTCAGCTTTTCATTTAGGGTCAATCGATCACAGAGTTCCATAGAATGTTTCTCGCTGAGACCATCAATCAGTCCATAGAAGTAGATGAGCCAGCGGGCGTATTTCTCTTCCAGAAAGAGAAGATCAAACCAGTTGATCACCTGATGAATCTGCTCAAAGAGTGAGATTCTCTCTTCATCCAATTGGAGGTGGGGATGGAGAAGAGGAAAGAGGTTAAAGTCTCTCATCCGTTTTAAAGCCGGGATGGGATCCCCCTCTTCGAGGATGAGGATGAGTTCAGAAAGTATTCGACCCCCTGAAAGTCGATCGATCAAACCCATTTCCACTGCATTCCTCATCAGATTCTGGGTATGTTTTGAAATCTGAAACTTGAATCGCTGTTCAAACCGAATGGCCCGAAAGATTCGAGTGGGATCCTCGACAAAAGAGAGGTTATGGAGGACTCGAATCACCTTATCTTTGATGTCTTTGATCCCTCCAAAGAAATCAATAAGCTCGCCGAAATTCTCAGAGTTCAGACGGATGGCTAAGGTATTAATGGTAAAGTCTCTCCGGTAGAGATCCGCTTTGAGAGAGGTTCGTTCTACTTTGGGTAGAGCAGCGGGAGATTCATAAACCTCCAGACGGGCCGTCGCGACATCGACCTTCAACCCATCTGGGAAGAGGATAATGGCAGTCCCAAACTTACGATGGGTTCGAATGCGACAGGGGAATCGTTTCTCAAATTCCTCGGCCAATCGGATTCCGTCTCCTTCGACGACAATATCGATATCGAAATTCTCGACCCTCATCAAGAGGTCTCTCACAAACCCTCCGATCGCATAAACCGAATATCCCAGATCATCCCCCACCTTTCCGAACTGAACAAGAAGGTTATAAATTCTTTCAGGAAATCGTTCTCTCATCAATTTGGAAATCATTTTTTTCCTTGGAATCAGAGGAAGGCCTTCCTGATTTGATTTCCTCGCTTCCTGATGAATGACCTGCATGAGT
>CALIBK010000074.1 GCA_938045955.1 uncultured bacterium | reverse complement strand
TATAATAGGCAGGGTGAAGTGAAAAGTTGAGCCTTTCCCCGAAACACTTTCTGCCCAGACTCTCCCCCCATGGGCCTGAATGATATGCTTCACTATCGAAAGTCCGAGACCTGTTCCACCCAGTTCTCGTGACCTCCCTTTATCCACTCGATAAAATCTCTCAAAAATTCTCGGGAGATCTTCACCTGGAATTCCTATCCCATCATCCGTTATGGAAACTTCTACTTCTTTTTGGTCCTTTTCGGTCACCGAAATGCTGACCATTCCATCTTCACGTCCATATTTTATAGCATTGTCAAGAAGATTAAAAAGGACTTGCTCCAGATATTTACGGTCTCCATAGATCTGAAGATCCGTGGGAATTGGGGTCAATGAAACTCTCATATTTTTCTTTTCAAAAGAGTCCTTCAATAACTCTAAGGCTTCCTCGATTAACTCAGAAATCGATAGGACCTCTTTCTTCCATTGAAATTCTTGAGATTCAATTTTCGAAATCATCAAAAGGTCATCCACGATCTTTTCCAGGCGATCCGAATGTTTTTTTATGACCTGAACGAATTGATGGGCCACTTCTTCCTTCAGAGCCCCTTCCAGCAGGGTTTCCGCATAACCCTTAATCGTGGCGAGCGGGGTTCGAAGTTCATGGGATACATTGGCCACGAAATCCTGGCGAACCTTTTCTAATTCCTTAAGTCGTGTGATGTCATGAAACACAGCCAAAACGCTTGAAGAAGTTTCTTCCTCTCCAGGGTTTTCTTCTAATCGGGAATAGATTCGCACCATATTCACTTCGAAAATCTTTTTTCCGGGTAAAGGAATGGAAATTTCCAAAGTTTCCGGTCTTCCGGTTTTGAGGACTTCCTGAAAAGTTTTTTCTAATTCCACATTCCTGATAACTTCCAAAAGGGGTCGATTCTCTACTCTCTGAGACAATGAGAAAAATTCCCGAAATGCATGATTCGTCTTCCGAATTCTTCCTCTGGCATCTACGATCAAAATCCCTTCGGTGAGCCCATCCAGAAGGTTATGGAGGTAATCCTTTTCTCTGGAAATCTCCTCTATCCTCCTCTGGAGTTCGATTCTCATTTCCTCGATGCTTTTTAAAATGATTTCAAATTCATCTCCCCATTTTCCCCGGGATTCTTTCTTAAAATTTATTGTAATAATCCGATGGGTTAAAGCTTTAATCGGTTGGATGATGAATTTGAAGAAAAAGTAACTTAGCGGAGATATCACTAATATCGCCAGGAGAGAAGATTGAACAAATGGTTTTTTTAAAAGATAAAAGGATAAGGATTGGATCAGAAAAAAAAGGGAAAGGAGAAAAAAGAAGGAAAAAAAGACTCTTCTATAAAATTGAATCTTCACTGGATGTCCTCGCGGAACCGATATCCCACTCCACGAAGGGTTTCGATCCATTCCCCTCTTTTACCGAGTTTCTCGCGCAGTCTTCGGATATGAGTATCCACGGTTCGGGCATAACCCTCATAGGTATATCCCCAAACCTTATCAAGGAGTCTTTCTCGGGTTTGAACCCTTCCTCGATTGGACACCAATTCGACCAGAAGTTTGAATTCTGTGGAGGTCAAATGAATGGGCTTTTTTTGAAGGAAGACCTGGTGGCGATCTAAATCAATGAGAAGGTCCTTGATTTCGATGACCTTTTGACCCTCCATCGGAATTTCCTGACGTCTGAGGATAGCTTTTATCCTTAGAACCAATTCTTTGGGGCTGAAGGGTTTGGTCACATAATCGTCCGCCCCAAGCTCAAACCCGATGATCCGGTCAATTTCGTCAGCTTTGGCAGTGAGCATCAGGATAGGAATCGATCGTGTAAGAGGATCTCCTTTTAAAGCCCGACAAACGTCTTTTCCATCCATTTCAGGGAGCATCAGATCGAGAATAATAAGACTCGGACGCTCCTTTTTTGCTTTTTCCAACCCTGTCGTTCCATCGAAAGCAGTACTTACGGAAAAACCCTCTTGTCGAAAGTGATAGACAAGGAGATCCACGAGATCTTTTTCATCCTCAACGATAAGAATACGTTTCGTGAACTTTCCTCCCCGATTTAAAATTTTTAACTAATTTTAGCATAGGCAGAATCAAATTACCAAAAATTAAATCCAAGGAAAGTCTTTTTTGGCTTGACTAATTAGATTTTTAATTTTAATATTTTTACCAAAATTCTTAAAAAAAGGAGGACCTATGAGCAAGAAAGTGATTGAACTTTTGAATGCGGCTCGGGCAAGGGAATTGACGGCTATATCCCAATATATGGCTCAGCATTATGAACTCGAAGATCAGGATTTTGGAAAATTAGGAACAAAATTTAAAGAGATCGCCATTACAGAGATGAAGCATGCAGAGAAATTAGCAGAACGAATTCTATTTCTTAAAGGGGAACCTACATCCGCTCCCGATGCGAGTGCAAAGAAGGGTCAGAGTATCGAGGAAATGTTAAAAACAAATATGGCCCTTGAAGATCAGGCCATCAAGATGTACAACGAGGCCTCAACTGTCTGTGCAGCAGAAAAGGACCAAATTTCAAAGGAATTATTTGAGGAACTTCTAAAAGACGAGGAGGAACACTATAATTATTTTGAAAATGTGAAAAATCACGTGGATAAACTTGGGGCAGCCTACCTGGCCACACTCACAGGATAAATAAAACTTTTTAAACCACCCCCACCCAACCTGGGGGTGGTTTTATTTTTACCTAAATTGAGCGATTTTTCACCATTAATTGAATCAAATATACTGGATTCCTGTTTCCGCAGGAATGACGACTGCCACCCGATGAATGAAAACGTCATTCCCGTGAAAACGGGAATCCAGAGTGGTTATCTTTAAATAATACCAAGAATCGCTCAATTTAGGTTTTAATCCATTGGGAGTCTCCTTTCAATGACCATCTAAGATCCAACCATTATCGAGCTGAAACCTCCGGGAGATGAGGAGCCGAGCAGAAGGGACATTCCGGACCTAAACCCGCTGCATTAAAACCTAACATCCCTCCAGCAAAATTGGACACTTCCTTAAATCCCTGTCGTTTGAGAAGACTTGCTCCTAAGCTTGATCGATGTCCGCTATTACAGATGACCACCAAGGGAACGTCTTTTTTCAACTCATTGGCTCTTGTCCTCAAATCAGGAAATGGAATGTTGATGGCCCCGTCTATATGGAAAGCCATAAATTCCTGCTTTCCTCTTACATCCAAAAGTATCATCTCGGGTCCTTCATCCATTCTTTTTTTCAACTCCTTAGGGGAGAGTTGACAGATATGTTCAGTAGGAAGTCCAGCCTTTGCCCATTCATACATGCCCCCCTCTAAATAACCAATGGTATGATCCAACCCCACTCGGCGTAGATGAATGACGGCCTCTTCAGCCTGTTCTCTCTTATCAACGACAAGGAGGATCTCCTTATCGGGAGGAAGGATCCATCCTGCAAAGGTCGAAAAGTTTCCTCTAATATCAATGTGATAAGCTCCGGGGATGTGTTGTCCACCAAAGGCTTCATAGGGGCGAATATCGAGAACGATTACATTTGGATCATTAGCCTTCTGTTGAAACTCCTCAGGTTCATAAGGGGTTAAACAGGGTAGCTCTTTCTCTAATCGGGGGCCTTTTCGATTAATCTCACTACAACGACTGAAGTGATCCGGAGCCCCTGGCATATGAGTGGTTAACATTTTAATAAATCTTTTTTCATCTCTTTCTTGAAGGGCGTAATTATATTTTTTTTCATAGCCAATGGTACTTGTTCTTTTTGCAGACAATACCCTCCCACAGAAGGACCCTGCTCCATGCGCAGGATAGATCTCACAAAAATCTGGAAGAGAAGCCAATTTCTTTAAGCTTTCAAATAATCGGGTTGCCAATTCTTTAGCTCTCCCTGGAAAAAGATCGGGTCTTCCCACATCTCCTACGAAGAGGGTATCCCCACTGAAAAGGACGGCAGGTTCTTTTCCCCTGGAATGATCAATTGCCACGTATACAATATGTTCCGGGGTATGGCCAGGTGTTTCAAGAACCTTTAGTTCCATATCTTCGATCAGAAGGGTATCCCCTTCGGAAAGACCCGTATGTTCAAATTCACAATTTCCTGCTCTTGGGGCATAGATTTTCGCTCCTGTTTGTTGCGCTAACTCCAAGTGACCTGAGATAAAATCTGCATGAAGATGAGTTTCAAGGATATGGGTAATTTTTAGACCCATCTCTCTTGCCGTATCCAGATAGATCTGGATATCCCTTTTAGGGTCCACTACCGCACAGCTCTTGGAGCCTCCAATAAGATAGGAAAGATGGGAGAGCCCGGGAACAAAGAATTGTTGAATGATCACCTCCAGAAACCTCCTTTCAGGGATGGGATCCTCCCCTTTTTTTAAATTCAATCCAGTCCTTCATCTGTTGCAGGTTTTCAGTTAAATTCCACCAACCATTTTTAAAGGTTGCATAATCAGGGGCACCCGTCATTGCCGATGCATATTTGATGGAGTTGGCATAGAAAAGCCATTGTTTGATCCACCTCTGTTCAATCGTTTCATCGAATGGATTTTTCCCATGAGGGAGTCCTTCAGCCAAATTGGATTTCCACGCCTCGAGGAGCAAGAGCGTGGATGCAAGGGTCATTTGATCCACCTCACGGATGGTATTTTCGAGTTTCACAAAATGGCTGTTCGCCCAGGACGTGGAATGGCATTGAATACAGATATTGGACATAACCGATCTTCTTTTTTTCTGTTCTTTTTCGTCGATCAATCCTTCTTTTGCTATTTCACCTGTAAAGGTTGTAGGTAAGGGAAAACCATCTCTATTTTTCAGAGTGGATGTATCCCCATGAATGGGTTGAGGATGAGAATAGATTAGACCAAAGAGCCTTACCCATAGTCTTGAACCAAAATCGTGGGTTCTCTCGGCAATCGTTTTACCTTCTGAATTTACAATCAGGCTATTATGGCAGGTGGCGCAGGTCGGGGTTTGGAAATCCTTACCTATTGTCCAGGGCACAGCATTAAAATTCCATTTCATATGGTTAGAATCGAAGATATTTCCATGTTTGCTTTCTTTGTAAACATTCCAGGCAGGAACGTCAGGTTCAAGGTGGCATTGAGAGCAGGTATAGGGTTTTCTGGCAACTTCGATGGAAAACTGATGTCTCGTATGGCAGGAGGAACAGGCACCTAAGCTTCCATCCGGGTTGATTCTACCTACACCCTGATTGGGCCAGTTGGTAAGTTTTGGAACCTCGATTGTCCCAATATCGGTTTCTATCGATTCCATCCCTGATACTTTTATTTCCGTTCCATGGCATCCAAAACAGGTTTCCTGGCGAGTTAACTCAGAGACATCCCTCTGGATCACCTGGCTTTTGTCTATCGTTTTTTTGCTGATGATTGTTTCCACTAAGGTATGATAAACAGGATTTTTCAATAAATTTCCTAATGCGTGAGCCTTCTTACTTCTCGAATACTCTTTTTCTTCAATCGGGTGACAGGTGGCACAATCCTTCGGGGTGACAATCACATTTATTTTAAACCCTTCGTGTTCAAAGTTATCCTTATGTTTTTCCGGATTCAAACCATGGCACTCAAAGCATCCTATCACCACTCCTGCTAATGAGGGGGGAACTTTTTGAGCAGAAATTCTTCTTAATTTCTCTGCTTTTTTGAGGGCTGATGAGGGAATTGTCTTCGAGTGGAGACTCCTCTGCCAATCCTCTACAATCCCAGGGGTATATTGTTTATGACATTCGAGGCAAGTCTGGGTTTCCCGGCTTATCGGAAGGGGCTTTGGTTTTTGTGTCCTCCCTTGAGCAAATAGGAGAAGGGGTATCGAGAAAGAGAGGATGAGAACTGAGATAAGGCCTTTTTTCATCCTTTTCTCCTTTCTTTTCCAATCTATTTTTAGGCATAGGTCTCCATGATTTTTTTCAATTTTGAAAGGTCCACCTTCTGTCTAACCAATGGTCCTTTTTTTAAGGCTGAGAAGTGTTTTTCATAGGAAGGTCGATCATTCTTATAGATCACCCCTATTGGAATCTCTTTTCCCCATTGGACTGCCACCTTCATTGCCTTCTCCCAATCATACGGATCGTAAGACGAGGGGAGAGGGATGCAGCGTTCTCGATACCATTTAAAGGTATTCACTCGATTAAAAGAGACACAGGGCTGGAGGATATCGATCAGAGAAAATCCGGGATGGTCGATTCCCTGAACGATGGTCTCTACGAGATGATCCTCCATTCCCACAAAGCCTCGGGCTACAAATCCTGCGTGCATTGCTACAGCGATCGCCAGGGGATTGAAGGGGGTTTCAAAAACCCCGTCGGGTTGTGCTTTTGTAACAAATCCTTCCTCAGAAGTCGGACTGGCCTGGCCTTTGGTTAATCCGTAGACCTGATTGTTATGAACAATTACGGTGATATCAATGTTTCGACGAATGGCCCCGAGAAAATGATTCCCTCCTTCTCCATACATACAACCATCCCCGCTTTCAGCGATCACAATAAGGTTTGGATTGGCAAGTTTGGCTCCAAGAGCCACGGGAAGACTCCGTCCATGAAGGCCATTAAAGACATTCGCATTCAGATAGTGAGGGGTCTTGGCAGCCTGTCCGATTCCAGAGACAATAAGGATCTGATGGGGTTCGAGTCCTTTTTTGACCAAGGCCAGTTTTAGAGCCCTTAAAAGGGGAAAGTTCCCGCATCCAGGACACCATGCTGTTTTATACTCCCCATAATCTTTTAAAGTGACCATAAGGGTTTACCTCTCTTTAAGGTGTCGCATAATATATTGGGGGGTGATGGGTAACCCATCATATCTTAAAATTCTTTTTTTGATGAGGAATCCTGTTTCCCTCCGAATCAGATGGGCGATTTGTCCCGTTGCATTACTTTCTACAGAGATTACCTGTTTGGCCTCTTCTAAATAATGAAGGAACTGCTCCGGAATCATCGGCCAGACCTGGGAGAAATGGAGCATGGAGGCTTTTGTTCCACTTGAGGAGAGAAGGGTGGCGACTTCTTCCACCGATCCCCTGCTTGACCCCCAGCAGACAAACAGGATTTCCGATTCTGGTTCGCCAATAAAAGTTGGAGGAATGACCTCTGAACGGAGTCCCTGCCCTTTTCTTAAGCGCTTATCCACCATCTTGGGACGGATCGATAGATTCTCCGTCATATGACCATCTTCTGTATGCTCATGACTATCAGCAACCACTAAATGTTTACTTAATCCGGGAAGAAGACGAGGAGAGATTCCGCTCTCTGTGATTCGATATCGAAGGTAAGGAGACTCTATTTCATTTGGGTCCAAACCCGGTCGAATAGAAGAGAGGGTTTCAACAGGAATCGGTTCGATATCTCTGTAGGAGTCAGCAATGAAATGGTCCGTCAGAATGAACATAGGACCCTGGTATTTTTCCGAAAGTTCAAAGGCCTTTCTTGTGAGATAAAAACATTCCTCGATAGAGCCCGGGGCAAAAATTGCCCGTGGAAATTCTCCATGACCGGCGTGAAGGACAAAAAGGAGTTCCCCCTGTTCGGTTCGGGTGGCCAATCCCGTAGCAGGACCTGGTCTTTGGGCAATGACGATGACCACAGGTGTTTCGCTAATCGCTGCCAAGCTTACCGCTTCTACCATTAAAGCGAACCCCCCACCAGACGTTGGAACCATACTCGGGGCCCCGGCATAAGAGGCTCCTATGGCCATATTAATTGCTGCAATCTCATCCTCCGCCTGGACCACGACCACATCCATCTCCCTAGACCAATCGATGAGGGTTTGTGCAATCGATGTAGAGGGGCTCATAGGATAGAAGGCACAGAATTTTAACCCAGAAGAGATTGCCCCTAAAGCGACCGCCTCATGGCCATTCATCAGGAATCGGGGAGAAGGGTTTGAAATAAAGGGTAACGGGTCCCACTTAAAAGACTGGGAAGCAAGCCATTGATAACCGGCTTCAAGGACACTGAGGTTTTTAAGTGCCTTTTCCTCTCCGAGGACTTCTCCCAGGACTTTATTCAAGATTCGACGATCCAGACCCAATAAGCCCCCAGCCACTCCAATGGCAGCCGTATTCCAATAGATCTCATCACCAAAGGTCTTGAATGGGACGCCGATCCAGTTTTTCTCCTTCCTATTTAAATCGGCATTGCCTATAATAAATCCCTTCGAAGAGAGGTCCTCTTTGTGACGATCAATAGTTTCTTCATTGAGAGCGATGAGAAGATCGATCTCCTCCTGAGGAGCCAGTACTTTTTGAACTCCAGCTCGGATCGAATAGGTATTATGCCCTCCTCGAACCCTTGACTCATAGGTCTGATGGACATGAATGGAATAACCACTTCTAACCAGACCCTTTGAGAAAATAAATCCAATGGTTTGGAGTCCCTGTCCTGCTTCTCCACCAATAAGGATATTTATACATCTATTATCCAATTTTTTCTCCTCTTCCGAAGATCCTGATAGGGATTAAGGGTTCATTAAAGTTCTAAATAGATAGGGCTAAGGGATTGACTCGTTTCCATTATATGGATTAATCTTTCAATAATCTCTCACTCTCCATCTTCATACACTTTCCAGCAACTACATTGAACCCTCTTTTATCCAGATCCATTTTCACTTCCTCATTGACGGTTCCGGGTTGCATCCAGAAGGTCTTAAAACCTTTTAAGAGGGCTTCTTTTGCTATTTCAGGCATGTCTCGAGAGGGTCTGAAGACCACAACCACATCGATATCCTGTTCAATTTTATTTATCGATCCATACACTTTAATCCCTAAGATCTCCTGACCTTCATATTTTGGATTGACTCCAAAAAGTTCGAATCCTTTTTCCTTCAGGGTCTTTGGGACATAATGACCCGCTTTTAAAGGATCAGGAGAGATGCCCACGACGGCTACCCGCCGGCATCCCTTTAGGATATTATATAGGTCCGTGTCATGCTCTATGAGTGGCATCTCTCCCTCCTTGATTTCTGTTTTTTATTGGCTCTGGGGTTATCTGAGCCTTTTTTCAGCTTCCGCCCAATTTATATTTTTAAAAAAGGCTTCAATATAATCCCCCCGCTTTAGCCCATAATCTATCATAAAGGCATGTTCAAAGACATCCAGCACTAATATGGGTGTACATCCAGCGGGATGACCCGTATCGTGTTCGTTGATCCAGAAATTAAATAGTTGTCCGGTGAGATGATCCTGGTATAGGATTGCCCATCCAATTCCGCGCATGGCCCCTACGGCCCTCAATTCCTTTTCCCAGGTTTCATAACTTCCGAAATCATCGGAGATTTTTTTATAGAGCTTGCTTTCCTTTTGCAATCCTCCTTTTCCTCCCAGATTCTCAAAATAATATTCATGGAGTCTCATTCCATTAAACTCCCATCCAAATCGCCGTTTTAATTCTGAAAACTCAGGGGTAGCTGTTTTTCCCTCCTTACCCATTTGATTAAGGGTATCCATTAATTTATTGGTGTTGGTGACATAACCTTGATACAGGGTGAAATGGTTGCGTAAAAGGGTTTCACTGAATCCTTCCATTCCTAAAAGTTTGGTGTAATCTTTGGCTGTGTAGTTCATCTTTTCCTCCTTTCTGTTTTTGGAATAAGGGATATGGTATGAAAAAAGGGATTGGATGAGCGTACCGGATAGAATTATAAATCTCCGACGATTTAACACCCACATACATTTATCAATTCTTGACCTCTACCTCAAAGTTTCGGTAGCTATCCAGATGGGTTCTGTAGGGCCATGATCCTCGTGCCACACATAATAGATTCGATTTCCTACAATTTGAAATTGAGGATCATATTTCCCATAAGGGGAAGAAGTCCTTTTTTGAGACCTCCAACCCGTTCCATCTTTATTAGAGATAGCGGTCCAGATCTGTCGGTACTTTCCATCCGATTCTTCCCATACATAGTAAATTTTATTCCCGTGGATTTGAAGTTGAGGGGTATATTTGTCAAAGGAAGTGAAAGTTCGCTGAATGGCCTTCCAGTCCGATCCATCTTTATTCATCTCGGCTGTCCATAGTTGGTACTTAGCTCTTCGCCAATCCGGGCCGTCTGCTTCGTGCCATGTGTAGTAAATTTTTGTCTCATCTACAACCATTTGGGGATTATGTTTATCGAAGGGGGTATTGGTTTTCTTTTCAGCTTTCCAGAATTTCCCTTCTCGGTCCATCCAGGCGGTCCATAGTTGAAAATGAGTCCCATCAAACTCTCTCCAAACCAGATAGATCATTCTTCCCATCACTTGAAGTTGAGGTTCAAATTTATCAAACGAAGAGAAGGTCCGCTGGGTGGCTTTCCAGTTCGAGCCATCCATGTTCATCTCGGCTGTCCAGATCTGACGATATTTCCCATCCGACTCATTCCAGGTGAAGTAAATCTTATCCTCGACCACCTGGAGTTGAGGAAACTGTTTGTCGTAAGGGGTATTCGTCCTTTGGATCTCCTTCCATCCGGAGCCATCCAGATTCATCTCCATCGTCCAGATCTGACGGTTTTTTGATTCATCAGGCTGTTGCCGAACAAAATAGATTTTATCTCCGGACACCTGTAGCTGGGGAAATACTTTGTCGAAACGCCCATAGGTTCTCTGAGTCGCCCTCCATCCTGTTTTATCGATATTTGCCTCTGCCGTGAAGATTTGACGAAAAGGACCGTCATACTCATGCCAGACATAATAGATTTTTTGTCCCGAAACCTGGAACTGAGGTTGATAACCTGTAGAGGGGGTTTTTTGAACCTGGAGATCCAGCGCTAAGAGGGGATTAAGAGAGAATAAAAAAAAGAGAAGAAAGAGACTTCCGATTCCTAAACCCATATCTCCTATATTTTTCTTCATTTCGATACCTTCCTAATCCATAGGATTTAGTCTTTTATGAATAAAAACGGATCCTTTATATCCAGGTGGTGAATTCATCGATCGGCCTGCGAAAAGCCCGGGGTAAAAGTTTCACTCCTTCCTTCAAATATCCTACAGCAATCAGCATCGGGATGATTTTGTCGGTCGAGATTCCAAACTCTTTTTTAATCGCTTCTTCATCAAACCCATCCATCGGGTGAGTCTCAAGGCCTAATCCTTTCGCCGAAATCATCAGGTTCATTGCAAATAGAGCGGTATTTTTAACGGCAAAGATCTTCCTTCTCAGACTCTCTTCAGTTCCGTAAAGATTCTTCGCCATCTCTCTGGAACTGTCCCTTGCCTCAGGTTTTAAGTATCCAAGTTGCTCCCAGCTATCAAGAACCCTTTCCAGATTCTCCTCCACACCCATTGGATCGGCAATCAGGATGAACACCGCCGAAGCTTCCTCCACTTTAGGTTGGTTAAACGCACATTTTCGAAGAGCCCTTTTCCTTTCTGGATCTTTGACGACAATGACCTTCCAGGGCTGGAGATTAAATGAAGACGGTGAAAGGTTCGAAGTCTCTAAAAGTTCACGAAGGGTGGAATCCGGGATTTCTCGATCGGCTTGAAAAAAATTGATAGACCTCCTCTCCTTGATTGCCTGAATGGTCTCCATAAATACCTCCAATTTTAATAAAGATCGAGATAGGAAGGTTTTTAAAATTTCTTGAACTTATCACCCAATACCCCACAAATAGGGCATCGCTCGGGGACCCTTCCCACAGTCGTATGACCGCATACAGGGCAGATATAGATCTCGCCTATGTCTATGTCCTTCCCGGCTTTTACCATTTCTTTTGCTTCGGAGTAAAGGACCTCATGAATCTTCTCTGCCTCAAGGGCATAATGCATGGAACGGACAGCCTTCTTTTCATCCTGAAGTTCAGCCACCGCTTTATAGGCCGGATACATCTCACTCACTTCGAATCGCTCTCCTTCCATAGCCACCTCAAGGTTCTCTGCGGTGAGCGTAATTCCATTCAGAGCATTTAAATGGTTCCCAGCGTGTACCCTTTCAGCGAAAGCGATGGCTCGAAATAGCCGAGCAATGTTTTTGAATCCTTCTTCCTCAGCCTTGTCAGCAAAGAGAAGATATCGCATGTGAGCCTGACTCTCTCCTGAAAATGCTGATCTTAGATTCTCTTTGGTTATGGTGTGCATATTTCATTCCCCTTTCCAAGGATAAAAATCAGATTAATTGAAATGGCTTCGATTTTTGGATGATTGATTTAAACAATTTTAAATTAAAAAAAATTCTAATATTGAAATTTTGAATTGTCAAGTTTGATTAAAAACCCATAATCCGTAATCAAATATTTTAATG
>CALIBK010000073.1 GCA_938045955.1 uncultured bacterium | reverse complement strand
AGATGGGGCGATCGGGGAAGGACTGATCACCTCTCTGGATCGAGAAGGAGTTCCTCTCATTAAGTATCGATTAGGCGATGTGATCCAGGTATTTACCCAACCCTGCATTTGTGGATATCCGGGCCCAGGGTATCGAATCAAGCATCTGGGACGATTGAATGATCGACTCTTTGTGGAAGGCGTCAGTCTCTTTCCCATTGCTGTTCGAGATGTGATTACCTCTTTCATTCCAAGGGTGACCGGAGCGATGAGAATTGTTCTGACCGAACCTCCCCCCATGGTCAAACCTCCGTTGCATATTAAGGTGGAATACGGATATGGAGTGGAAGCTCATCAATTACCCGAACTTGCAAAAGAGATTGAGGATCGTATGATTCAGCTTTATCGAGTCCGATCTAAAGTGGAATTTGTCCCTCCGGAGGCTTTAGGGAGGGTTACAAAGAAAACTCCTTTGTTTGAAGAAAAATACAGGTAAATTTTATTAAACTCTCCCCTTCTCTTTCATTAAGCGAATCATCAATTCTCTATAAGTTTTTGGAGGAATCACCCTCTTTTCCCTCTCGATCATCTTCATTGCTTCCGTGGGGCAGTGGTAGGCACAGACTCCGCAACCGATACAGAATTCCCGGTCCACTTCTGGATAATCCCCTTCCATTTTAATAGCTTTGATCTGACATCGATCAGAACAGAGGCCACAGCCGTTGCATTCCTCCTGATCCACCTGGGCGATATAGTTAGTCGTAGTGATCGCATGTTTTAATTGGAACTGGGTGATTCCCTGAAGAAAACCGCAGCAACATCCACAACAGTTACAGATAAAGGTCGTCTGTTCCTGAACATTATCTCCGATGTGAACCAGCCCTAAATCTTCCGCCTTTTTTAAAGTATTGAGAAGCTCCTCGACCGAAGCCCTTCTTGCGAACCCCTGGTCCACCAGAAAATCAGAAGCATTGCCAAGGCTTATACAGATATCTTCAATGGGTGCGGAACAGTTCTTCCCTAAATGCCAGGCCTCATGGCGGCAATAACACTTCCCAAGACTCCCCCTTCCAGCCTTTTTGATATGCTCCGCTGCTTCATCAAACCGTAGAACCTCGCTCTTCACTTCTGGCAAAACGCTGCTGTAAATATAAGCCTTCCCTCGAGTTGTCCCAGGGGAAAAAAACTCCTGGATAAATTCGGGTGTATTTTTATAGATTGCCATCAATTCGGCGAGTCTCTTCATCGGGAGGGTTTCATTGGTTCTCATAAAGGTAAATTCAAAAAATCCAGTGAGCCCCGGAGAAAGAAGATACCGAACTTTTCCTTCTTTCATGGAAGAAACGACCAACCCTTTTTTCATCATCCCCTTTAAAATGCCATTTAATTCATTGGCTTGCAGTCCTGTGGCTTTCTCGATCTCTTCCAGCGTCACCAAACCCAAAGGGAATTTCGCTCCGACTTCAGCCTCCCTTTCATCGAACAGTATCGATAAAATCTCAAACACAGAGCTGTGTTCGGGAAGTCCCACAGGATTCTGGTGAAGCCTCTTCTGAAGTTTTCTCAGGATCTCTTCTTTTCTGGCCAGATGACCCATCTCTATCCACCCCCATCATATTCGAATCGCACAAATTGGATAGGGTTAAAAAGGATTGATTAATAACCCCTGTTTCTATCCACCCGATTCGCCAAAGGCTCATTTCTCACCCATTGCCCGTAATTTCTGATAAATTCTTCACAAATCTCCTCCGGAAGGTTAATTCCAGACACATGAGGAGTGATGATCACATTATCCAGTCTCCAGAGTTCGCTTTCAGGCGAAAGGGGTTCTTCCTCAAAGACATCCAGAATTGCCTTTATCTTCCTTCTTTTTAGAGCTCTGATCAGCGCCTTCTCATCGATTGTCTTTCCGCGGCCGATATTGAATAATATGGCCCCTTCTTTCATCAGAGTGAGTTCCTTCTCTCCTAAAAGATGCTCGGTCTCAGGAGTCAAAGGAAGGGCACACACAAGATAATCCACTCTGGGAATAACCTGATCCAGACCCTCAGGCCCAAACACCTCATCTACCTCAGGCATGGGTTCAGGACTCCTCTTCACCCCAAGGGTCTTCATTCCGAACTGCTTTCCTCTCCGGGCAATGACCCTCCCAACAGAGCCTAACCCCAGAACCCCCATCGTTTTTCCGCGCAGTCTTTCGGGACGGACAGGATCCCAGATCCTTTCTCCCTGATCTCTGAAATATTTTTGAAGGTCCCTACAAAAGTAGAGGAGATAGGCAAAGACATATTCGGCCATCATCTCCCCGTATACCGTGGCTTTGGTGAAAAGGACATGCTCAGGAAGAGCGGGATTTCTCACGAGGTGTTCATTTCCGGCGGCCATGGAAGCAAACCAGAGAAGGCGATCTGCTTTCTTTAAAAGATCATCCGGGATCTTCCATGATAGAATGATTTCAGCCTCGGTGACAAAGGGTTCTGCATCTTCGGGTCGTGAGGCAGCTCGGATCATCAGATGGGGCATTCTTTCCCTCAGGATTTCCTCATAAATTTTGGCCTCTGGATGATAGATAAGGAGTCTATGAGTCATTTTATTTTAACCTAAATTGAGTGATTTTTCGTCATTCATTGAATCAAATATACTGGATTCCTGCTTCCGCAGGAATGACTACTGCCACCCAATGAATGAAAATGTCATTCCCGTGAAAACGGGAATCCAGAAGGGGTTTATCTTTA
>CALIBK010000072.1 GCA_938045955.1 uncultured bacterium | reverse complement strand
TAGTAATTATGAAAAAGCTAAAAATTTTACCGGACCATTCGGATAAATTTTCAATCTTCTTAACCAATAGTCTAACTGTATCCATTTTTAATTTCTCCCTTCATAAAAGCTTTGCATAAGCGAGAGATTAAGTTCTTTTAAAAGGTTTCCTCTCCCCGTTGCTTCTATGATAAGACACAACAGGGAGAGGAAATAATCGAAAAGATTATTTTGGGGTAATCGGATTTTCTATATAAGGTGTTCCAGGCTTCCAGAATTCTTGTTTCTCCATCCTTTTTCGAACTGTTCTTTCGAGATTGATTACTGAATCATAAACTTTATGCTTTTTAGCAATAGCCTCCAATTTCGAGTAGATTTCATCCATTCTCGGTGGAGTCCGTCCCCAGGTGAATGGTTGCTGAATCGTTCGCCACTCTTCAATGTCTTTAAAATATTTTGCTTGAGAGAATGCAATCTTTGCGTGATCAGGATTGGCTTCTGCATCTTCTAAAAGGTATTTATATGCATAATCGTGAATCTTATCTAAAGTTGCTTTATCAAGAATTGTATATGTTGTTCCCTTTTCTTTAAATTTTCTTGTATATTCCCCTGAGCTATATTCAAAATATGTCCAGCTCCACATCATTGTTGCCATAGCCGCTTCTTTAAACATAAACTTTACTCGGTCAGGAAGTTTATCCCAAGATTTCTTGCTGATCATAAGGCCAGATACTGGACCTGGTTGATGCCAACCGGGAAGGACCCAGAATTTTGTTACCTCTTGGAATCCCATTGCCCAATCGCATTCAGGCACAGAGAATTCCCCTGCATCAATTGTGCCTCTTGAAAGGGCCAAATAAATTTCTGCACCCGGCATAAAAATTGCTGCCCCTCCTAGATCATGAAGGATCTTTGCTTGTACTCTTCCACACTGTCTCATTTTTACTCCTTTATAATCCTCACCTTTACGAATAGGTTTATTAGAACGTTGGCCAGATTCTGGTCCTGTGACAGAATGGGGGAACCAGACGATACCATATTTTGCATAAAGTTCTTGAGAAAGTTCTAATCCTCCGGCTTGCCAAAACCAAAGCATATAATCACCTGGGGTAAACCAAACAGGAGTCGAAGTGACTAGCCCAAACGCTGTATTTTTCCCCTCCCAATAACTTGGCCAGTCCGAAGCCATGTCTAAAGTTCCTTTTGAAACAGCATCAAATATCTCGTCTGATCTGGTGATTAATGTTCCTCCAGGGAAATATTGAATTTCGAGTTCCCCTTTAGCAAGGATATTCATTAAGTCTGAAAAGTATTTGTCACCTCTCCATAGAGTAATTGAGGGAACCCACATACTTTGATATCTCCATTTAATTACGGCTTGTGTCGGAGTTTCTAAACTTACAATAAATAGACTAGCCAATAGAATAATTCCAACATAATAAAACCTCTTTTTCATTTTTTTTCACCTCCTATGATTTTATTTTTTATTAAAAAATGAATCTATTTCTTTATTACTCACCTCCTTTCTTTTGAAATTGCGCCTCATACTCATAAATCTATAGTCTTAGAAGAACGGCTCAAGTCAAGTTTTTCTTTTGCGCGTTCTTTCTGAAGAGCAATAAGATCTCTCTCAACTTCTTTAACATGTTTAATCATTTCTTTTCGTGCTTTTTGAGGATTTCTTTCTGATAAGGCTTTATAAATGCGTTTATGAGCGCTTAAAACTTTTTTTGAAAACTCTTCACTTGGTTTTAAAATTTCTTTAGTGTCAATGAGAAGATTTTCGACAAAATCAAGAATAAACATAAGGATTGGATTACCTGTAACACTCCCTATAATTCGATGATATTCAATTTCATTTTTTCTTGATTCAATAGGGATATGGTGTTTTAAGAAATATTCACAATCCTTATTGAGGTTTTCTAATTTCTTGAGATCATCTTCAGTAATAAAAAGGGCTGCTTTTTCAACAACATAAGGTTCTAAAATAAGTCGCACCTCTGAAAGATCACTTAAAGAAAGATTTCTAAAAATAAGAAAATTGGTTAATCCTTCTCTTGCCTTCTTCATATCGACTTCAGTCACAAAAGCCCCCCCGGATACTCCTTTTCTAATCTCTAAAAATCCCAAGGTCTCAAGCGATCGAAGGGCTTCGCGCAGGGTTGCTTTACTAACATTAAATGTTTTTAATAATTCTTTCTCTGATGGAAGTTTGTCACCCGGTTTTAATCTTCCTTCAAAAATGGCTTTTCGGATCTGTTCAACGATATGTTCTGAAATTTTATTACTTTTAACCGATTTAAACATTGAAGGTTTTTTTAATTTGAGATTGAAAATGATAACAACCTTCTTACAAAAAATAAATTTTTTTGTCAAGAAAAATTTTTATAAATATTATAATATTTATAATTATTTGTAATTAAAAGATATTTTGTAAATTAAACTTGATTTAATTGAAATATTGGTGATATATTTTGAATCAAAACTCTATTCGAGCATGAAGAAAATTGAAACTTTCTAACTTCTTAATTTTTGCAATCCTTTCGGGGCTTTTTCTCCTTTCTCAATTTTATCGGGTTTCCAATGCGGTCATTGCCCCTGACCTTATGAAAGATCTTGGATTGAATGCAGAGAGGTTTGGGATGCTTGGAGGGGCTTTCTTTTATGCATTTACCCTTCTTCAGATTCCTATGGGACCCATGCTTGATCGAATGGGGCCTCGTTTGATTCTTTCGATCTCCTCCTTCATAGGAGCCTCTGGGGCATTCCTCTTCGCATCGGGACACTCCTTTTTAACCGTTTTTCTGGGAAGAATTCTGATCGGGGCTGGAATGGCTCCAATGCTGATGGGCTCTTTTAAAACATTTACCCTTCGATACCCTCCAGAACAATTTGCAACCCTCATGGGGATGATCTATTCCATAGGAACTCTCGGAAATATCCTTGCTGCTTCTCCTCTTGCCTTTCTTACCTCCGCGATTGGATGGAGAAGAACTTTTTTATTAACGGGAATTATCACGGTCTTCCTGGGTCTTATGGTTTTAAGGGCCTTAAAGGAGGAGAAGGTCCAACAAGATACGTCCGTTTCAAAGGAAACCTCACCGGGAATCCTAAAATCGATTCGCCTCATCCTCGGCTCCCTCTCTTTCTGGCAATTCGGTGCAGTGGCATTCTTCAGGTATGGCATCTTTGTCAGTCTCCAGGGGCTCTGGTTGGGTCCTTATTTAATTCATATTAAAGGATTTTCTCCTGTTCAGGCGGGAAACTTATTAATCTTTATGTCCATAGGAGCTATCTTGGGAAGTCCTATCGGGGGACGCCTTTCGGACCGTTATTTTCATTCGAGGAAGAAAGTGGCCTTCTTTGCATTGGCCCTGTATACTGTCAGCCTGCTTCCCCTTACGGGAATGTGGAGAGTCGAACATCCCTTCCTCTTCGCATTGATCTTCTTTTTCCTCGGTTTCTTCAATGGGATGGGGATGTTGATCTATGCTCATGCCAAAGAATCCTATCCAATTGCTTTTTCAGGAACCGTAATGACTTACGTCAATTTTTTTACCATGGCTGGTGCAGGAGTGTTCATGAGCCTCCTGGGATGGGTGATCGAATCTTTTCCAAAGGTTGGAGCCTCTTATCCGATGGAGGCCTATCATCTCTGTTTTCTTATCTGTTTTATGAGTATGGGAGCAAGCCTCATTTTCTATGGGTTTGCTAAAGAGAAATCTTCCATTAACTATTAATTCGTCCGGATGATGGAGGCGTATAGAGTAGTATTCCGAGAGAGGAAAGGAAGGCTTCTTACTCCCGCTCAGTTTGGTTGCCTTGAGGGGATCCCAGCTCTTAACATCACCAATGGGTGCCTGTTTCGTTGCACCTATTGCTATGCAAGAGGATACAGTCAGGCCCCAAAAGAACGAGAGGTCCAACTTTATGGAAATCTCCCAAACCTTCTGAAGGAGGAGATCCAGAGGAGAAGAATCCTTCCTTCCTGGGTGGTTCTAAACACTTCCTCAGATTGTTTTCAAACCCATCCGGATATCCTGAAAGTGACTTATCAAACGATTCAGATCCTTTTAAACCATAGGATTGGGGTCTCTTTCCTGACTAAAGGGATCATTCCTCAATATTTCTTTGATCTTTTCTCCCAATTCCAAGAAAAGATTCTCCCTCAGATCGGTCTGGTCTCTCTATCCGAAGATTACTGGAGGAGGTATGAACCCGGAACCCCTTCTCCTGAAGAGAGACTTAAAAATATCGAAGAATTTAAAAAGATTGGCATTTATCCAGAAATAAGAATTGATCCCATCGTTCCGTTTGTGACAGATAGAGAGGAAGAGGTTAATCGGCTTTTTAAAAAATTAAGTGAATTAGGGATTGGGAGAGTCACCTTAAGTTATCTTCATCTTCGCCCCCTCATTCAGAAGCAATTCATAGAAGAACTTTCTCCTTTTCATCAAAAGCTCATGGAGGCATGCTTCCGTCTTCAAGAATGGAGAAAGGTAGGATCTTCCACGAAAACAAAACTCATTCCACGTCCAATTCGAGAAAAGGGTTATGAGAGAATAAAAGGGATAGCTGAAAGATATGGAATTAAAGCTTCTATCTGTCAATGTAAGAATCCGGATTTACAGGGAGACCTTTGCAGTTCTTCCAGAGTGAGATTTCTTTCGAAAAGAAAAAAAGCGACTCAGATTCCTTTATTTCGATGTGGTTGAAGAGAGTGACGATTCAATTAACTGGTCACACAGGGCGGGATCTTTTCTTTAAGTCTCTTTCTTCTTTCCATCGAGAGTTCCTCTTTGATGACCCAATCTTTTTTTGCAAAAGTATCCTGAGCCTTGATGAGGAGCCAGTCCCTGCCTGAACCCCTTCCTTTCATAAGGATGAGGGAGAATCCTCCTTTCAATTTCTTTCCATTTAAAGTGAAGGTCAGTTTTCCTTTCTTTAATCCATTCTCAGGGTCCCCTTCTGGTTCAAAGCTACCAGAGTCCCAGATAAGGACCGGGCCTGCCCCGTAGTAGCCTTCCGGGATGATACCCTCAAAATTCCCATATTCCAGAGGGTGATCTTCAACCATCACGGCAAGTCTTTTATCTGAGGGATTCATTGAGGGACCTTTTGGGATAGCCCAGGATTTTAAGACCCCTCCGATCTCAAGCCTGAAATCGTAATGGAGATGGGTGGAATGATGTTCATGGATCACGAATTTCATATTTTCACTTTAACACATCTTTTAATCAGGTTGAAGGACTTTTTCTTTTTTCTGAAGAGCGATTGAAATTCCAATAAGGATTAGAGATCCTCCGACCATTTTTAAAACCGTAAGACCCTCCTTCAGAATGAAGTAGGCTAAAAGGGTGGAACCCACAGGTTCACCCAGAATGGCGATGGCGACAAGAGAAGTGGGTAAATATCTTAAGGCCCAATTAAAGGTAGTGTGGCCAATCAATTGAGGAATCAAGGCGAGAAGGAAGAGATAGAGGTAGGTTAAGGATGAGAAACCAAAAAAAGGGTTTTTAAAAAGGAGGGAAAATAGGGTCAATGTTATTGCTGAAATAGAATAGACGGGGAAGATATAAGAGAGAAGGTCTTTCGCCTTTCTCATCTTTCTTCCGATGAGAAGATAGCCTGATGCAGAGATGGCGCCCAGTAAAGCCAGTCCATCCCCTAATAGGGCTTCTCTGGAGAGGTTCATGTCTCCAAAGCTGATGAGCCCGCTCCCAAGGACCGACAGGGCAATCCCCAAGATTAAGCTCCATCCCAAGGGCTCTTTAAAGAAGATCCATTCTCCAAAACCCACAAAAAGGGGGTTGGTCGAGACAAGGACTACCGAACTGGCAACCGAGGTAAATTTTAAAGAGGCAATCCAGAAGGAAAAATGGAGAGCAAGAAAAAGACCGGAAAGAGCGAACCATTTCCCTTCTCCTTTGGTCCACCTCCTCCAGATCCTCCGGTGACTCGCTAAGGGGAGCAGGAGAAGAGAGGCGATAGTCATTCGATAGGCAGCAATCACAAGGGCTGGGGCATCGCAGAGTTTAATAAAGATAGAGGCCGTGGAGATAGCGATAATGCCAATAGGAAGAAGAATAAGAAGACGAAACATTGTTGATATATATCTCAATCGTAATCAATCTTCAACCCTTGACATACCCTCGGGAAATGGTTAATCGTTTATTGTTTCTATGGCAAAAGAGATTCCTCTCCAAATCAGCGATCGATATCGAAGCCGATTCCCTGGACTCTGTTTCGGAATCGGGACGATCTTGAATTGTACCTATTTTGAAAAGAGGGAGGATTTTAAACTTTACAAAAGAGAGCTATTAAGAAAGATGCGAAGGAGAAGCAATCTTCCTCTAATCCAGGAAAGGATCCAGCTTTACGATCAATTTTTTAAAGAATGGGGATATGAATGTCCGCTTCCCGGTCATTTGAAACGAACTTTGGACATGGGATTTCCTATCGTCAATCTCTATATAGATGCTCATCTAATCACTGAGATGTGCCATGGAATCCTGATGGCCATTCAGGATCTGGATCGTTTTGAAGGAAATTGGACCCTGAATCTGGCAAACGAGGGGGAGAGTTTTCAAGGGGTTTCAGGAAGGATGATCTCCTGCAGAGAAGGAGAGATTGTCCTTCGGGATGAAAAGGGGATTGTTTGTTCACTCTTTCAGGGACCCGATTTTAGAACCAGAATTGATCCTTCAAGTAAAAATATCGTGGTTTATATCTTTACGGCCCCTGGGATCGATGAGGTGTGGGTTTCAAATGGGATTCAATTGGCCCTGGAGATTCTTGAACGATTCGGTGGCGGCCAGGACTCCTGGTGGAACGTGTTTAAACCTTAGGGTTTTTTATCTTAGCCTTTTTGAAATCTCAGAAGTTAACCGATAAACCCTTTCAGATAAGGGAATGGAAAGGGAGCCGGTTCCACAACTTGGTGTTAAAATCACTCTCTTAAGAAGGATTGGATCAATTCCTTCTTTTGTGAGTTGATCGATTCCCCTTCTAAAACGGTTGATCAGAGTCTCCACATCCTCCTTTTCCACCTCTTCACTTGTGGGGACTATTCCCCACGCCAGGATTCCTCCACGGGCTAAAAAGTTTTCTACCTCTCTTGGATAAACCAAGAGATTCTCAAAATACCCATAGGCGTCAAAACTGAGGATGTCCAATTGAGTGGAAAGGAGGACTGACCAATCTGTATTTCCGCAACAATGAATTCCTTTTAGTCCTTTTAAAAATTTAAAACAACTGTCAAGCGACTCGATGACGTCCTCTCGGCTTAAACTCGAAAAAGCAGAGCCATAGGAGGAAAGACCAGGTTCGTCAAAGAAAATTATTGTTTCAGTCCCTGGAAACCACTCATTAACTCTCTTTTCTAACCATTTCGCCTTTAGGGCGATATGTTTAATTAAGATATCCCTCAAGGTCAGATCGTAAAAGATGGATTTCTTATTCTGATCGGTTAAAGAGAGACCCAGGGTGATTGGACCTATGATTTGCCCCTTAACAAACTTAAGGGTTTTTCGGTTCTTATCGCGGGAAAGATTCTTTAAGAAAGTGAGCCCTATTGAAAATTCTTCAGAGATCTGAAAATATTCTAGATCCTGATTCTCCACCGCCTGGTAAAATCTCTCAACCTCCTCATCAAATTTTTCTGAGTAATCGACCCAAACCTTCTGTTCCTTTTGATTTACTTTTAATCCCGGAAATCCTTCCGAATACTGAACCAGCATATTTTCAAGGAAGGATCGATTTGGGAATTGAGGAAGGAAAGGGATTTCTGGGAAGTTTTCAAGGATAAGCCGAAAGGCTGAACCTTCATCCTGATGGGGAAAGGAACCAATGCCCGTGGCCAGATATGGAGGAATTTGCTTCATAATTTTTCATAAATCTTTTCTTAAAAGAAATCAATAAATCCCAATTGAAGAATTATAGATAAAGTTCAAACCTCTGTTCAGTGACTTTTGTTCCCCACCGATTTCCTTCTCCCTGCCAAACCAATTTGAAGCCAAATTTTTCGTAAAGGTGTCGAGCAGGACGAAGTCCTTCAAAGGTCCACAAATAGATGGAAGGATAACCTTTTTTCTTGCAGAAGGAGATGGCTTCTTCTAACAAACGATGTCCGAAGCCAAGCCCCCTTAACTCAGGAGCCAGGATAAACCATCGAAGATGGGCTCCATCCGTGGTGGCCTTGATTCCATCAATGGCAATGGATCCCTCGACCCGATTGTTTTTGTAAACTGTCCATAATCCATCCTGAAGCTCATTGAATCGAGTAAGAAATTCAGAGAGGTCTTTGGCCACCTTTGCCTCAAAGAATAAACCAAATCCCCACGCTTTATAATAATAAGTTCCGTGGAGTTCCACAATTCTTCCAATGGATCCAGGAAGATATCCCCTGATGATTTCGACCATTTCAGCTCCTTCTTAAAAATATTTGTTTCTAAATTAAAATATTTACCTCCTAAATTGAGCGATTTTTCACCATTAATTGAATCAAATATACTGGATTCCTGCTTCCGCAGGAATGACGACTACCACCCGATGAATGAAAACGTCATTCCCGTGAAAACGGGAATCCA
>CALIBK010000071.1 GCA_938045955.1 uncultured bacterium | reverse complement strand
GGAGCTGGCCACGCAGACGATCGAGACGTTAAAACAGGAAGAGCGATTAGGGAAGGATGCGGTCATCGTCTACGCCGACAAATACTTTGCCGTCTTTGATCTCGATGAGTATACGGACATTATTTTACATCTGAAACCCAGGGCGCACCAGAGAATGTGTCGCTGGATAAAGAAGTTCAGAAGAGAAAAGATCAGAGCACCCTGAAAGAATAAATCTTCTATTCTTTTTTGAATCTCTCATTGGTTTTCAAAAGACTATTGCCTAACAGGGCAGGCAGGAGAGGATTTTTTCCCTCTGATGTTTCTAAATTCGCTTCGTCTCCTCTTTCTTCCCCATTTATCTCCTTGTAAGTAGTAATAGAAAGGGTACCAAAAATAGGAAGGTGGTTCATTGTTATTTAGGCCATGGCATGAAATGGCCCCCCTCCCTCCCCCCATCCTTATGTCTGAATTGAAGTTAGAAATGAAAAAATTATTGACTTGAAATTTCTAATATGTTAATAAAATCACAATTTCTAAGCCCAAAAACGGAAGTAAAAATTCTATTTTAATTTTAATAAGATAAATTACCACAACGGGGGAAATATGAAATTGAAATTTAAAAAGTCCTTTTATTTATATCTTTTTCTCTCACTCTTAATGTTCTTAGTGGGTGGATCTATAGGAGTTATTACTCAAGGAGCTGAGAAGAAGGAGGCTATCAAATCCACTCCCTCGACAAAACCTCCTGAAACACTTCCAAAAGGGGAGAAATTTGTAATCAAAGGGCGGGAATACTGTTATGAGTGTATTGATAATTCGGAATGCCTGGGATGTCATGGAAATAAAATTAGTGAGAGAAAGTTTGCTCAATCCGTTCATGGGGCTAATTCCTGTAATAGCTGCCACTGGGATATTACGGATGTCAAAGAACACTTAAAGGCAAAAGGGGCAAGGATTCATGCGGAACCCGTGACCTGCCACCGATGCCATAAAAAAGAGGGGGCTGAGCATTATGCGAGTGCCCATTTTATAAACGATATCCAGTGTATAGATTGTCATAAGGATATCCATGAAATGACTCCGTGGAAAGGCGATAAGGCCCGGGTCGTCCAGAAATGCACGAGCTGTCATGAAGATGACGGTTATTCAGAAAGTGTTCATGGAAAATCGGCTCTTGCAGGGAATCCAGATTCCCCAGCATGCCATGACTGTCATGGTCTCCATAAGATTCCTATTCTAAAAGGAGATGATCCCAAGACCATCCAGTTTAGAAAAGAGTTTCATACCGAGGTTTGCCAGAGGTGTCACGGGGATAGAGAGATGATGGAGCGGAATGGTGTTTTCCTGATCGCTACCCAAACCTATTATGAAAGCTATCATGGGAAGGTGGAACACTTAGGATATCCGAGGCTTGTTGCCGGGTGTGCAGACTGCCATGGGTTTCATAGTATTTTGCCGAGGGATGATCCAAAGTCTCTCATCTCAGAGGAACGTCTCATAGAGACCTGCGGAAAGTGCCATCCCAGAGCGAATGCGAATTTCGTGAAATGGATTGCCCATGCAACCCATAACGACCCTGAAAGAGAACCTGTCCTTTATACCGTTTATATCATTATGACGGGATTGCTCGTCTCGGTGTTCGGAGTCTTCTGGCTTCATACGTTTCTATGGTGGCGAAAGGAATTCTGGGAAAAGAGGGAACTCCGAGCAAAAGGGATTTTCTTTCCTCTCCATGTCAAACCTGATGAGGCCGGTCAGATATATCGTCGCTTTAGCACCTTTGATATCGTCCTTCATTTTACCATGATGGTCACTTTCATAGGGTTGGTTCTCACCGGACTCCCCTTGAAATTTTCCCATGCTCCCTGGGCTGGGGGACTCATGCACTTTTTAGGGGGAGCAAGGACAGCCGGATTAATCCATAGAATCTGTGCAGGCATTACTTTCGCCTATTTTGGAACGACACTGGTTTATATCATCTATTTTCTCTTCTTTAAGAAACTTCCTAACAATCCAAATCCAATCCAGAGGCTCTTTGGCCCTGACTCCCTTTGCCCCCGCTGGAAGGATGTTCAGGATATTGTGGGGATGATTCGTTGGTTTTTCAACAAAGGCCCTAAACCCCAATTTGATCGATGGACTTATTGGGAAAAGTTTGACTTTCTGGCTGTATTCTGGGGAATGTTCGCAATCGGACTTTCAGGGTTGATGCTCTGGTTCCCTGAGTTCTTTACCATCTTTCTCCCTGGATGGGTGCTCAACATTGCAACAATTGTCCATTCGGATGAAGCCCTCTTAGCCTCCGGGTTCATCTTTACTGTGCATTTCTTTAACACCCATTTCAGACCATCGAAGTTTCCCATCGACACGGTCATTTTTACTGGAAAATTTCCAAAATACGAATTGGTGGAGGAGAGACCGGAGCAATACAAACGTCTGATGGCTGAAAAAAGGCTTGAGACCTATCGGGATAAGTATCCCAGTGTACTGGCAGACCTTTTCTCAAATCTCGTTGGATTCGCCATGCTGGCGATTGGGCTGCTCTGTATCTTCCTGATAGGTTGGGAATTTCTTAAATAGGTCCGAAAGGGTTAACGGTGATATCTCTTTTCTCCTGCCTGAATTTCAATGGGTAACCAGTTCTCTTCAGGAGCAAAAGGGCAGATAAATTTATCATTATATTCACAGAATGGATTGTACGCCCTGTTAAAATCGATTAAGACCTTCCCCTGAGGCATTGGTTCAATATAAAGATATCGGCCATGAGGGTAAGTCTCTTTCTCAGAGGTTTTATCCCGAAAGGGAAGAAATAGCTCACCCCCTCCCAAAGGTCGATAAATTTGAAGAATATATTCTTTTCCTTCCCATTTGAATTTAAACCGACCGTATTTGACATACTTTCTACCCATCCCTTTATTGGTAGGAAGGGTCACATAAAGGGGCTTAGGTTCTGTCGGATACTTTTCAATAATTCCTACAAAAGCATACTTTAGGTCAATCGGATAGTAATTTAACCCCTTAAATCTCTTTCTGTCTTCCTCCTTAAGGGGAGAATGGGGGTCTTCTTTAAAGAATTGATTTCTCTTTTCTCTAAAGGTCTTCAGTTTCTCGATCCTATCCTCCATCGGATTCTCTTCTTCTTTGGAAAAACCAGTAGAACTTTTTTCTATTAAAAAGATAAGAGAAGAGAGAAGGAATAGGAAAAGAATTAGAATCTTAAAGGATTTCTGACCATAATCTTTTTGTTTAACCATTGTCTTTCCTTGCAAAGGGAAACATATCAAACCACCGCCTTATTAGAATAAGAATTACCAGCGCCAAAGAGCGATAATAAATGTGATGAGAAAGACGAAAATCAGATTCATATAGGCCATAAAGTAAAAAAGTTTTTCATAAGGGGATTTCGCAATTTTTGAAGGAGTCGTAAATAGCTCCCCCACTTCAGGCATTTCCAATATCTTTTCTTCGCCGTGGGGAGCGGTTTTAATCATCTCTGTGAGGTCCTGACCTGCAGGATGTTTTCCCATGTGCCGTCCCTCTTTCCAAAATGGACTTCCACTCACATCATAAATTTTCCCTTGAAAGGCAAAATAGGCAGGCCTTCCCTCTTTGCCATCAAAGTTTGAAAGTTCTATTAAGGTCAACCTCCCTTTGTTCCCAGGTTGAACCATTGTCTTTTGCTTCTTTAGTTTAGGGCCAATAAAGAAGGTAACGATAATCGCTGTTGTAACCATAATGGCAAACAGGAGGATTTTAATGCTTAAAAGGATACCGAATTTGGTACTATAAAAAGCTTCCCATGTCGGGATTCTCGAGATCGTTAGAAGAACTCCGGTAATAGATAGAATAATAATCCCCACCCACCCTAAAATCAATTCTCCTTTTGGAAGCCCTTTTGCTGCATAGGCAGGTTTTAAGAGGATGTGGACATAGAGAATCGTTCCGAACCAGGCAATGGCAGTGAGAAGGTGAAGGTAACCGATAATCAAACGAACAATCTTTTGATAGATCCTCAATGGTCGATAGAAACCTTTTGTTTTAAGATCATCCCTGAACTCCTCACCCATTTTTGTCAGTTTCCCACCCGTAGGCTCTTCATGGCATCTGAGGCAGTCAAAATTTGTCCTTTCAGCATATTCAGGAGTTGCATGGAGATCTGGGATAAATAGGAAAGGGATTAAGAGAAAAGGAAATAATATAAACCTAAATTGAGCGATTTTTATTGAATCAGTAATAATTAAGTTCATAACGCACCAAAATAGGTCGTTTTCA
>CALIBK010000070.1 GCA_938045955.1 uncultured bacterium | reverse complement strand
AGGGTTTCCAAATGATTCCATTGTCGCTGAAGAGAATTCTCAGGAGTTAAGAAGGTCAGAGAACCAAGAGATTCTGGACCAGGTCACTCATTATATAAATGAATTCTTTCCTCGTGTTTCCTCGAGAGAGGTTTGTTCCTGGATCGATCTGAGCACCTCTTCGATAAAAGAGAGATTCTGGACATTGGATCCTATTGATGGCACAAAAGGATTTTTGAGAGGGGATCAGTATGCGATTGCCTTAGCCCTCATTGAAGAGGGAGAGGTTCAGATAGGATTTCTTTCCTGCCCGAATCTTTACGTGGATAAGGATCAACCTGAAGGTAGGAAAGGATGCCTCTTTTATGCGATTAAGGGGAATGGAGCCTTTCAAATGGAAATGGGGGGAGAGGAAAGAAAACATCTCTCCGTTTCCAAGATTGGGGATCCGGAAAGGGCAATCTTTACAGAAAGTGTTGAGCCTGATCACGCAGACCATCTTACCCATAAAAAAGTAGCAAAAAAGCTGAATATCCTGAGTCCTCCCATTCTCATGGATAGCCAGGCGAAGTACGGACTCGTGGCGAGAGGAGAGGCCACGATATATATTCGAGTCCCCTCCCCATTGGAACCTCATTATCGAGAGAAGATCTGGGATCATGCGGCCGGAACACTGATCGCGGAAGAGGCAGGGGGGGAGGTGACCGATATTTTGGGGAGGCCCCTTGATTTCTCGTCAGGAATTCGACTTGAGAAGAATCGAGGAGTCTTAGTCACCAATGGTATTTTACATGAAAGGGTTCTAAGAGCTCTGGAAAATTAATGATCTCAGGAGGGGATCATGGGAGGAAATTTTAAGGAGGTCATAGAATTCGAAGTCCCGGAAAACTGCCTGCTCATTTCGGTGGGGTTACCCGGGAGCGGGAAATCTTCTGTGACAGAGACCATTGCGAAGATGAAAGGGTTTGAGATTCTTCGATCAGATATGATTCGTTTTGAGGTTCTTAAAGGGGAGGATATCTTTGACAACAGAATCGCTTCTGACCCAGAGAGGAGGATGAGGGTTTATCAGGAGATGTTCAGGAGGGCAGAGGCGATCATCCAGAAAGAGGAAAGGGGAATTATTCTGGATGCCACTTTTTTTACCCAGGAGCTTAGGGCACAGGCTGGAGCAATTGCGGAGAGGGCTAAACGTCCTTTTGTGATTGTCGAATGCGTTTGCACGGAGGAAAAGTCCATCGAACGAATCCTCAAGAGAACGAAAGAGAACTATGAGTCCAATGCCCTTATCCGTGAGGCCTATTTGAACAACAAAGCCATCTTTCAACCGATTGACCTTTCGGACCTAAAAAAGAGGTTCAAAAATCTTCCTATTCTCCATCTTGTCATTGATACGGAACAGGATGCCCCTTCGGATTGGGAGGTCCGAAAGATAGAGAAGCAAGAATGATGGATCTTTCCGAGCTCAAAAGACTCCTCCTCAAGCCCGAGATCTATCCCGATCATCCTCAAGAGATAAGGTGGACAGAGACCCATATTTCGCTCCTTTTTTTTACAGGACAGTATGTTTACAAATTTAAAAAGCCGGTTGATTTTGGTTTTCTTGACTTTACCACCCTTGAGAAAAGAAAGTTCTTCTGTGAGGAGGAGGTGAGATTGAATCGGCGCCTCTCCCCAGGGCTTTATTTGGGGGTAGTAAAAGTGACGGAGGATCAAGGAAAGGTTTCTTTCAATGGAAGTGGAGAGGTGGTGGAATATGCGGTCAAGATGAGGGAGATTCCCCTGGACTCTCTCATGGATCGACTCCTTCAAAGGGGCGAGGTGACTTCAGAAATGATTCAAAAGGTTGCTGAAAAACTGGCCAGCTTTCACTCCCTCGCCGAAACCAATGATTATATTAAAAGTTTTGCCAAACCCAAACGGGTGAGGGAGGATACCGAGGAAAACTTTCAGCAAACCATTAAATATATCGATCGTGTCATCCCCAGGAGGATTTTTGAGACCATCCGTGAACAGACCAATCGATTTTATGAACATCGAGAAGAACTTTTTGAGAAAAGAATCACAGAAGAAAGAATCCGTGACTGTCATGGAGATCTAAGATTGGAACATATCTTCTGGGGAAAGGAGATTTTTATCTTCGACTGTATCGAATTCAATGAGAGGTTCAGATATACCGATGTGGCCGCGGATATTGCCTTCCTCTCCATGGATCTGGATTACCACGGGAGAGGGGATTTAGATCCCTTTTTAATCCATACCTATATGGAGAGGTCCGGGGATAGGGACCTTCTGGAGATATTAGATTTTTATAAATGTTATCGAGCCTATGTCCGGGGGAAGGTGGAGAGTTTCCGATTGGATGATCGAGGTATTTCAGAAGAAGAGAAAGAGGAGGCCTTTCAAAGGGCTAAACGATATTTCACCCTTGCCTATGAGTACTCGCAGAAATTTAAGCTATGAGTTGAGGAACTTCATATGACCGAAATTCAGCTAAATCCAGATTATAAGAAGGCCGTCGCAGGAGTGGTCAATGAAAGTCCCTATTTTTCTCTCCTTTCGATGGAGATTAAAGATTTAGGGTGGGGAACCTCCCTTTTGGAAATTGAGGTAGCAAAGAAGCACCTCCAGCCTTTCGGTTTTGTCCATGGGGGTGTCATCGGCTCCCTCATCGACGCAGCGACCTTCTGGGCCGTATTTCCCCAGGTGGAGAGGGAGGTGGGTCTTACCACGATCGAGCTCAAGGTTAATTACTTAGCCCCGGTGAAAGAGGGGAGACTTGTGGCCGAAGGCAGATGCATCAAGAAAGGAAAAACCTTAGCCCTGGGCGAGGCTTTTGTTCGAAGTGACAAAGGAAATTTAATTGCCCACGGAACTTCGACCTTGATCGTAGTCCCTGGACTCCATGTTCCGGGATATCAAGATCTACCACCTGCTATTCTCTCTTCTCCTGAGACTCTTTAAACGGACTCTGATTTCTTTCTTTGATAATTTCTAAAAACATTCGAATCTGCTTTTCTATCTGGGAAGGGTCGTAGCTTCTTGAATCCGTATGGTCGGCCTCGATGATCAGCCCCGGTTTTCCTGTTAATCGACTGACCTCACGTCTCATATCATACTGCCCCAGGGTATAGGGTTTACAGCTTCGATTCGAATGCATCAAAAACCCATCGGCTTCGTAGCGTTGAATTAAATTGGCCATTTTTTTAGTCTTATAATCAAGGCCTCGGTTGAGATGAATCGTGGCATAGGCCTTCGAGAGTCCTTTGATAGGATTTCTCAGGTCGAGTTCATCAAGAACCCAGGCCGATGTATAGGTATCGGCCACAAGAACAGCTCCATAAGAGGCGAGAAGATTTGAGAGGTTCCGGATCTCATACCAGATTGGAATGTTATCCCAGATCAATCGAATCTCTTCATGGTGAAAGGCTCCTTGCCCCTTTTCGACTCGATGTTCCATTTCTCTCTTAAGTTTTTGGTAATATCGGGTAGCCCAGCGGGTTCCCCGGAGGGTGACAATGGGAGCCATATGAATGAAGGCATCAAAGGCACTCATGGGTGCAGGTCGATACCGCGAAAAATTGAGGATTTCCTTCCAGAGGGAGATAGCCTCGAAAGATTGCGTGCACACGGTTTTAAGTTTTTCTTCTGAAAAGGGCCGATGGGTTTGATCCTCAAGGAAGGAGAGAAACTCCTCCATTTGCCTTTCCACATAGTTCAGAGTATGGAGATGAATCTCCTCGTGAATGAAAGGGGTATCCAGGAAGAAGAGGGGAACCTTAAAGGCCCTTGCCTGAATCTCATACCACTTGATGACCGTTCCACAGATATTATTACAACAAACCAAAAAATGAGGTTTCGGAAGCCTTCCGAGAGGGCCCCTCCCCGTGATGGATGATCCGAGATCTGTCAGGGCATAAGAGCAGAGATCATAAGAGTAGCCTTTCTCTTCCGCAGCCTCGCATAAGCCCACGGAAAGCCGAGAGGCACCGCACATGGCTCCATAATTTTCCGGATAGAAGGGGAGAATCCCCATTGCATAGAGAGGTTCCACAGGGCCACCGCTCGTGATCCAGGCCACCTTTTTATTGAACCAGTGAGGATATTTAACCATAAAATAGTAGGCTTTCATCAGACGACGATAAGCCTTTGTTGATTTTATCGGGTGGTAAGGATTGTTTTGAATTCCCTTCATCTTTTTCCTCAAAAGGGCTGAAGCATTTCTATAAAAGCCTGGATTCGGGTTTTTACCTGTCCTGAGGAGGCTGTAGGATCATCCACCTCTAAGAGAAGGGAAGGGATTCCCCTTGATTCAAGAGTCTCTTTCAGATCTGGATAATCAAAAAAATGGGTTTCACAGTATTTATAAAGCAAAAAGATCACTCCTTTTGCCCCATAGATTTCCACCTCCTTAAGAATATGGGTTAAGGGATCATCTACCCCCCTATGTTTGGTCGGACAAAGATAGAGATGGTAGTATCGGTCGGTCATAGCCTCGAGAGGGTCTTCCTCTTCACGGGTCTGGAGTTTTAACCACCGGGCTCCGCTGCAAAGATTGTCCCAGACTATCTTAGCTCCTGCTTCCTCGATTAGAGAAAAATAGTCAGGAGAATGAATCATATTTCCGGTCACAAAGATTGGAACCTGCTTCCCCCTTTTTCCTCCTTCTTTTTCATGGAGAGAGGAAAGAAGGTCCTCAAGAAGTTTAAGAAAGTGCTCGGGATCCATAAGACACGAGGCCCGCAGGATCCCTGCAAAAGTTCCTTCACAGGGTGGAGGGAGGGAGTCTTTTTGATTATAGAGTTCCTCAGTTTTTTTTCGAATCCTATTAAACAGGGCGATAGAACTTTTTAAGGAAGACAAGGTGATCTTTCCTACCTCTGAATCCAAGAAATTTTTGAATCGTTCTATTTCTAAGCGAAGATAAATTTTAGACTCTTCCCCCTCTAATCGAGTAGGCATCATAAAATGGTATGGGCGGGGAGGTTTTTTCTGAAGGCCCCAGATCTCTGATAAGCCTTGCATCGAATCACAGGTGTGAGTAAAAATAATGAATCTAATTCGATCTAATTCTTCTCGAAGGAGAGATTCCAGCGATGATCTTACGAGATGACAGCAATGGGTGGGAAGATGAGCTTGAACATGAGACATGGGAGGAGAAGTTCCGATAAGGCGGAAGGGAAGGCCACCTGAGGCATGAACGAGTTCCAACGGGACATAAGGGCAGAAGAAACCGATCGGGATTCGGTCTTTTGGAAATGAGGAGAGGATTTCAGGGAATCCCTGAGAATTAACTTTTTCAAATTCTTTTACTATTCTTTGGAAGGTAGTCTCCATCTGTTTGATGAGGTTATTTCGTTTTTAACCCAATTAGGGTTCAGCTTTCAATCCACGGATTGAAAAAAAAGGTTGAATCAGTTATGTTGAGCCATTTAGAAAATATTTTATTACCCTTTGCGAAAGAGTGGGGAGGAGATAAATGAAGGTCAAATCTTTCTATAAATCTATCGGTTGGATTCTTTTCCTTTCCTTCACATTCATGGTCATTCCAGGTTTAACCCTTTCGAAGCCTTCTAAAACAACCAGAGAAAAGTCTAACATTTCTTCTTCTCCTGTGAAGAGGAAACTTCCCATAGAAGAGAGGCAAAGTTCTGGCCAACAAGGTCCCCTTCAACTCGATGCCCGATCCGCTCTTCTCATGGATGCTCTGACCGGAGAGGTTCTTTTCGAACAGAATTCCCGTGAGAAAATCCCTCCTGCCAGTTTTGTTAAAGTGTTAACCCTTTATTTGGTTCTGGATGCCATTAAAGGGGGACAGTTAAAGATGGATGAACTGGTCACAGTGAGTGAAAAAGCCTGGAGGACTCAGGGCTCCAAGATGTTTATTAAAGTAGGGGAGAGAGTGAAGGTTGAGGATTTGATTAAAGGGGTGGCCATTGCTTCGGGGAACGATGCCTGCATTGCATTAGCTGAATATCTGGCAGGATCCGAAGAAGTCTTTGTCACAAGGATAAATGAGAAGGCCAAAATGATTGGAATGAAGGATTCCCATTTTCGGAACTCTCATGGGCTTCCGGCTGAGGGACAGGTGACGACAGCGTTGGATATGGCCATCTTAGCCAAACGATATATAGAGGATCATCCAGAAGCATTGAGCTTTCATTCCACGACTGAATTTGAATATAACGGAATTCGTCAGGGAAACCGCAATACCCTTCTTTATAAGAATATCGGGGTGGATGGGTTAAAGACAGGTCATATTGAAGAGTCCGGTTATCATCTTCTGGCGACGGCTAAAAGAGATGGTCAAAGAATGATTGCGGTCGTAATGGGTTGCGATCGAATGACCAAAAGGGCTAACGAGGCCCAGAAATTACTTGAATATGGATTTAAAAATTTCTCGACGTTGGTGGCTATCAAAAGGGATCAACCCTTTGGTCCGATAAGAGTAAAACGTGGAAAAGCGAGGCAATTGATCCTCATCCCTGAGGAAGAGGGAAGGGTGACCGTAGCAAAAGGGAAAGAGAATTCAATCTCTATGGTCCCTGAAATTCCCTCTTATGTGATTGCCCCAATTCAGAAAGGACAGATTTTAGGCAAAGTCCTGATTCAAAAAGAAGGAAAAGAGGTGAAAAGGATTAATCTAATCGCCTCATCAGGGATAGAAAAGAGTCTTCTTCCTTCCTGGCCTGTTCTGGGAGCAATGGGAGGAGGGGTGGTTCTTATTCTGGTTGTGGGTTTTTGGTGGTTCCAGCGAAGAAAGAGAAGGAGAGCTTAGGGGTCTTCAGATATAATTTCTTTAAGATAATCCAGGAGAACAGGGTTAAATTCCTTGATCCTCTTCTGAAAATCTTTTTCTCGAACGTCAATCGTCCAGGCTTCCCAGTCCTCCCTTTTAGGATCCATTCCCAAGATCTGCATCTCCCAGAGGGTATGGAGGGAATAGCTTACCGGATTTTCCAGGCTTTCTCCGATATCTCCGACACAACACATCTGTTTTCCCTGATATCGATGATAAGCCTTCTCGAAAAAACTCTTTGTGGTGATGGACCCTGGGTTAAGAACGGGGAGGTCCGTAAGAAGATGGTTCGGGAGGTTCCCAACTTTAGAAACCTCAAAAAGACACTGAGAGAGAACGGGGATGAGCTCCACACGATACTTGAGGCATTCTTGATAAATCCTTTGAATTCCCTCCACGCTTCCACAGGCGGTAAACAGATAGACCTGTTTAGGAAGATGATGGGCAAATCCTTTTCGTAAGAAATAAGAAATGGTGCTTCCAGAGGCAACCACGGGATCCGGGATGAGCCAGGTATCTCCTCCAAAGGTCCCGATGAAGTTTCCTTCCTTGATCTCCCAATCGTTTCCCTCCTGATTGAGGACCCTCTGGAGTTTAATAAAGCCCGTGGGGAGAAGGAAACGGTCATAAGGAGCAGCATGTCCGAATTCGTACTGGAGATCAAATGGATAGGCTCCTCTTAAGATCAAGTATTGATAACAATTTTTTTCCCTTAGCTCCTCAAAAAAGAGTTCCACGAATAGCTTTGCAATATAACGAAGCATATTGAATTTTTGTCTTCCGGAGATTCCTCTTCCAAGAAGGAATTGTTCTCCGATTTGGCTTTCTACGATATAAAGAAGGGGAGGAAGCATTGGGTCATTTTTTAGCTTTTTTATTTCCCATGTTCTTCCATGCCCGATGGGAGTTGTGCTATAAGGAATTCCTACATCCTCAAGAAAGATCCGTTTAGACATTCAAAACCCTCCATGGATGGAAAATGGAAGATTAAATCCTAAATTGAGCGATTCTTAGTATTATTTAAAGATAACCCTTCTGGATTCCCGTTTTCACGGGAATGACGTTTTCATTTATTGATTGGTAGTTGTCATTCCTGCGGAAGCAGGAATCCAGTATATTTGATTCAATGAATGA
>CALIBK010000069.1 GCA_938045955.1 uncultured bacterium | reverse complement strand
GTTTTATTTAAGGATAAACCCTTTCTGGGTTCCCGTTTTCACGGGAATGACGTTTTCAGTTATTGATTGGTAGTTGTCATTCCTGCGGAAGCAGGAATCCAGTATCTTTGATTCAATGAATGACGAAAAATCGCTCAATTTAGGTTCCTTTTAATCTGTAAACTTAAGGTCAATCTGATTGAGGCGGGGATCAAGGGCTGCCCGAATGTTTGTATTCTCTATAACACCTACGCTTACCACTACCTTCACCGAGGTAATTGTCCCCGGAGTGAGGTGTCCCCCTAAGGTGACGATCTGGTTATTGATGACGGTAGAAGCGGAAAAATGGGCATGAATTTCTGGATTTCCATTCTCTCTGGTGGCAATCCAGCCCGTGAGCGACACAATCTCCATGGGTTGCTCCAGTTCCAGATATAAGCGATGATGATCCTCTACCTTTAATCCCGGTGGAAGTATTTTCAAGTTCCTGAAGATGGCCTTCTTTAATGCCCCAATTCCTGAAAGGATAACGCCGGTTTGAATCTTCTCTTCCTTCACAAGCTCCTCGATTCCTCCTAAAAGGTCAGTCTCCATCGCCAATTTTCCAATGACCACCCGAGAAAGAGTTCCCTTTCCAATCCCTTCCAACAGATTCGATTCTTTTTCCATCTCTTCTCCTTTCTTCAGAGTATCGAATCTTTCATAACTTTTCTTCTCTGAGAATGCCACATTTCGTATTTTGACAACCCAAGGGTTTTTCTACATAATTAAAATCAATTTAATTAAAGGAGGATCAAGGATGCAACCGTGGGAGAAGTTTTTTAGAGAAAAGCAGGTAGAAAGGACCATAGAAGCCCTCAAGAAGAATCGGTTTGAAGCCATATACGTTCCAGACGCAAAACAGGCCTTTGAAACAGTGATGGCCCGAATCCCTGATGGGGCCACAGTGGGAATCGGAGGTTCTGTAACCCTGGCTCAAATTGGAATTTTGGACGCTTTGAAGAGTCGGAAGGTTCAGCTCATCTGGCCGATTCAGCAAGCAAAAAGTGAGGAGGAGCGGATGGAATTGATTCGAAAGACCTTCTCTTCGGATATCTTTCTTACCAGTACCAATGCCATTACAGAAGATGGAAAGCTCTTTAATATCGATGCTACGGGCAACCGAGTGGGGGCGATGTTTATCGGCCCGAAGCAGGTGATCGTTGTATGCGGGATAAATAAGATTGTCAAAGACCTTGGAGAGGCTGAGAGGAGGTTGAAGGAGTGGGCTGCTCCCCAGAACGCCAAACGCCTCGGTCGGAAGACTCCCTGTACAGAAACGGGTCTCTGTTCGGATTGTAATTCCCTGGATCGAATCTGCAATATCTACGTGATGCTTGCAAAAAAACCCGTCCGGACCGATATTCTAATTATCTTAGTCGGGGAGAACTTAGGAATTTGAACCGAAGGTTTACGCCCTAATCTCTTTGCTCAAAATGATTCGAGCATCGACGGCCGTCACACCTTTCTCAAGGGCCATCAGGGGGTTAATATCGATGCCTTCGATTTCTGGAAATTCAATCATCAACTGGGAAAGCCTGAGGAGGGCTTCGATTAATGCTTCCATATCCCTTGGGGCTTCTCCCCGGACTCCTTTCAGAATGGCTGAACCCTTCAGTTCTGAAATCATCTCCTCGGCTTCAGAACGATTAATGGGAGCCACTCGAAGAGAGGACTCCCGAAGGACCTCTACATAGATTCCCCCCAAACCAAATAAGAGAACAGGACCAAAGGAGGGATCCCGCTTCGCTCCAATAATGACTTCTTTTCCATCGAGGACCATCTTTTGAATCAATACTCCAGATCGATTTTCGGGTCTAAGAGCGATCATCTTTTCGTATACTTCTTGAGCCCTCTTCAGAGAGTCAATGTGAAGGACGACCCCCCCAACATCGGATTTATGGGAGATTTCAGAGGAGACAATCTTCATGGCCACAGGAAATCCTAATTTAGAAAGGGTCTCTTCTAAATCCTCTTTCCGATGAACAGAATAGGACTCGACCACTGGAATCCCACAGCTTTGAATGACCTCTAATGCTTCTGGAAGAAGAAGATCTCGTTTCTCCCGAGTGGCCTGGTTAAGAATCCCCGAGATTCGATTTCGATCCATCGAAAAAATTGGAGGTTTTTCTTTCGAAGTTGTCAAACGACGGTAGTAATCTCTTGAGATAGCTAAAGCAGCCAAGGCATCCTCGGGTTCTGTAAAGATGGGGAAGTCAATCGATCTTTTAATATAGGCCAGTTCTTCTTCATCGGTATTGTATAAAAAAGCAACAGGCTTCTGATAGCGGGAGGAGAGTCCTTTAACTTCCTGAATGAACCTTCGAGAGGGTTCCTTTTCCTCACCCGTTGCGCCATGCATAAAAAGAATGGCGTGAACCACTGGAAATTGGAGCCCCTGTTCGAGAATATTTGTATAAAGATCGAAATTAAATAGATCCCCAAGATCGAGAGGATTGGTGGGCTGGATCACTTTTGCCCGAAATAGGCTATGAAACTGTTGAAGAAGTTTTGGATCCGGAGGAATAAGACGAAATCCATGTCTTTCGGCAGAATCTGCGGCGACCACTCCAATTCCTCCTGAACGAGAGATGATGGCTAAATTTCTGCCCTTACACGGAGGGAGGGAGAGGATCTTGACGGCATTGACAAAGGATCGAAAATCTTTTGTCCGTATGATATCTCCTTGTCTTAAAGCGGCTTCCACCACTTTATCATCGTTTGCCAGAGCAGCAGTGTGAAATCTGGCGATCTGACGACTTCCTTCCCCCGTATTCGCTTTATGGACGATAATCGGTTTAAGGGTTGAACGGGCTATCTCCATTAATTCTCTTCCGTGTTCCAGACTCTCCAGATAGAGGCCAATTATATCGGTTTCTGGATCATCGATGAGATATTTTAAATAGTCAATCTCATTGAGGTCTAATTTATTCCCCATGCTCACTAATTTTGAAAGTCCAACATTAGCACTGACCATGAGGTTGGCATAGGTGAGCAGAACGCCTCCGCTCTGAGAGAGAATGGAGAGTTTCCCTCTGGTTACGGGGTCTCTTTTCATCTTTACGAAAGGAACGACAAACCCATTGTGAATATTCGCCACCCCAATTCCATTAGGGCCTACGATTCGAATTCCCCATTTTTGGGCAATGCTAAGGATCTTCCTTTCGAGTTGGCCTCCTTCTTCCGAATACTCCCCGAACCCCCCTGTTTCAATAATGACCCATGGGATTTTTTTTCTCCCGCAGCCTTCTACAAGATCGGGAACGGTCTGAGCAGGGGTCAGGATTACAGCCACATCGATTCCTTCAGGAAGAGGCTCCAGAGAGGTATAGATCCTTCTTCCAAAAAGAATTCCACCCCTTTTCCCAACCAGGTGAATTTCTCCATTAAATTGGAATTCGAAAAGATTTTCAACAATGTTTCTCGCAAGATTGTCCGGTCTCTCCGAGACCCCGACCACCACTACCGATCTGGGATAAAAGAGCTGATGCATTTTTACTCTCCCTTGACTTTAGTTTCCCAAAACAATATCTTTTTATAACTCTTTTAAATCGTAATTTTCCAGTGATTGAATGATTTGATTTTCACACGTTTTGATTAATTTTAATTGAATGGATTAGGCTCTCAAGATCGATTATAATTTTGGCCATGAAGATCATTCTTATTCAACCCCCGATCGAGGATTTTTATTATACTCCAATTCGAAATCAACCCATCGGACTTCTTTATCTTGCCGCCTCCCTGAGAAGAAATGGGCATGAGGTTGAGATTTGGGATCTAAGGGCAAAAAAGAAAACCTCTGTTCCCATACCTCAGGAACTGAGTTACCTTTCCGAGTTCTATCCTTCTGGTGATCAGAGCCCTTTCAAATTATATTCTGGTTACTCCCATTTTGGATTCGATTGGAATGAAATTAAGAAAAAGGTCGAGAGAACGAAGGCCGATCTTTTTGGAATTTCGTCCCTCTTTACCCCATATCATCAAGAGGCTCTTAGGGTGGCTCAATTGATCAAAGAGGTAAAACCAGGGATAAAGGTGGTTATGGGAGGGTCTCACATCTCATGTGACCCCGAAGGAGTTCTGAGCTCCCTTTTTGTTGACTTCATTCTTCTCGGGGAAGGGGAGGAGCGCCTCCCAATTCTTCTAAAAAAGTATGAAAAAGGGGGATTGGATCAATTAAGAGGGATAGATGGAATTGGTTACCGATGGGAAGGGGAGATTAGGGTCAACCCCCTAACGAGTTTTATCCAACATCTGGATTCTCTTCCATTTCCTGCGAGAGATCTCATCCATCTGGATTCATATCGAATCCATAGAAAAAGAGCTACGATGATCATTACGAGTCGTGGGTGCCCGCATCAATGTTCCTATTGTTCAACTCCCATCGTGATGGGATCAAACTTTAGAGCGAGAAGCCCTGAAAACATTCTTGAGGAGATGAAGGAATGTTATAAAAATTATGGGGTTGAGATATTTGATATTGAAGACGATAATTTCACTTTTGACCTTGGAAGGGCAAAGAAGTTGATGAGACTCATTCTTGAACATTTTGGAGAGGCGAGACTTACGCTTTATGCTATGAATGGGATCTCTTATGCCTCTTTAGATAGGGAGCTTTTGGGGTTGATGAGGAGAGCAGGATTTCAAACCATCAACCTGTCCTTGGTGAGTAAGAATCCCTCCTCAAAAGAAAGGCTTAACAGGCCGGTTCCGAAGAAGGAATTCGAAGAAGTCCTCAGGGACGCAGAGGCCGAAGATCTCGACGTGATTGCCTATGCCATTTTTGGAATTCCTGGCCAAACACTTGAAGAAATGATAGAGACCATGATCTACCTCATGGGGAAGAGAGTTCTTATCGGACCGAGTCTTTATTACCCCACTCCAGGAACCCCTCTCTTTCATTATTGCAAAGAGAACCGTTTTCTCCCATCTTCTCCCATTCAATGGCGATCCAGTGCGATTCCCATAGAAACAGAGAACTTCGATCGTCTTGATCTGGTTACTCTTCTTCGGTTGGTGAGGGTCATTAATTTTATAAAAATGAAGATGGAGAAAGGGGAGATAGAAGAAGGGATGACATGGAAGGAGCTTCAACTTTTTTTAAAAGATTCCAATCCATGGGACGAGGGGCAGATCTGGAAACAGCTCCTCCTACGGCTTATTAAAGAGAGGAACTTTTACAGTTTGAGAAAAGAGAAGGAGGGGTTTATTTTTATAAAAGAGAAAACTTCAGAGAAAGTGATAAGTTACTTTTTCGACCAGACCTATGAGAAACCTATTCTCAGGGCTCATCAGGATGACAGGGATTCTTTGAAAGGAGACTGACCATGAAGGCGATGGTCCTCAGAGAGACATCCCCGATTGAGAAGGAGCCTTTAAAGATGGAAGAGTGGCCTGAACCTGTTCCTCGTTTTAAAGAGATTCTGATCCAGGTGACGGTCTGCGGGATCTGTCATACTGAACTCGATGAGATCGAGGGGAGGCTTTCGCCCAAACTCCCGATGATCCCGGGCCATCAGGTCATCGGGAAAGTGGTGGAGGCCGGGCCGATGGTTCGGAGATTTAAAAAAGGAGATCGGGTTGGAGTGGCCTGGATCTACTCTGCCTGTGGGAAATGTGATTTCTGTCAAGAAGGGGAGGAGAACCTGTGTTCTGAATTTAAAGGGACAGGCTGCGATGCGGAGGGGGGGTATGCAGAATATATGGTTGTTTCAGAAGATTATGCCTATTCCATTCCTCAACGTTTTTCTGACTCGGAAGCCGCGCCTCTTCTCTGTGCAGGTGCAATTGGTTATAGGGATCTCAGATTAGCAAAGATTAAAAAAGGACAAACGATAGGCCTTTTTGGATTTGGAGCGTCCGCCCATCTTGTCATCCAGGTGGCGAAGTACTGGGGGATGGAGGTCTTCGTCTTTACAAGAGGAGAGGGACATCAAAAATTGGCACAGAGGCTTGGGGCCTCCTGGGTCGGAAAGCCTGATGAGGTTCCCCCTAAGAAGCTTCATAGCGCGATCGATTTTACACCCGTAGGAGAAACCATCCCCCTGGCGTTAAAGGTTCTGGAAAGAGGGGGAAGATTGGTCATCGCAGTGATCCGAAAAAGAAATCCAGTCCCTCCCCTTGACTATGCTCAACTTCTCTGGGACGAGAAGGAGATTAAAAGTGTGGCCAATCTGACCCGGAGGGATGCTCAGGAGTTCCTCCACCTCGCAGCCGAGATCCCCATCCTTCCTGAGGTTCAGGAATTTAAATTGGAAGAAGCAAATCAGGCGCTGTACCTTTTAAAACAGGGGAGGATTCAAGGCTCCGCGGTATTACGAATTTCTAAATCACTGTGAAAGAAAGGACGGAACGATGACCCATATCTATCTGGTTCGTCACGGGCAGACGGCATGGAATCGGGAAGAGATCTTTAGGGGCCGAAGTGATGTCCCGCTCGATGAGACCGGACTCAGGCAGGCCGAACTGGCTGGACTCTATTTCAAAGAATTAAAGATTTATGCCATTTATTCGAGTCCCCTTTCCCGGGCCTGGCAAACTGCAGAGAAGATTGCTGAACCCCACGGGCTTCGGGTTCAACCTCTTCAGGGAATTATCGATATGAGTTTTGGGAAATGGGAGGGACATCCTCATGAGGAGATTAAAAGAATGGATCCAGAGACCTATCGACTCTGGAGAGAGGAACCCCATCGGGCAAAACTTCCGGGAGGAGAAACATTAGACGAAGTGAGAGACCGAGCCATGGCAGCCCTTGAGGAGGTGATTCAAATTCATCCCGAAGGGACGATTGTTCTGGTCTCCCATCGGGTGGTCAATAAAGTGCTTCTCTGCGGGATTCTGGGCCTTGATAATTCCCATTTCTGGCAGATCATTCAGGATACCACAGCGATCAACCTGATTCGTTGCCAGAAAGGAAGGTATTTTCTTGTGTTGATGAATGAAACCTGTCACCTGAAGCCTTTAAAGAACGAGGTTACGAGGGTGGATTTTTGATTTCCTCTGAGGAGTTAGCCTTAAGAAATTCTTCAATTCTCGCTTTGATCTCGTCTCTTACTCTTCTAAATACCTTCAGTCTTTCTTCCATCGTTCCAGTAGCTCCGGCTGGATCTTCGAGAGACCAGTGGAGACGTTTCCCATGGCCCGGAAAAACAGGACAGCTCCGTGCAGCATAATCACAGAGAGTGATCAGATAGTCAAACTCCTGACCCATAAAATGCTCTAAGGATTTGGAGAACTGTTTCGAAATATCAATCCCGATCTCCTCCATCACCCGAATCGCCAGGGGATGGACAAACGAGGAGAAGAGTCCTCCACTTTGAGCTTCCCATTGCCCTTTCCCCAGTTGATTCAACAATCCCTCAGCCATCTGGCTTCGGGCAGAGTTCCCGGTACAGAGAAAGAGAACCTTTTTCTTGCCTTTCATGCTCGAGCCTTTTCTTTTCGTCGTTTTGATGGATAAGAGGCCTCCACAGTACTTTTCATTCCTCCACGGACATTAAATTCTCCTCTCACCACGGCGCGGATGGGTTTACAGGCTTTGACAAAATCCCTGAGGATTCGATTGACTGCATTTTCATAGAAGATTCCTAAATTTCGATAGCCAAGAATATACATCTTCAGTGACTTTAATTCGACGCACCATTTATCGGGAACGTATTGGATCGTGATCGTTCCAAAGTCTGGAAGTCCGGTTCGAGGACATACCGAGGTAAACTCAGGGATGGAAATCGTAATCTCATAGTTTTTGAATTGATTTTCAAAACATTCAATCTTTGGCAGGGGGGCATCAATTCCTGATCGTGCATGCTCTTTCGTATATTCCCTCATCGGTTAACCTCGTTTTTGAGACATCTTAATTCAAAAAGGGTAAAGAATCAACGTTGTGTCTGGTTCTAATAAGAATCTCCAGAATCTTTGGAAAGATATACTCTGCCACGTCTTGAAGATATCCTCCATGAGTAATGATGAGATATCGTCCGTTACAGATCTCGTTAGAAATTCTTGCACTCCCCTCGGCCAATTGAGGAAAAAGTTTGGAAAAGAGAGGTCCCTCTGGAGTACCATGCTCTCTTCACTTCTTTCAGGTGAGACTCCGTATGGATCTTTCGGAGGAGTGATTCAGCGACCGGCCTGGATTCAAATAGTAAGACTTCCTCCATGGCCAGGATCTCCTTCATCCCTCCTGGAAAATTTCGATACTGATTTCCGAGAATCGGCCAATCTCCTTTTGCGAAATCTGGATGGAAAAAGACCCCTGTTTTCATCTCTTTCCCATTCCAAGCAGGGTGGATTAGATCTTTACCAAAAATAACACTTTCTTTGAATTTTTATCAATCTCTTTTTTTCTTGACATTGAAAAATAGGTCAGAGGAGAGTCATAATATGAATAAATACCTTTCATGCAAAGGAGACGAAATGGCTTTAAGAAGGATAGGAAGAAGGGAATTGATCCGATGGTTTCCATCACTCCTCTTCGGGATCAGTGTACCGGGAATGATTCAAGGGAAGAGGTCTCTTGTAAGGCCTGAAAAGAAACCTCTTCTCGAATTTCGGACCCTCGGAAAGACAGGGTTGAAGGTCACGGCTGTCAGTATGGGGGTGATGAATTGTAGCGATCCTGCCGTTCTCCATCGTGCTTTTGAATTAGGGGTGAAACTGTACGATACGGCTGACTGTTATATGCGAGGCCGAAATGAAGAGATGATCGGGGAGGTCTTTCAGGGAAAGCGAGATAAGGTTTTTATTCAAACGAAGGTTCATCCGAATGAGGAGAAGAAGATGCGCGCCTCGGTGGAGAGAAGTTTGAGAAGACTTCGAACCGATTATATTGATATCCTTCTGTGGCACAACCTGCACTCTTCTGAGGAGGTTTCGGATCCCTCTCTTTATGATTTTATGTTAAAGATGAAAAAAGAGGGTAAAGCCCGCTTCACCGGGTTTTCTACCCATACTCATATGGTGGCCCTTTTAAAGGAAGCCTGTAAAACAGATTATCACGATGTCGTTCTGGTGGCTTATAATTTTACCCATTCGAGGGAGTTAAAAGAAGCCATTGCCCAGGCTGCTCGGGCAGGGCTTGGAATCATTGCCATGAAGACCCAGGCAGGAGGTTACAAAAAAGAGAAGATGGGGGGTCTCAACCCTCATCAAGCTGCTCTAAAATACATTCTCATGGATTCCAATGTCTCAGCCGCCGTTCCAGGGGTGACCACCATCGAACAGATTGAAGAGTGTGTGGCCGTCATGGAAACCTCCTTCACCCCCAAAGACTTCTCGACTCTAAAACAGTATCAAGCCTTTCTGAAGGGAAGGGTCTGTACCTTCTGCGGGGGATGTGTTGGAGAATGTCCCTCAGGGGTCCATCCCCAAGATCTCATCAGGATATGGACATATCTTGATGGATATGGAAATGATTCTCTTACGAGAGATTTCCCCGGAGAAAGATTGAGGAAAGATTTACAGGCCTGTAAAGATTGCTTCACCTGTTCCATTTATTGCAGACAAGGACTCGACCTTCGGGCAAAGATCGAACAAATGAGTGAAGTCCTGACCTGAGTCCTGAATCCGTGTTTAAGAAAAGGATCATCCCTTTAAGGAGGAGAATTTAATGATCCCAAGAATACTGATATCGGTTTTGGCTCTCACCCTCTTGACTGGAAGCGAAGTGTCTTTGGCGAGTTCCCTGGAGACACTTCTCCCCAAGGAGGAGCTTCCCGAAGGTTGGGTCTTGATGGAGGGTCCTCGAATATATAATCAAAAGACCCTGTTTGAGCATATTGATGGTCAGGCTGAACTCTTCATTCAATACGGTTTTCAGAGTTCTGCCTTTGCGATTTATCAGAACAAAAAGATGAATCAAAGCCAGATCGAAATAGATCTTTACGATATGGGAAATGTGCTTCATGCCTTTGGGGTCTTCTCCAGATTTCGTAATGAAGATCGGCCAGGAGGGATAGGGCTGGATTCCTATATGGATGAAAATTCTTGCTTCTTTTATAAAGGAAGGTATTTCGTGATGCTCTATTCAACGGAATCGAATCCTGAGCTTCTCAAGGAATGGGCCAATCGGGTTTCCCTTAAAATTTCGGATTCTTCACCCCCTCCCAAGGAGATATCTTTCTTTCCAGAGGAAGGCCGAAAGTCCGGGTCTATACAATATTTCCCAAAAGGACTTTTAGGTCGAGAATTCTTGAAACGAGGATTTCAGGGGAGCTATTATACAAAGGAAAGGGCCGAAGGAAAAGAATTTCACCTCTTTTTATCTATCT
>CALIBK010000068.1 GCA_938045955.1 uncultured bacterium | reverse complement strand
GTATTTATAGACTGGGGAGGTGGGGTGGAAAAGCCTTCGAGCGGATACCTATGAGGTAATAAAGCACTATGGATAAATTCCCTGAAAATACTTGATTTTCTGTGAAACGATGGTTAGCGATTAACTTTTAAATGTCCGCTTTCGAAGGGTTTGAAACCCTACCTCCCTAGTCTTCCAGGGACTTTTTCAGAGCTCCCCTTATCTTTATTTGACAACCCCACTGATTTTAGGTAAATTACCTCCATTTAGAAAGGAGTGTGGGGCGTTGATCTATAAAAAAACCTCTTATAAAAAACAGATCAAGGCCCTTACGGAAATCAGCAAGGCCATCACCTCAGACCGTTATCTCGATGACATTCTTAAACTGATTGTTACAGTTACGGCCAATGTGATGGACTCAAAGATATGTTCCCTCTGGATTCTCGACGAGAAAGAGAAGGTTCTAAAAATCAGGGCGACCCAGACGATGAGCGAAGAATATCTGAAGGAAAGGGTTCTTAAATTGGGAGAGGGAGTCGTTGGGTATGTGGCTCAAACGAAGAAGCCTCTGGTAATCCTCGATGTTCTGAAGGAGCCTCGATATAAAGAAAAAGAACTTGCAAGAAAAGAGGGCCTGGTCTCCATGCTCAGTGTGCCCTTATGCGTAAAAGATAAGGTCATCGGAGTAATCAACTGCTATACCTCCTATCCCCATGAATTTACCGAGGCGGAGCAGGACATGTTGATGGCCGTTGCCAGTCAGGCTGCGATCTGTATTGAGAATACGGAATTGATGGTAAAAACCAAGGTCATCCAGGAGGAGTTAGAAATTCGAAAACTGATTGAACGAGCAAAAGGAGTCTTAATGAAGCGTCACGGGCTAACCGAGGAGGAGGCCTTTAAAAGGATTCGAAAAGCCAGTATGGATAGTAGAAAATCGATGAGAGAAATTGCCGAGGCCATCCTTCTCACCGATAAGATGACCCCATAACAAGAAGCGCCTGTTTGATCAAGATACCTCCTGTCTCCGAAAGATCCATCATTTTAGATAACTGGTATTGGAGAAAACCCTGAGTGCGGTTACCTTAAATTTCTCTTAAAGCTCTCAGGTTCGATCCGTTTTGATGATAAATCCATTTCTCCAGTAAATCGTTTCGTATTCCATTTTGGGCCTGTTCAATAACTCACAAATCATCATAAGACAGGGCTTTGCAGGGACATTAATTTTTCGCTTACCACAGTCCGTCATTCCGTGTTTGACACGGAATCCAGGGTTTCCCGTGAAAACGGGAATCTAATTCTTTATATTTCCCTGCCTTCGCAGGCACGCCTCGTACTTGATACGGGGCTGAATTCCTGCTCCCTGCTTAAGACCTGCAGGGACAAGTTTCGCAGGAATGACGCCTTAAACCCCCTCTGTTATTGAGGGATTACGGATAACCTGAGATTTAACTTAATTTTTACCCAAATTAAGCGATTCTTAGTATTATTTAAAGATAAACCCCTTCTGGATTCCCGTTTTCACGGGAATGACATTTTCATTCATTGGGTGGCAGTAGTCATTCCTGCGAAGGCAGGAATCCAGTATATTTGATTCAATGAATGACGAAAAATCACTCAATTTAGGTACTACTAATGCAATAAAAATCGCTCAATTTAGGTTCTTTAAAACCTCTCTTGCCTCCTCCGAACCTAAAAACTTAGGGTCAAGTTCAAGGGCTTTCTTCAACTCCTTCCGGGCATTCTCTTTATCTCCAGTTTTAAAATAGGCCATCCCTAAATGATAACGAATCACAGCGCTCTCGGGAAGCTTTTCTACCGCTTCCTTCAGAAAGACAATGGCACGACCAAAGATATTCTTTTTATAATAAACCCAGCCTATGGTATCTGAAATATGGGGATCGTCAGGAAACTGTTCCTTTGCAATCTGGGCAAGATTCAATGCCTCATCCACATTCTCCCCCCGATCTGCATATAGATAGGCAAGATTGTTAGCAGCAGGGGCAAATTTAGGATTGACCTTTAAAGCTCTCTGGTAATACTCTTTAGCCTTTTCATAATCTTTCTGCGAATCGTACAGGATCCCCAGACCCATGAGGGCGGAAATTGAATCAGGACTCTTTTCGAGTGCCGTATTATACTCTCGAATCGCTTTGTCGGTGAGGTTTTGCCGAATATAAAAATGGCCAAGGCTAATGTAAAACCCTGAGACATTCGGGTTAATCTCGATGGCTTTCTTGTAACTCGCTTCGGCCTTTCCCATCTCTTTGCTATGTTCCTGAACCCGTCCCAGAAGATGATATAAATAAGGATTCTGAGGACGAAGTTTAATCTGCGCCTCGATCCTTTCGAGAGCCTTTCGGTTTTCTTTCTGGTTTATCAACATAGCAACCAGCAGATTTAAGGCATCCAGGAAATCTGGCTGAAGGGAAAGGGCCTTCTCCAGTTGGGCCTCCGCCTCTTTTTCTCTCCTCTGAACCAGAAGAAGACGCCCTTTATGAAAATATCCAGCCGGATGATTTGGATTCAAACGGATGACCTCATCAAATGACTGAGAGGCTTTCTGGATCTCTCTCTTTAAAAGATAGGCATTCCCGAGAATCAGATGGGCCTGGATGGATTTTGGATCCCTCTTAAGTATCTCCTGGCATTCTTCGATAGCAAGTTCAGGTGCACCTGTTCGAAGATGAATATCCGCAAGGATTCCCCTTGCTTCAATCCAGTCAGGGTTCAACTTTATTGCTTCTGAGAGTTCGGTTTTCCCCTGCTGGAGATCTCTATTTCCGAGGTGCGAAAGCCCTAAATAATGATGGGCAAGAAATGATTTAGGATGATCCTTGAGGTAGGATTGAAAGAGCTGGGTGGCTTCATTAAACTGCCTTTTTGCCAGATGGATTCGACCTTTAAGAAAGATCCCCTCACTGCTTTTAGGATTGATTTCGAGAATTTTCGAAACTATTTCTGTAGCCTTATCAAACTTTTGCTCATTTAAATAGACTTCAGCCAGTTTGGCTCGAGCTGGAATATTTTTCGAGTCCAATTCAATAGCCTTCTGATAGGTCTCAATCCCTTTATCCTTTTTCCCCCAGAGAAGATAAAAATCTCCTAAGTGAAGATATAAAGGAACCCTTTTTGGATCAATCTCTGTCGATTTGAGAAACTCCCTCTCAGCGTCCTCCATTCTTTTTACGGAGACATAAAAATTACCAAGGACCATAAAGGGATTTGGATCCCTGGGGTCAATTTTTGTAATGTCTTTGAACTGAGCCTCCGCAAGATCTGTTTTCCCTGTTCTCTGATAAAACTCGGCCAATCCATATCGAGCCCTTAAATTTTTCTCATCAACCCTGATTGCCTCTTTAAGCGTCTCCTCGGCCTTTATAAAGTCTTTCTTCATGAGATAAAGATTAGCCAGATGGAGGTAGGATTCGATTCTCTTTGGATCCTGTTCAATTGCCTTTTTGGCTTCGGATATGGCTTTCTCAAAGTCTCGATCCATTAAATGGATGGAACTCAGAATGAGGCGACCCTGTGAATTATTGGGATCTTTTTCTAAGATTTTCCGGGCCTGTTCGAGGGCCTTCTGTTTGTCCCTCGAAAGAAGGTAAAGATTTCCCAGGTGAATCCTTGCCTCAATGGCCTCGGGGTCTAAGTCCACAGTCTTTACAAATTCAGAAAAGGCTTCCTGAAGCTGGCCAGCCTTCAGGTGAGAAAGCCCCAATTTGTACCGTGCTCGTGCATCCTTGGGATCAATTTGGATGACATTCTTATACTCAATGATGGCCTCTCTCAATTTATTTTCTGAAAAATACTTCTCTCCCCTCTTCCAGTGCCTCTCCTTTTTCGCTTCTTTACTGCAGCCAGCAAACCCCCAAACTCCGCAAATTAAAAGTACCACGAACCATATCCCCAACCATTTTTTTCTTAAATGACGGATCATCTCTCTACTCCTCTCTTTACCAATATAAACGCATTGAATCGGATGAAATGAATGCTTATTTTATTATTCACGCGCATGCAGGGATCCAGTTTTTTCAAAATGTTTCTGGATTCCTGCTTCCGCAGGAATGACGGCAACTGTAACTTTTTTAATTTCGTTTGTACCTAAATTGAGCGATTCTTGGTATTATTTAAAGATAACCACTCTGGATTCCCGTTTTCACGGGAATGACGTTTTCATTCATCGGGTGGTAGTCGTCATTCCTGCGGAAGCAGGAATCCAGTATATTTGATTCAATTAATG
>CALIBK010000067.1 GCA_938045955.1 uncultured bacterium | reverse complement strand
TATAAAAAAATTCAACCCCAGATTCTACTTTATTAATGCAAGTTTGTGCTACTAATGAATCATAATATTTATTAACAAACAAAATATTCTTATCTGATTTTTCAATTTCAATTATTAACTCATTTCTTAGATCTTCAAAAGTTGGAATTATATGAGTTAATGAGACTGCATCAATTGTAAAGAAAGTATTTATTTCTTCTGGAAATATCATTTTTATAAAATCAGTTTTTTTATCTTCAGACAGAATTCCTGAATTTTCTAGTCCATCTATAACTTTGAGTTTATCTTTGATTAGTAAAATTGGTTCTAGTTTTATAATTGTATTTATCAATATTTTGCCTAGTTGTGTTAATTTATATTTTCCTTCTTTTTTTTCTATTAAACCTACATCGATTAAATCTTTTATTCTTAAATAAAACTTTTTTTGAGTTAGTCCAATGGCTTTAAGGCTTTCTTTTGAGCTTGTTATTCCTTTTTCTGAAAGCAAAAAAATATTCATTGATTCTTCATTCCCAAGAACCTTCATAATTTTGATGAATTCATCAAATGCTATTTCGGATATCCCAAATGTTATCTTTCTTTTAGACTCCATTTTTGAGCTGCTCATATTTTCTGGATTATAGATGAAAGAGAGATAATTAAAAAAAATGGAGTTTTGTAATTTATTACTAATCTATATTTAGTTATAGATCGTTGTTTTGTTGGGTTTCTTTCTTCGATTTTATCCATAAAATTTTTAAACTTTTTCATAATTGAATTGTTGAATTGAAAAATAAGTGGATCTTGCTTGTAGATGATGATGAGGGTCTGGTTAGTACCTTCAAGACGATCCTTGAGGCTGAGGGGTACCATGTAGATATTGCAACTACGGGAAGGGGGGCCTTGCAGAAGTGTGAGGATACTGTTTTCGACCTCGTCGTCTTGGATTTTATGCTTCCAGATATGAGGGGGGATGAGGTTTTGAGATGTTTGAAGATCCGCAGGAGGATGAAGGCTTTGTTGATAACTGGATACTCAACCTTTAAGGATAGCATAGATGCCCTGAGCCTAGGGATCTCCGAGATCCTCCTTAAGCCCATCTCCCCTGAGGAGTTGCTCCGAGCTGTTGGGGAGGCTCTATCGTAGAGGCCCTCCCCCTAGGTATGGTTATGGTGAAGGTTGTTCCTTCCCCAGGCCTTGAATCTACGGTTATTCTCCCCCCGTGGGCCTCGACCGTCCTCTTGCAGTAGGCTAATCCTAGACCCAGGCCACCTGGCTTGGTTGTGGAGAAGGGCTCAAAGAGGTTGTCTAAGACCTCTTCTGGTATGCCTCTCCCAGTGTCGGATATCCTTATCACTACCTCATCTCCTGAGGCGTCAGCCGAGACTGTGAGGTCTCCCCCATTCGACATCGCCTCTATGGAGTTCTGGAGAAGGTTGTCCAAGACCCTCCTGAACCTTGAGGCGTCTAATGGGACTTGGTTGAGGCCTTCTCCCAGCTTCAGGGAGGTGGATATTGACGGTGGCGGATGGAGCTCCTCTAGGGCCCTTCTAATCAGGGCTCCCAGGTCTGTGGCTTTCAGCCTTATCTCTTTGATGTCGCGACGTAAATCCTCAAGGATGGTGGCCGCCTGCTCCACAGCCCCCTCTATAAGCTTCAATAGGGATTCGGATTCTTCTGGTCTTCTTCTCAACATGTAGACGGCGTTCCTTATGGTCTGGAGGGGGCTCTTCAGGTCGTGGGCAACCATGGCCGAGACCTCGCCTGCAGCCGCCATCCTCTCAGCCCTTATCAGCTCCCTCGTCTTCTCCTCAACCAGCTCCTCTAGGCTCTGGCTGTAGCGGCGGATGGTCTCCTGGGAGAGCTCGAGGCGTTCAAGCATCGAGTTCACCCTCCCAGCCAGGCTGGAGATCTCATCCTCTCCCGTTACATGAACCCTCAGGGATGGATCTCCCAGCTTTTCTATATTCCCAACCTCCTGGCTTAGATGGGATAGGCGGGAGAGGATCATCCCATCCAGCAACTTCAAGATCATGATGCCTGCGAGGAGGCCTGTGGCTAAGCTGGAGGCGATGAAGAATGAAACCGTCCTCAGGCCTTGGGCATAGATCTCCCTATTCTCGATGACCGTTAAGATCAGGCCGGGTTTTCCATAGATATCTCTCAATAAGGAGTATCCAATGATTAACCTATCATCTGAGGGTTGTAACATTATCTGAGAATCGGCCTCTAGGAGAGCTGCGGGTATCGAGGAGGCTTCCAGCCCCCTGATCTCAAATTTCAGGTTTGTGACCTCGGCTAACCTTCTCAGCTCCTCAGCGCCAAGGTATCGCCCCATTATGAGGGCCCCCCTTATGGGTCCACTCCCATCACTCCTCGTTATGGGCCTCGAGGAGATTAGAAGGGGGGCCTCAGGCAGGATTATAAGGCCTCTCACCCCATCCCCAGGCTCACTATGGCTTAGTAGTAGGTTGTTGGGGGTTAGATGTTCTAGGAGCGAGCTGGGGATGGAGACCTCCATGCGATTCTCATGGTCGAAGGCCTTCCCAAATACAAGCTTTCCAGCGGAGTCGTAGTAGAGGATGATGTTAAGCCTCAGGTTTACAAAGGTGCCATCAACGAGGTTTGAATCTATATAGTCCCTGTTTCTATCCTCTATGAAGTTGTAGGTGTCATCCCATGAGGCCCAATCCTCATTTGTAGCGTCTAATTCTTCTAATGAGGCTGAGAGGGCTTTTAAGGCCTGCTCGACACTCCTCTTAACTGCACGTTCCTCCAGATCCTGGAAGCCAGAAAGGATAATAAAATGAGACGTTAAAAAGAGGAAGGATAAAAAAATGAAAATGGTTGATCCAATAATTATCAATGTCTTATTGAAAATCTTCATAATTATCCCTCCAAAAATCTGAATAGGAATTGAAGATCTTTAAATATTTAAGGTGGAAAAGATTTTTAGAAAATTGTGTTATAAATTGTTTTATTGGTTTGTTTATCAAATTATCTCTAGACTTTAAGTGACTATACATATGTTCAGAAAAATTATTCAGATATATATGGATTATATGCTCTTAAACTGTTTTATAAAAATATATTAGGATTTCAATTTGGTGATCTGGCGGGGAGGGTCTGATCCCATTCTACATATATCGCCGGCCTGTAGGGCTTAGACCTCCTAGCTCTCCCCTCGGGGTCCTTTATCCATGGGTCGCTCTCATCGTTTACGGTGACCTCGCATCCCAGCTCCGATGCGAAGAACTCAAGGGCGTCCTGTAAAAGCTTGAGCTCGTTGACGATCCCGAGCTCCAGCCTCCTCTTCAGGGTCTCCTCCGGCAGCCTCCTCACCTCCTCCACTGTCCCACGGGCGTAATCCGATACCTCCCTGGGCCTTGTTCTGAGCTCATCATCCTTCAGGGCCTCCCTTATGAGGCTTCCAACCTCTAGGGTGCCTGTCGCCGCCTGTTGTAGGGCCTTTAGGTAGACCTTCCACTTCCAGCCCGTCGCCGTGTAGAGGTGGACCACCT
>CALIBK010000066.1 GCA_938045955.1 uncultured bacterium | reverse complement strand
AACATTGATTACCATCGACCTCAAAGAACTGTACGGTGATACGGCCAAGCTTGACCGCATAGAGGAGTACGTCTCCAAGGCCAAAGAAATTGCTGGTCTTGGACAAGACGTAGTCCTCACTGGTCAAGCTCCGGTTTGGCTGTACCTTGTAATCGCTCACGCCCTTCACGGGGTTGCAAAGAGCTTGTCTTATGAAAGCCCTGTGACGGGGCGAATTGTGATTTTTGACCACAACCCATTTTGAGAACGACCCGTGGCTAGGCGCCACGGGTCACCACGAGGAGGAGGTTTAAATGAAGAAAGCCAAAAAGAAGAAGAAAAAGAGAACGGTAGGGGAAGAAAAACAAAGGGTAAGAGGGAAGGTTTCGGTCTTGGTATACATCCCAGAAACCTTATGGCTCAAGGCAAAAACTCTTGCTTTTGTGTACGGAGAGAGCTATTCAGACTTTGTTACAAGAGCACTTAAGGAGTACGTGAAGATGCAGGAAGAAGCAAGAGGAAAGGATTGGATAGAATTAGTGCAAAGCCGACTAGGGGAGTGAATCACTCCCCTTTATTTTTTCCCCAATTTCTGTCTGATTCTCCGCTTCACCTCTTTGATTGTGTTGGGAGAAAGCCCAAGGAGCTTGGCAATTCTTCTTCTTCCTAGCCCTTTCATTGTGAGGCGGAATACGTCCTTCTCTAGTTTGGAGAGCAAAGAGAAAGCTTTTTCACTAATTTTCTCGGCGAAGAAATCATCTTCCCAGGGGGTGGCTTTTTGTTCTTCGAGCTCTTCGATTTCATTTCCCAGTCCAGGAAGCGGACCGAGCTCTTCAGGAAGTCCTTCCTTCTCAAGAACCCTGTTCCAAGTAAGGGAAAGGAGGGCTAACTCGGCTTTAGTTCGAACCCGGTTCTCAAAGAACCACCCTTCGTCTTCTATGTGGAGAAAGGCAATGACCTCTTTGGGGGTTTTACACCCTGCTTCTATTGCTCGAGAGATATCGATGAGGGCCAAAAGTTCTTCGTTCTCGAAGGGGTCAATGTTCCGTAGGGGTCTAGGAAGATGAGCTCTACGCATAAGAGAAGCCACAACCTCTTGAAGTGCCTTCAGATACAGGCTATGGTTCCCCACTGTTCTCACCTGGTATCCCTTGCGATACCAAATTTCTCCGCAAAAGGTGCTCTAAGGAATCAAAGACCACAATCTCCCTTCTTCGAGTATTAAGACGTATACAGGGAGAGCCAATTACCAAGGAAGGAAGAGCACGGCGAGCAGCATAGTCGCCGTAACGGAGGAAACTTCCCGTGAGAACAAAGTGTCGCTCAACTTTATCCACCTTTCCATTCCTCAAGTCGGGAAGAAAGAAGGATTCACGAAAACAAAGGGAGTCATGAAGGTGGCCCATGAGGTAAATGTCTGCGTGGAGAAGACGGTTTAGGCTTTGAAGCTTGTTAATTTTTGCTCCCTTGGTGATTGCCACCGGTCCCTCTCCGTGAACCGCATAGACGGTGTACACCAGTGGTTTTCCGTTCTTTCTGGCCCCAAAGCGAAGCTTTAAAAAGGCGTAGTCCTTGAAAAACCGCCACTGGTATTTCGAGCAAATGTGACTTCCGATGTATCCCTTGGTGTGAGTATAAAGCCTTCTTTCGTGATTTCCTTCAACCCAACCCAAAACCCGGTCAGAAACCTTTCGGAAAGTATCCCAAACCAATTCACAGGCTTCAAAGACGGAGAGCTCTTCACGGTAGATGTCTGAAACGCTGTCCTTTGTAGCACAGTTCAAGATGTCTCCCAAAAAGAGGATGTAAGCAAAGGGGGTCTTTTCAATCCAATCCACATATTTTTTGAGGGTTTTTGTGTCCACCAGCGGGTCACCAAAGTGGACATCAGAAATGGGAACGAGGTAAATGTACTCAACACTTGGGGGGAGAGGAAGGTCAATGGAAGTTAGGGTAAGACCGTCCTCTCTTTGAGGCAAATTTCCCACCTCCCTTCAGAATCTATCCAAAACCAAATCTCTAGAGGAAGCGGAAGGTCTACGGTGATTTTGGACAACACCTGAGGGATGAGCTTGGCCTCTTTTATCCGCTTCACCTGGATGAGCCTCACCTCCCCATTTTTCCCTATAGCAACGAGGTCGGCAGGGCCTTTTGACCCTGCCGACCTCAATACCAAGTATCCTTCTTTTCGCAGTAAGTCACGAACCCTGAGTTCAATCCGATATCCCCTGCGATATCTGTTCATATCCCAAAAGCTCCTCGTACTGTTTGTTCAGGTCCTCCAAAATCCACTCGGCAATTTCCTTTATCTCTTTCCCGTATGTTTCTTCGATTTTTTTCCAGTCTCCAAGCTTTTCGTACACGGTCAGGGCATCGGAAACCTTAGAGAAGAACCACCAAGCTGTGCCGATTTTGTTCCAATCCTGAGAGATTTTCTTTCTCGCTATCTCGAAGATAACTCTAGGATATTTCATTCCAGGCTTTCCTCCTCTCTTTAAGGTATTCTTGGTAAAACGTACAGGATTTTCTTCCCCTTTTGAGCTCGCATCCTCTCTCGTCCCAGTAGGCACATTCCTCGCAAAACATCGACTTGTGTAGGTAGTAGAAAATGTAGATGCAGTCGCTTATGGTGTATCCCCGCCCACATTTTCCATGGGGCTCGCCCTGGTAGAAACGGCACTGCAGACAGAGCTCCTTTTCGCTTAAAACTTGACCTTTCGGTGACAAGCCTTGCATAGGTATACTCCCTTCCAGAGGATTTGTCCTACCTT
>CALIBK010000065.1 GCA_938045955.1 uncultured bacterium | reverse complement strand
AGACTCAAAGGAAGAGGTGGAAGAACTCTTTGAGTTGAGATCATTTTGGAGGGTTATACCCTCAGGATTATCTCTCAAAATCTCTCTGAAGAGGTTTTCTGTCAATTAAATGAATTTATCAAAAAAGCAGAAGACGCCCTTAGAAAGAAAAGGATCGAAGAGGTCTTCGAATGGAATACCCGCTTCCACGATACCCTCCACGATCAGGTTTCCCATAAAACTCGACTCTATCGGTTAATCGTAAATATGAGAAAATATGTATTGAGGCATCGAAAAGATACCCTCCGCTATCCTGATGGTGGGAGAAGATCGATCGAGGGACACAAAAAGATTATGATGGCTTTAAGTCTTAAAGACCCCGATCTCTGTGAGCGGGTGATGCGGGAACATATTCGGGAGGCAAAAGAGGATGCCCTCCAATCCCTTTTCGGGGAGACCTCAAAAGGCCTTCCTTTACCTTAGCATTAAATAAAGGGCGACCAGAATAATAAAGAGGGCGAAAAGTTTTCGAAGAAGAAAGGGATGGGTCCTGAAGGAGACGGAAGCCCCCCATCTTGCACAAAGGACGGTTCCGACAGCCAGGGAGAGACCTCGCTGAAGATCCACAAATCCAACACTCCATTTGGGGAGATCAGGATGACCTATCCCGTTCACCATATATCCTGTAACTGAAAAGAGAGCCGTGATCACGATGGCCGCACTTGAGGTTCCGATTGCCACTCTCAAAGGCATCCTTAAGAGCTGATACATCATTGGAATCGTCACGACTCCTCCTCCAATCCCTGCAAGGGCAGAAACCACTCCCGCAACCAATCCCACTCCGATCAACCCGATCGGGCTTGGAGGTTTCGTCAGCTCAAGTTTTCTTTCAGCTTTTGCCCTACTTTCGGTGAGCATCCGGATACCCGCTCCTATCACGATCAGTGCAAAGGCAATTCGAAGATGTCCTCCGCTCAGGGAAGCGGCAACTCGCGCCATCCCAAAGGCCGTTAGAGCACTTGAAAATCCAATGAAAGCCACAGCCCGCCAATCCACATTCCCCTTTTTTTGATGCTGATATGCGCTGGAGGTCCCACTGAAAAGGACAACGAGCAGGCTCGTCCCGATGGCAATATGAGTTAAGACGGTGGGAGAAAACCTTAAGTGTTCGTAACTCAGGATGAGAACGGGAACCATTACAAATCCCCCTCCCACCCCAAAGAGCCCGGCAAGGAAGCCCACTACGCAGCCTACCATTAAAAAAATAAGAAACTCCACTAACCCCATTCCTCACCCTATAGCCTATTTTTATTCGTATCTCAAGGCATCGATGGGATTAAGAAGGGAGGCTTTACGAGCCGGATAGAACCCGAAGAAGACTCCCACTGAACCAGAAAAGAGGAAGGCTAAAAGAATGGCTTTCAACGAGATGAGAATTGGCCATTGAGTAAAATGGACCAGGATGAGTGTCCCAACCACGCCGATGGCAATCCCCAGGATCCCGCCCATGAGACTGAGCATGAGAGACTCGATCAGAAATTGGAGAAGAATATCCTTCCCCTTTGCCCCAACCGCCATTCGAATCCCGATCTCCCTGGTCCGTTCTGTCACTGAGACAAGCATGATATTCATAATCCCGATTCCACCAACAATCAAGGAAATCGAGGCAATGGCTCCCAGAAGAAGAGACATGACTTTTGCTGACTCCTCTGCCCTTGAAGCGACTTCGGTGAGGTTCCGGACCGTGAAGTCGTTATCCTGCCCCTGGGGAATGCGATGTCTCTGACGAAGAAGCCCGTTAATCTGTTCCTCTACAATTTTCATCACCTCTGGATCTGTGGTTTGGACAGAAATGGATCTCACCATCCCCGGAAACTGCATTCCAAAGAGTCTTTTCTGGGCGGTCGTGAGGGGAACAAAGATGACATCATCTTGATCCTGCCCCCAGGTGGACTGCCCTTTTGGACTGAGAACCCCGATGACCGCAAAGGGGATCTTTTTAATCCGGACGATCTGTCCCACCGGATCCAATCCCCCAAAGAGATTTTCTGCTACGGTCTTTCCCAGGATACACACTTTGGTGGCCCCATCGATATCCTGCTGAGTTAAAGAGCGACCCTTAATGAGTCCCCATTCTCTGATCTCAAAGATCTCAGGAGTGGATCCGTAAATGACGGTAGACCAGTTTTGATTTCCAAAAACGACCTGAGCGATTCCATAATAAGAAGGTGCCACATATTTTATCCCTGGAATCTCGGAAGCAATCGCCTTTGCATCTTCTACGGTGAGGGTGGGGACGGTCCCTGCACCAAACCGAATTCCTCCACTGGTCGCGCTTCCCGACATCACCACCAGAAGATTGGACCCCATACTGGCGATCTGTTCTTCAATCCGCTTCTTTGCCCCGGAACCCACCGAAATCATGGCAATGACCGCCCCGACTCCGATAATGATACCAAGGAGGGTAAGACTTGAACGCATCTTATTCGCAAGAAGGGCTCTAAGAGCAATTCGAAAACTGGCAAGAATGGTCGTCATAGAAGTGATCCCTCACTCCATCCAGAGGAAATGCCTTTCAAGGCTAAAGCCTTGAGGTATGATCTCCCGCTACTTTTCCATCCTTGAAGAGAATCTTTCGTTTACCATATGAGGCAATATCCGGTTCATGGGTAATCATCACGATCGTAATTCCCATTTCCTCATTCAGCCTTTTAAAAATCTCCATAATCTCTTTGCTTGTTTTGGTATCAAGATTTCCAGTGGGTTCATCCGCTAAAAGGAGAGAAGGCTGGTTGACCAAGGCCCGAGCAATAGCCACACGCTGCTGTTCGCCTCCTGAAAGTTGAAGGGGATGATGGTGCGAACGATCTCCCAGGCCGACCGCAGATAGTGCCCTTCGAGCCATCTCCCTCCTTCGTGATCCCGGAACCTTCGAATAGATCAGAGGAAGTTCAACATTTTCTAAGGCAGAATATTTGGAGAGCAAATTAAACCCCTGAAAAACGAAACCTATTTTACGATTTCGAATCTCTGCTCGCTCCTCTCGGGAGAGATTTTCTCCATTTATCCCTTCAAAAAGATAAAGACCACCGGTGGGTTGATCCAAGAATCCCAGAATATTCATAAAGGTTGATTTCCCGGAACCTGATGCCCCCATGATGGCTACAAATTCCCCTCGTTCAATGGATAGGGTAATTCCCTGAAGGGCAGGCACCTGAATCTCTCCTAATTGATAGATCTTCACCAACTCTTTTACTTCAATAAGAATGTCCATCGTTTTGATTTACGGATTCACCTCCTCAATCCCACCCTCTCCGTTTAACCTCTTATCTAAATCCTCTTAAGGAAGGGGGAGGGACTCCGCTCCGAGAGGAACCCTTTTTACTTGAAATTTCTTCAACAATGACTTCCATCCCCTCTTTAATCTCACCGGAGATGATTTCACTGAAAGTCCCATCCGTCACTCCAATCATAATCTCTATCGCTTTCGGCTTTCCATCTGGCCCAAGAATCCATAGCCTTGCGGATCCCGACTGAGTCTTTTTTGAGGAGCGTCCGACTTTTTCTTGAAAAGAGGCTTCCTTTTTTATCTTTTCTGGCCTATTCGAATCCTCTTTCTTTGCAAACTCGGGTCTGAATCGCAATGCAGAATTGGGAACTTTCAGGATATTCTCCCGATGCTCAATTTGAATGGAGACATTGGCCGTCATCCCCGGCTTCAACCTGAGATCCCTATTATCGACCTGAATGATCACGTCATAGGTGACCACATTTTGAATCGTCTGAGGGGCATTCCGTATCTCCGAGACTTTCCCATAAAAGCTCCGATCGGGATAGGCATCCACGGTAAAGGTCGCCTCCTGTCCCACTTCGATTCGCCCAATATCAGCCTCACTTACATTCGTATTGACCTGCATCTGGGTCAGGTCTTTTGCAATGGTAAAAAGAGTGGGTGCCTGTAGACTTGCTGCCACGGTTTGTCCCACATCTACATTTCTTGAAATGACAATTCCATTTACAGGAGAACGAATCGTGGTATATCTCAAATTCGTCTCTGCCAATCTCAATGAGGCTCTGGCCTGCTCAAGCTGAGCCTCACTCGAGGCAAGCTGAGAGTAGGCTGATTCCAGCTGAGCTCTGGCAATCTCCCTCTGAGCTACAGCCGAATCATAATTGGCCTGGGAGGCATCCAGAGTAGCCTGAGCAATCACCCTCTTCTCCATGAGTTCCCTATTTCGTTCAAGGGTTCTTCGAGCATCGGCCACCGCCACCTCTGCCTTATCGAGATTGGCCCGGGCATTCTTAAGATTGGCCCGAGCGATCGCCACACTCGCCTGAGCATGAGTGACATTCGCTTTTGCCTGGGCCACCTGGGCCTCAAAGAGAGATGGGTCAATCTGAGCAATCACCTGCCCTTCTTTTACTATGGAGTTAAAATCGGCGTATAGGGCTTTAATCCTCCCTGTCACCTGACTCCCTACCAAGACCGTAATGACCGGGTTCAGGGTCCCTGTAGCCGTGACCACCGATCGAATCTCTCCCCTTTCGACTCTCACCGTCCTGTATCTCTGGACAGCCTTCCTCTGACCGAAAACCTGATAGAGGATCACGACTCCGATCGATAATATGGCTAAAGCAATAATGATAAACCTTCCCCTTCTTCTTTGACCCATATCAATGTTCCTTTCTTTTCCTTTTAAAGATGAGCCGGATGGGAACGCCTTCAAAACCATAGGTTTCCCTGATCTGATTCATTAAATAGCGCTCGTAAGAAAAATGGATCCCTTCAGGGAAATTGGTCGAGATGACAAAAGTCGGGGGCTTCACTTTTACCTGGGTCATATAATTCAGTTTAATGGGTCGAGTTCGATAGGACGGAGGGGGAGTTTTCTCCACCCACTCCGCAAGAGACCGATTGAGCCGGGAAGTAGGAATTCTTTTTTTTGCCTGTTCTGCGACATGGTCCACCACATCCAGAACCCTCATTACCCTCTGTCCGGTCAGGGCAGAGATAAAAAGGATCGGGGCATAGGAAAGATACTTCAATTCGGCATAAATCCTCCTTCTAAATTCTCCTGCCGTACGAGAATCCTTCTCGATTAAATCCCACTTATTGACCAGAAGGATACACCCCTTTCCTTTCTCATGGATAAACCCCCCTATCCTGGCATCCTGATCGGTTACTCCCTCCCGGGGATCCAAGAGGAGAAGGGCCACATCACACCGGTCGAGCGTTCGAAGGGCCTCCATGATACTGTACTTTTCGAGTCGGAGACTGATCTTGCTTTTTCTTCGAATCCCTGCCGTATCAATCAACACATAATGTCTCCCATCTCTCTTAAAATGGGTATCAATGGCATCACGAGTCGTTCCAGGGGCTTCATCCACGATCACCCTCTTATACCCTAAGATCCGATTAATCAAGGAGGACTTCCCCACATTGGGCCTCCCCAGGACCGCCACCCTCGTAACCGTTTCGTTCGATTCCTCTTCCTCTCCATCTGAAAGAAAATGGGAAACCTCCTCCATCAATTCGTCTAATCCCCTTCGGTGTTCTGCAGAAAGGGGATAGATCTTTTCGATCCCTAATCTATAAAATTCAAAAATCTTCTCCACCTCTTTCGGGCTATCAATCTTGTTGACGATATAAAAGACAGGCTTATTCAATCGTCTTAAAATATCCGCAATTTCTCGATCCGAAGGCATCAATCCCTCTTTCCCATCCATTACGAATAGAATGATATCTGCTTCCTCTATGGCCAATTCACATTGCTCACGCATTTGAAGGAAGATTCGATCCTTCGAGATAGGTTCGAAGCCCCCTGTGTCAATCAAGATAAAAGCTTTCCCATCCCACTCTGCATCGGCATAGTTTCGATCCCGGGTCACCCCGGGTTCGTTCCAGACGATCGCTTTCCTCCCCCCCAGGATCCGATTAAATAGGGTCGATTTCCCTACATTGGGTCTTCCAACAATGGCAATGATGGGTTTCATAGGAGTTTTCGAATCTCTAAAAAATCATTATAAACTAATGGATAGACCCGTACAACCGAGACTTCTTGAAAAAGACGAAGAGGAGGGATCTTGATTCTCTTTATATTAACGAGGGGATGGATGGAAGGCAATCGCCTCTATTTCGAGTTCACAATCCCTTGGAAGTCTTGAGATCTCAACCGTTGTCCTTGCAGGAGCTGGGGTCGAAAAATAGGTTCCATAAACTTCATTCACCTGGGCAAAGTTTTTTAAGTCTTTCAAAAAAATGGTTACTTTTACCACATCCTCCATCCCTAATCCTTGGGATTCCAGGATCGCCTTTAGATTTTCCAAGACCTGACGGGTCTGCTGGCGAATATCTCCCTTAATGATCTCCCCTGTGGATGGGTCGATGGGGATCTGGCCTGAAAGAAAGAGAAATTCTCCCGCTTGAATGGCTTGGGAATATGGACCGATGGGTCTGGGGGCCTTTTCTGTATTAATAACCTTTTTATTCATTATGGGTCCTCCATTCAAAAAGATTTTCTTCTTAATCCAAGAGATCCCAAGTTTTCAGGGTTCAAGGATTCAAGGGTTTATCCGGGCAAGGTGGGGGGCTAACAAATCTATCACATTTTTTAAAATCTTATCGGCCCCCGCCTTTTCGAACTCCTCGCTGGTGGTTCTCCCCGATAAGACTCCGATCGTTTTCATCCCTACTCTCTTTCCTGCCTGTATATCCAAAGGATGATCTCCGATCATCACCGCCTCTTTTCCAAAAACTCCCAATCTCTCTGCCACCGCATTCAGATGATCCGGATGAGGTTTTACCTTTCTGATCGAGTCTCTTGAAATAAATACATCACAATAGTCATCTATTTCGGGGAATACCCTTCTGACGGCTTCTTCACAATTTCGCGTAATGATCCCGATCTTGAATCCATTCTTTCGTAAGGAGCTCAACAACTCCTTCACCCCGGGCAGAAGCCCCCCTTTTTCGGCTGCATCCATTTCGACCTGATAGAGAATCTGATGGGCCTTCTCATAGAAGGTCTCTGCTATGGAAGAACTTCTTTCCATGAGAAGATGGTAGACCTCATCGATGATCTCCAGAAGGTAGGTTTCTCGAAGGGCATCTCGATCCACTTCAAATTCATCCACCAATTCAAAAACCTTTCTTCTCATCAAAAGAAAATCGATATTGAGAAGGGCAAGGGTCCCATCAAAATCAAAAATAATCGCACGAATCTCTTTGAACCAGTCTCTCATGGCCGTCGAAATTTAAGCATGGATTGGTCTGGGAAAGAGGCCCTTTTAAATCGCTCTCTTCCTTTTTAACACATATGGCCATGAGATCAAGTTATTTTGATAGTATGGTAATCATCCCTCTTGGGGAGTGGGAATCCTTTAGGCCTGATAGGGGTATTTCCGAAACCCTGAGAACGCGGATGGATTAAACTCATGAACGATGGATTATGAGAGAATACGAAATCTATTCTTGATCCTCCGCAGGGGATTTGTTATGAAACCCTTGAGGAGGATGAGCGATGAAAAGTTCTCTGGCCGAAAGGATTCAGGTGGCTGCAGGAGAAGGGAAGGTTGATCTACTTCTCAAGAATGGAAGAATTGTCGATGTCTTTTCGGGTCAGATTGAGAAAAGAGAGGTGGCGATCTTTGATGGAAGAATTGTTGGATTCGGAGACTATCCTGCCAAAAGGACGATGGACTTAGAGGGAGATTTCCTCTGTCCGGGATTGATCGATGGTCATGTCCATGTAGAATCCAGTATGGTTGGAATTTCTGAATTTGCCAGAGCCATTCTCCCCCATGGAACAACTACTGTCGTCATAGACCCCCATGAGATAGCTAATGTCTTGGGGGTCGAGGGAGTTCGATGGATGGCTGAGTCGGCAAATGGAATTCCCCTCAATGTGTTTGTGATGATTCCTTCCTGTGTCCCGGCTACTTTTCTCGAAACCTCCGGCGCTGAAATAAAAGCCGAGGACCTCGAATCTCTATTCCGGGAGTCCTGGGCCATCGGATTGGCAGAGATGATGAACTTCCCTGGTGTCATTCTCAGGGATTCAGAGGTGATCAAAAAGATTGAAAGGGCTCGTGGAAAAAGGATTGATGGTCATGCCCCTCTCCTCTCGGGGAAAGGGCTTTATGCTTATCTCGTTGCAGGCATCCGATCGGATCATGAATGCAGCACCCCTCGAGAGGCGAAGGAGAAATTAAAAAATGGGATGTGGATTATGGTTCGAGAGGGGTCCACAGCAAGAAATCTTAAAGATTTGCTTCCATTAATTCAACCAAAAAATTCCAGGCGTTTTTTCTGGGTTACGGATGATCGCCACCCGAAGGAACTGATCGAAGAGGGTCATGTCGACAGCATGGTGAGAAAGGCCATCCGCCTGGGTCTCGACCCGATTCTCGCTATCCAAATGGCGACCCTAAATTCAGCAGAATACTTCAGGCTGGATGACCTTGGTGCCATAGCCCCGGGATTTAGGGCCGATCTCATCAGTGTCAATCACTTGGGGGAGTTTCGGATCAAAAAGGTATTTAAGGATGGGGTGTTGATTGCCGAGAATGGGAGACTTCTGCCAAAGACCTTTAAAAGAGTCAAAAACAAGAGGATTCGAGAATCGATCCATCTCGGGAAAATCGATAAAGACTCTTTTCTCCTTCGAAGTGACCATCCCTGGGCCAAAGTCATTCAATTGATTCCTGGGCAGATTCTTACTAAAAAGGTGATGAGGAAGATTATTTTAAGAGATGGGGTAGCTTATCCTGACCCTGAAGAAGACATTCTGAAGATCGCTGTGGTCGAAAGACATCGAGGGACAGGAAATATCGGGGTGGGTTTCGTTCAGGGATTCGGACTGAAGGATGGGGCCATTGCTTCTTCCGTAGCCCATGACTCCCATAATATTGTTGTGGTAGGAACGAATGATGATGAGATGATAAGGGCTGTTCTTGTGATTCAAAAGATGGGAGGAGGTCTGATCGTTATCGGGAAGGGAAAAGTGCTGGCTTCGCTGCCTCTTCCCATAGGAGGATTAATGTCCGAGAGGTCGGTCCATCAGGTCTATCAAAAACTGATAAACCTTCATGAAAAGGCTAAGGAGATCGGATGCAAGATTTCAGACCCTTTTATGACCCTCTCTTTTCTTTCCCTTCCGGTGATCCCAGAATTGAAGATCACGGATAAAGGTCTTGTGGATGTGATGCGGTTTAAAATTGTACCCGTATTTGGGGAAGAGTGAAAAAATGAATTTAAAATTGGAAGATGGAATATATGAGGAATGGAGGGAACGATGAACTGGGATCAACTCCTTAATGAGGCAATTCATTATCTTCAAGAATACATACGAATTGAGACCGTCAATCCACCCGGGAATGAGATCGAAGGAGCCAGGTTTTTTAAAAGAATCTTTGATCGGGAATCGATCCCGTGCGAGATCTTTGAGCCTTCTCCGGGGAGAGGGAATCTCATTGCAACCTTAAAAGGAAGTGAAGGGAAGAGACCCTTTTTACTTCTCAACCATATGGATGTGGTCCCTGTGGAGAAGGAGGGTTGGGAAGTCCCTCCCTTTGAAGGGGTCATCAAGGATGGCTATCTCTACGGGCGTGGGGCTCTTGATAATAAATCGATGGGAATTGTTGAGATGATGGCCCTCCTTATCTTAAAACGAGAGAGAACTCCCCTTAAGAGGGATATCCTCTTCTTTGCCTCCGCCGATGAGGAGACAGGGGGAAGATGGGGGGTGCAGTGGGCAATGGAACATCTCCCCTCCTTAAGCCAATGTGAGTATGCCCTGAACGAAGGGGGATATATCATGGTGAATGAAAAAGGAATGGCAGACCGATATGAGGTCTCGAGCGGTCAGAAGGTCATTTATCAACTCAGACTCAGAGCCCGAGGCACCTCCGGCCATGCCTCTTTACCCCATCCCGATAATCCCAATGTAAAACTGGTTCGTGCCCTGGAGGCGATCACCCGTTGGGAAACGCCTTTTTCAGTCCTTCCCATGGTGAAAGAATTCTTCAGGAAGATGGCTCCCAAACAACCCCCTTATGAAAAAGTCTATTTTGAGGATATTGAGAAGGGACTCCAGGACGAGACCTTCTCCATCTGGCTCACCTCGAATCCTATCTATAACGCCATGCTACGGAATACAGTCTCTCTCACCATTCTCCAGGGAGGGAAGAAGGCCAATGTCATTCCTTCGGAATCGACAGGTGTGCTCGATTGCCGCCTCCTTCCAGGAACCGATAAAGAGGAGTTTTTGAAAGAGGTCAAGAAGAGGGTGGGGGAAGAGATAGAGGTGGAGGTTATTGCCGAGAGTCGGTCTCTTCCTCCTTCTCCTATGGATACGGAGCTTTTTCAATCGATCGAGGCGATCGCTTCCGAAAAGGATCCTGGATGTCCTGTCCTTCCCCTTCTCCTTCCAGGTGCGACAGATAGCCGTTTTTTAAGGGAAAAGGGGATTATCACTTATGACTTCGAACCCTTTCGAATCACGGAAAAAGAACTTATGAGAGTTCATGGGAATAATGAACGAATCGAACTGGAAAACTTGAAGTTCGGAATGAGGTTTCTGGTCGACCTGATTCAAAAAATAGCTACTTAAAGACAGCCCAGTGCTTACCTTCGAAGGATCCAGAAAATAAAGGTGAGAAGGAGACTGAGAAGAATACAGGTCGCCAAGGGGAAGTAGAACGTAAACCGATCTTTCTTGATCAGGATATCGCCTGGAAGCCTTCCCACCCAGGGTAATTTATCACTCAGGAGCAGAAAGAGACCGATCAAGACGATAAAGATTCCAAAGAGAATGAGAAGTTTTCCTATTGGACCCAGATCCATCCTCTTCCCTCCAATGGGACCTTTATCTCTTCGATCTTAAATATCTCTCTTTCTCACTATAAATACAGCCACAGTACTGCTGGCGATAAAGACCCATCGCTTTGGACACCTCTACCCCTCTCCTCCAACCTACCCGAAAATCTTCATATAAGAACGGAATCCCAAATTCTTGGGCAATTCGATCTCCTATTTCATGGATGAGACGATGATTCTGATGGGTGCTTTGAAGAAGCGTACTGGAAAATCCATCAAATCCCCCCTCTTTGGCCTCCTGAGCGGTTGCTTCAAGTCGAAGAGAGTAACAATAGGGACACCTCTCCTCCGGGTGCTGGGCGACCTTTCTTAAAAACTCTTCAAGGAGATACTCATCCCGATAGATCACTTCAAGATCCATCTCTTCTGCATACCTTCTCAAAGACTCCAATCGCCTGAGATATTCCTGATAAGGATGAATATTCGGGTTAAAGAAGAATCCCTTTACTTCCTCTCCTCGACCTCTCAATACTTCGACTGGATAAATGGCACAGTTCGCACAACAGATATGAAGTAAGATCCTCATCAACTTGCTGCAAGGGCCTCCCTTTCAGGCTCCTCCCTTCTCAATCCGAGTTCCCTCTCAACCTCCAGGATCCTTTCCGTGGTCTTGAGTACAGTATCCGGATTAAGGGAGATACTATCAATCCCACATCGAACCAGGAACTCTGCGAATTCCGGATAATCACTTGGGGCCTGACCGCAGATTCCGATCTTCTTCCCTTTCTGTTTAACTCTCTCAATCACCCACTGGATCATCTTCTTGACCGCGGGATCCCTTTCATCAAAGAGGTGGGAGACCTTTTCTGAGTCGCGATCCAGACCGAGGACTAACTGGGTCAGGTCATTGGACCCGATGGAAAAGCCATCGAAGATTTCACAGAACTCCTCGGCTAAAATCACATTACTCGGAATCTCACACATCATATAGATCTCAAGACCATTCTGTCCTTGAATCAACCCATATTTTCTCATCTCGGCAATGACCAGCCGACCTTCCTCTACCGTTCGGCAGAAGGGGATCATCAGTTTCACATTGGTCAATCCCATCTCGTCTCGAACCTTCTTCATTGCCAGGCATTCCAGCCCGAATCCTTCCTGATAGTCTTCATCATAATATCGACAGGCCCCACGGAAGCCAATCATGGGATTATCTTCTACAGGTTCAAAGCGGCTTCCTCCGATGAGATTAGCGTACTCATTTGTTTTAAAATCACTCATCCGAACGATGACGTCTTTGGGATAAAAAGCCGCTGCGATCTTTCCCACCCCCTGGGCCAATCGATCTACAAAATAGAGCTTTTTATCTTTATAACCCACGGTCAATTGTTCAATCTCTTTCTTCACATGATCTTCAGGCAAAGAGTCGAACTTCACCAGGGCCATGGGATGAATCCGTATAAAATTATTGATGATGAACTCCAGCCTCGCCAGCCCAACCCCATCATTTGGAATATAGGAGAGATGAAAGGCACTATCTGGATCCCCTACATTCATCATAATTCTGGTTTTAGGTCTCTGGAGATGTTCCATATCGAAACGCTTGACCTCATATTCGAGAATCCCTTCATAGACCACTCCTGTCTCCCCCTCGGCACAACAGACCGTAGCACTCGAGTAACCCTTTAAAATCTCGCTTCCATTGCCTGTCCCCACGATACAAGGAACTCCTAACTCCCGACTGATGATTGCAGCGTGACAGGTTCTTCCTCCCCGATCCGTTACAATTCCTGCGGCTATCTTCATGATCGGTTCCCAGTCCGGGTCAGTCATCTGGGTGACTAAAATTTCCCCTTTTTTAAATCGGTCGATCTCTCTCACACTGGAGATCACATTGATAGGACCTGCCCCGATTTTTTCTCCAACACTTCTTCCCTTCACCAGAGGTCTGCCCCTCTGTTTTAGGGTATAGGTCTCCAGAACGTTCCTCTTCGTTTGAGATTTTACTGTCTCGGGTCTGGCCTGAAGGATGAAGAGCTCCTGGGTGATCCCATCCTTTGCCCATTCAATATCCATTGGAGAGTATCGTCCGTATTTCTTTGTATAGTGCTCCTCGATGAGGACTCCCCATTGAGCCAGACGAATGATCTCTTCGTCACTCAGGATAAAATTTACTCTCTCGGAGGCAGAAGTAGGGATATTCTTCGTGGAGCCCTCCCCCTCGATGGCATAGACCATCTTGATCTCCTTGCTTCCGAGGGTCTTTTGAATAATAGGCTTATACCTTCCCTTTAAACAGGGCTTAAACACATAAAACTCGTCCGGATTGATCACTCCCTGAACAATGTTCTCCCCTAACCCGTAAGACCCGGTAATATAGACGACATCAGGGAAACCGGACTCGGTATCAAGGGTAAACATCACTCCTGAACAGGCCTTATCGGAACGCACCATCTTCTGAACTCCAATGGATAGGGCCACTCGAAAATGGTCAAATCCTTTATGGGCCCGATAGGAGATAGCTCGATTCGTAAATAACGACGCAAAACATCTCTTACAGGCCTGAATCAATGCATACTCCCCCCGGATATTGAGATAGGTCTCCTGCTGGCCCGCAAAACTCGCTGTAGGTAAATCTTCGGCAGTAGCACTGCTTCGAACCGCCACATCCGTATCCTCTCCGTATTCCTTACATAACCTGCGGTAAGCCTTAACAATCTCCTCAATAATCTCTCGGGGGAATTCGAGGCTATAGATGAGTCTTCGAATGCGGCTTCCTTTCTCTGAAAGGTCCTCCATATTCTCCACATCAAGATCCGAAAGGATATCCTGAATATTCTCCCTCACATTGGGTTTCTTCATAAGGTACTGCCATTCTTGAACGGTCCCTTTATCAATGAAATCATGATAGGCGTGGACCGTGATGGCAAACCCGTTAGGAATATTTACTCCAAGCTGTTTTAGTTCCTTTCTCATCTCTCCCAACGAAGCATTTTTGCCTCCCACAAGAGGAATATCGCTTAGCGTAATCTCATCAAACCATAGGATATAAGGTCTCTCTCCCATTTCCCTCCCCCAAATCTTTTTGATTTAACTTTATCCAACCCCACCTTTTTTGTCAACTTGAAGTTGATTAATCCTTCCTCTTGACTTTTTATTTATTTTAGGTAAACATATGTATACCTAAATGAAAGAGAAATTGACCCCGAAACAGAAAGAACTTCTTAATTTTTTAAAAAATTATGTGAAGGAAAAAGGATTTCCCCCCACCATCCGGGAGATCGCCTCCCATTTTGGACTAAAAAGCCCGAGGGCTCCTCTAAAAGGCCTCGAGATCCTTAAGAGGAAGGGATTCATTCAGAGAATCCCTTACCGTTCAAGGGGAATCGAGATTTTAGATGGTCCTAAAGGGCCTTTAAGAGATGTGATCTCTGTGCCTGTTGTAGGAAAGGTTAAGGCTGGAGAACCTGTGCTGGCGATTGAGAATCTGGAGGGCTATATCCATCTTGATAGGAACCTCGTTTCTTCTGATGATGTTTTTCTCCTTCGTGTAGAAGGGGACAGTATGGTGGAGGCCCACATTCAGGATGGGGACTTTGCCCTGGTGAGGCCCCAATCCCATGCAGAGAATGGGGAGATAGTGGTTGTTTTGGTAGAAGAGGAGGCAACGATCAAAAGGATTTTCACAACCAGGGATTTCATCCGGCTGGAGCCTGCCAACTCCCGTCTGGACCCTATTATCGTTAAAAAAGAAGAAAAAAAGGTGACCATCGTGGGGAAGGTGATCGGGATTTTCCGAAAACTATGAGGAATGAACGAACGATCTTTCATATCGATATGGACGCCTTTTTTATCTCCGTGGAGGAGAGAGATCGGCCCTGGATCAGGGGTAAACCCGCAGCGGTATGTGGTTCCTCTTCCCGAAGTGTCATCACCTCGGCGAACTACCAGGCGAGGCCATTCGGAATCCATGCTGGGATGTCGGTGAAGGAAGCCAAGAGGAGGTGTCCATCGTTAATCCTTGTCGAAGGAGACCATTCCAAATATACGGAGACGGCCTCTCGAATCTTCACCATTTTGAAAGGGTTCACTCCACTGGTCGAGGTGGCCTCCATCGATGAAGCCTACCTCGACATTACAGATTCCCTCCTTCTATTTTGTTCCCCCCTTCATATCGCTCAGGGGATTAAAGAGAGGATCAGAAAGGAAGAGGGGTTGACCTGCTCCATCGGAATTGCCCCGAATAAAATGCTGGCTAAATTGGGAAGCCGTCTCAAAAAACCTGACGGTTTAATGGTAATTCATAAAGAAGAAATAGGGGAGATTCTAAAAGATCTTCCCGTAGAGAAACTCCATGGGATTGGGCCAAAGCTTGCGGAGTCGTTAAAATCCTTAGGAATCTTTACCTGTGGCGAGCTGGGAAGGACCCCTCTCACTCTATTAACAAAAAGATTCGGGGTGATTGGCGAGAGGCTTAAGGAAATGGGTCTGGGAAAAGATGAGACCCCACTCATCCCATTTGACCAGAAGGAAGAGGCGAAATCGATCGGACACAGTGTGACCCTCGAGGAGGACACACTGGATCCACAAAAACTTAAAAAGGTTCTTTTTCAACTCTCCGAAAAGGTCTCGAGAAGAATGAGAAAGGAAGGTTATTATGGGAAAAGGGTCACCCTTACGGTTCGATATTGCGATTTCTATACCCTTACCAAACAGAAAACCCTCTCGGAGGAAACCCATAGCGGAAGCGAGATATTTCGCCACTCTCTCGAAATCTTCGAATCCCTTTCTCATCCAAAGCCGATCCGCCTCTTAGGGGTTACCGTTTCGTTATTAAGAAAGGAAGGGGTTCAGCTAAGTCTTTTTGAGAAAAAAGAGAAGAGGGAAAGTCTCCTCAAAGCGATGGATCGGATCAATGATCGTTTCGGAGATTGGACCCTCACCTGGGCGGGCCTCTATTGAGGCGAGGATTTCTTGACCAATTCTACAAATCTTTCAATCTGATATCCCGACTCCTGTTCGGCCCCTTTAAGACGTTCAATCATGGACCAGGATCTCTCCAATTCATTCTTTATCTCATTGACCGGTCGAAAGGAGTCAAAACCGATCTCAATCGCTGAGATCAACATGAACCACCATAAAAGCTCTTCAAAGGATTCTTTGTGAAACCACCAGATTCCATTGAATAGGTTCGTCCCCAGGAATTCCCTTACCTCAGGATCATTGAATAACTTCTCGATTAAAGAGTCTATCTCTCCTTCATACCATCTCTGATAACGGGCGAGAAGCTTGATCAGGTTCATTCGCTTGGAGAGGCTCCCCTCCTCGACCCCGAGATCCAGAAGAGCCTCCCGGAGAATGGAATCGAGTTTTAAATCCCCAATGGCTTTAAAGCTCTCTTCAGCAAAATCTTGTGGATTCATTACCTTTCCTAAAAGGTGAACAAAAACCCATAAGAAGAGAGGACCCCAGAGGAGGGGCGAATCCGTTAGCCCTTGATTCAAAAACTGCGCGATCTCTTTGACTTTTTTAGGTTGAAGAATAGAGACACGCCCGGTTATCACAGGCAAAAAAAGGATGGCTTCCAGCTCTTTTCGGACCTGCAGGGCAACCACGAATTCGTCCCCTTTCCCCTTGTGAATCTGTTTTGCCTCCTTCAGGACACGAATCATCTTCTCCTCAATTTCAGTAAGAAGAGTTTCTTCCAGAGATTCTCCCAATTTTTTGATGGAAGCTCCCATTAAACGACGAAGCCTCTCTCCCTGAACCAATTCTCGAAAGGCCTGATGAAGGGGGCGACTCAGGATCTCTTTCAGGGCCTCTTCAAGACTTGCCACTCCCCTCCCATTTAAGAATTCATGGAGTTGGGAATAATGATGCCATTCGTTGTCTCGAACTTCCCGAAGATTCAGAAAGACATGATACTGATAAGCCCCTAATTCAACATAAAGTCCTTTCTCATGAACCTCCTTGCTCTTTCGAATATATTCAAGGCCACTCACATGATCCTGAAAAATCAGGAAGTACTCCTCCTCCCGGTGAAGTCCAAGGGCTTCACCGAGTTCCCTCTGAATGAGTTTTCGTTCCCCTCCTTCCTCGATGCAATAAGCGACAGAGGTTCGAATCCACCCGCAGGTTCGATCATACTTATTATGGTAAAGAACGAGGGCTCTCTCTTCTCCCGAGCGATTGGAATAAGCAAAGACATTTTCGTTGACTCTCCCTTCAGGAGTAAAAAAGTCATAGAGCAAAAAATCCTTCACCTCGGCAAAGAGGTGGCGACGTCTGAGTAATGGAAAGATTTCTCGACGATGGCGCTCGATCAAATAACGATCCGGTTCTTCCTCCCATTTGGCAAATCGATACTCCATCCCATACCTTTCATAAAATCCTTCGATCTGCCCGTGAGCAAACATCGGTAATCCTGGAAGGGTGACCATCATCGTACAGACCCCAAAATACTTATCATCCTTTCCAAACTGGGAGATCGCTGTCTCTTCGTCAGGGTTACTCATAAAGTTCACAAATCGCTTGAGGATTTCAGGATTAAACTCCAGGGTATTCTTCATCACGGATCGATACTTCTGGTTCTCCTCGTCTTTCAACATATTCATAAAGGCACTGTTGTAGACCCGGTGCATCCCGAGAGTACGAACAAAATATCCCTCCAGCAGCCAGAAGGCCTCGGCCAAGAGAAGGGTATCCGGAGCTTCTTGAGCGATCCGATCGACCACCTCACGCCAAAACTCATTGGGCATATAGCGATTAAACTCCTCCTTCGTCATTCCATGTTCCGATCGTGAAGGAATGGCTCCGCCGGTTCCTGGTTCAGGGAACCAGAGCCGTTGATAATGTCGCTTGGTGAGGGTCATGGCTGCGTCAAAACGAATAATCGGAAATTTTTTTGCCACCTCGAGGATCGTCTGGATGACAGCCTCTCGAACCTCTGGCTTCAAGAAATTGAGTTGGGCAGTATCGTTCCAGGGCATTCGAGTTCCATCATTTCCATGGTAAATGTACCGCACCTCTCCATTCCTACGATCCACTCTCTTGAAGACCACGGCAGCATCCGTTTGATCATAATAGTGGTCTTCGAGATAGATTCCCACCTCTCCGTGCCATGAGAGATCAGGACCTGAAAAACGATACGAAGGAAAGGGGCTTTCCTCCAGGGAGAGGAACCGATCCGGGTGCTCGATCACCCATTTTGAGTCAATCCCCATATGGTTTGGCACCATATCGCTTGCCAAACGAATTCCATATCTCCAGGCCTTTTGTTTTAAAGCCTGAAAGGCCTCCTCTCCCCCCAAATCACCGGCAATCTGATAGTCAAAAATGGAGTAGGCTGAAGCCACTACATCAGGGCTTCCAAGGAGTTCCTTAATCTTCTTTGAGGCTAAACTCCTTTCCCAAAGGCCAATCAACCAAAGCCCGCTAAATCCCCACCGGGATAAAAGTTCCAGCTCTTCATCTGGAATCTGGTCGAGTCGATAGATGGATCGCTGGTACTTTCTTGAAAGTTGATGGAGCCAGACATAAACATTCTTAGCCATCAGAACCAGCTTTGGCATCCACTCCCGATCGGGGCTGAATCGTTCAGGCTCTCCCTCAAGCTCGACAAATTCATAGACCTCCATCGGTGGCCGGGTCCATAGAGCCGTTTTTCTGATCCGGGCAATCTCTTCCTCTTTTAAAAGATCGAGACCTCTAAGGAGAAAGGAGAGATATCTTCCCAGCAGATAACCCCATCTTTCTTTGATGAATTCCAATTGTCTATAAATGGAATCTGGGAAGGTCTTTGCAGGGCTTTCAAGCATTTCGATGAGACTCTGGGATTCGGGACCAAAAAAAGGTTGGGTAAGGAAGAAACGACGGAGGGACAGAAGGACCTCTCGGTAAGAGGTCTCCTTTTCAAGCGAAGAATGGTCGAAAAGGTCGAAAAAAGAGGAGAAGGCAGGATTCTGATTGGCTAACCAGAGCATGATCATCTCTTCGAGGATCGACTGACGATTTGGAATTCCCCCGGTTTCTCCCTCCAGGTAGGCCTCGAGTTCCATCTCTCCTCGATAGAGAGCGAGCGGAGGAAACTCTTCTAAAAATCTCTTAAGGGTTTCATCCACCTCAATTCTTCCGATTTCGTGATAAATCCAGTGAAGCGCTTTCTCCATCGCCTCCGGGTTTCTCTCCTCTTTATAGAGGTGAACGACGAAGTGAAGAATCTCATCGATTAACCCCATTCCAAAGATCTCACCCGGGCTGACCATTTTCCCGGGAGCACGGGGAAACCCTCCCTGATCATTTATCTTCTTAGCAAATTCTCTCGCAGCGCGAAGGTTAGGAAGGATGACGTTGCCCCGGAGGGTAAAAAGGGATTCTTCGAATTGACAGAGATTTCTGATCTTCCTCGAGATATGAAACTCTTTAATTAAGTTGCTCAAAAGTTGACAATCCTCTTGGATTCTTCTATTTTTATTAGAGACGGGCTTCATGAGCCCAATTTCTTTATATAACATGATCAAGATCGGGACAAGTGGTTTTTCCTTTCCAGACTGGAAAGGCGTGGTTTATCCTCCGGGACTTCAGGAGAATGAGATGCTCCCTTTCTATGAAAAGGAACTGGGTTTCAAAGCCCTTGAAGTCAATTTTACTTACTATACCCTTCCCTCCCAGAAGAGTTTTACCGCGATGGTCAAAAAGACTTCCAAGGATTTTGAATTTGTGGTCAAGTCCTTTAAAGGAATGACCCACGAGATCAGAGATCAAGGGAGTGGAGAAATTTCCGAGAATCAGGAGATCTTCAAGAAATTTAAATATAGCCTCCTCCCCCTAAAAGAGGAAGGAAAACTCGCCTGCGTATTGGCTCAGTTTCCTTATGGATTCTTTCCGAATTCAGCAAATCTCAGCTATCTCAAGAGATTTAAGGAGGAGATGGAGGAGATTCCATTGGTGTTTGAGTTTCGGAATCGAATGTGGTTAAGAGAGGAGACCTTCCGGTTCTTGGAACGAAATAGGATTGGATTCTGCGTGGTGGATGAACCCAAGCTCCCAAAACTGATGCCCTATCTGCCCAGGGCGACCTCTGAGATAGGATATTTTCGATTCCATGGAAGAAATCCCAACTGGTTCAATGTCCCCACCTCTGTCCGTTATGACTATCTTTACAGTGAGAAAGAGCTCAAGGAGTTCATCCCGGACATCCAGGAGATCTCGCAAAAAACCACTAAGACCCTGGTCTTTTTTAATAATTGTCATGCGGGCTCGGCAGCTAAAAATGCCATTCAGCTGGCGAAATTACTTCTACAGGAATAGCTCCTCATGAATTCATAAAGGAGAGATTATGATCGAGATTGATTTTAAAAAAGGAAACGGATTGATTCCGGTCATCATTCAGGATGCAATCACAAACGAAGTCCTGATGTTAGGCTATATGAATCAAGAGGCCTGGGAAGAAACTCTGAGAAACAAAAAAGTAACCTACTGGTCCAGATCGAGAAACCAATTATGGGTAAAGGGGGAAACCTCAGGCCGTTTTCAGGAAGTAAAGGAGATCTACCTCGACTGTGATGGGGACGCCTTACTCATAAAGGTTCATCAGATCGGAGGGGCAGCCTGTCATACGGGTTATCAAAGTTGTTTCCACCATCACTGGAAAGACGGAGAATGGAAGATCTCAGGAAGACTCATTTTTGATCCAAAGGAGGTCTATAAAAAGTGAACCTGTTAAAATTAGGAATTCCAAAAGGGAGTCTTGAGAATGCGACGATCGAGCTATTTAGAAAATCAGGGTGGAAGATCACAGTGAGCGGAAGAAGCTATTTCCCGAGCATCGATGATGAGGAGATTCGTTGCACCCTGGTCAGAGCTCAGGAGATGTCTCGGTTTGTAGAGATGGGAACCCTGGATGTGGGCCTTACAGGTAAGGACTGGGTCCTCGAAAATGGTTCGGATGTGGTGGTCGTTCAGGATCTGATCTATTCAAAGACAAGTACAGCTCCGGCGAAGTGGGTTTTGGTCGTGGCCGAAGACTCACCCATTCGAACCATTAAAGACTTAGAGGGAAAGAAGATCTTTACTGAACTCGTGAATTTTACAAAGCGCTACTTCAAAGAAAGAAATATCCATGTGGAGGTCGAATTTTCGTGGGGAGCGACCGAAGGTAAAGTGATCGAAGGTCTCTGTGATGCCATCGTGGAGGTGACTGAAACAGGAAGTACCCTTCGGGCCAATAAACTTCGAATTGTAGAAGAGCTTCTCCAGACCAATACCCAGCTCATTGCCAATCGGAAAGCCTATGAAGATCCATGGAAGAGGGAGAAGATTGAACAGATCTCCCTTCTTCTTCAGGGGGCTTTGCGGGCCGAAGGGATGGTTGGGCTCAAGATGAATGTCTCGGCTAATGATCTAAAGAGTGTTATCGAAATCCTCCCCTGTATCACTGCCCCCACCATCTCCAATCTTTTCCAGACAGACTGGTTCGCTGTGGAGGTGATGGTGTCAGAGAAAGAGGTTCGCGAACTGATTCCAAAATTGATGAAACGAGGGGCCGTTGGGATTATCGAATATCCCCTCAATAAAGTGATTTAGGTCTGGAGAAGTCCTATAACCTCCATATGGTAGGTTTGGGGAAACATATCAACCAGGCAGATCTTCTGAAGGAAATATCCTTTCTGGGTCAGAATCTTAATGTCCCGGATAAATGTCGTGGGTTCACAGGAGATATAGATGATTCTTTTGGGACGGAGTCCTTCTATTTCATCCAGAATTGCCCTGGCTCCCCTCCTTGGAGGATCAAGGACGAGAAGATCGACCCTCCCTTCCATCCCTTTCATTCTATCTTCCACCCTCCCTAAAAGAAACCGGCAGTTCCCGGTTTGATTCTCTTCTGCATTGAATCGAGCATCTTCGATGGCCTTTCTGTTTTCCTCAATTCCAATCACGGATTTTGCATGGAGGGCCAAGGGCAAACTGAAATTCCCTATCCCGGAATAGAGGTCAAGGACCCGTTCTTCCCCTTGTAATTGAGCGAATTCGAGAAGGATTTCGATGAGCTTTAAATTCTGCCGAAGGTTGACCTGATAAAAACTCTCTGGTGAGACCCTTAACCGAAGGGTCCTGTGAAACTTGGAGGATACCACCTTCGTGTTGAAATAAAGAACGGGATCACCGAAATAGATCCATTTCCCTTTTCCTGCCAGGGCTATCCCTTTCAAAATCGGAAAGGACTGGAGGAATTCTTGTACTGGAAGATCTTTTCCAGCTTTGGATTTATACAGATGGAGTATGAGGATTCCCTTATCTTCGTCAGGTGAAATATTGATTTCAATCTCCCTGAGGTTCGAGACCGGGAATCTTTCTCTTTGAAAACGCTGGAGGATGAGATTAATCAAAGGATGGGCGATGAGACATTCTTCGATCTCAATGATTCGATGGGACTTCTCTTCAAAAAACCCGATTTTCCCCTCTTTGAGTTTCAGCTGAATTCTTGCTCGATAGCCATAGGGGGTATCCGAGGGGATTAAGGAAAGGAGGGGAAGATCTTTCATCCCCCCTAATCTCTGAAGCAGATTCTTAAGGATCTCCTTCTTTAAATCCCCTTGAATCCTCGGTTCAATATGTTGCCACTGACATCCCCCACAACCACCAAAATACGGACAGGGAGGACAAACCCTCCATGGGGATGGTCTAAGGACCTCTTTTATTCTGGCCATAGCGAAGTTTTTCTTTTCCTCAATAAGATTGATAGAGACCTCGTCCCCTGTCACTGTATAGGGGACAAAGATGACCTTCCCCTTCAACTTTCCCACTCCATATCCTTTGAAGGCAACCGATTCGATTCTCACTCTCCTCGACATTAAACCCTTCTCCCCTTTTTTAATCTATTGTTGAAAATTCTATTTTAATTTGACCCTAAATTGAGAGATTTTTGTTGGAATAGAAA
>CALIBK010000064.1 GCA_938045955.1 uncultured bacterium | reverse complement strand
GCTTAGATCAAGGGCTACCTCATGGAGACCCTGATAAGGCTCGGAGGGACAGGAACTTGAGAATCCCTCGCTGTTGATCATCAGATAGTCATTCCATTTTCCTCCAAACGATTCTTCCATTCTTTTTCGAATGGAGGGTATTCCCACCCCCGGCTCTCCTGTAAGGAGAAGTTTCTTGATCCCGAGCTCTGAGACAGGTTTTCCAGTAATTTTAGGATAGGCCTCGATCAGCGTTTCAGCGAAGGAAGGGGTCGCCATTAAGGCATTAGGCCGAATCATTCTGGTATATTCAACGATTTTTTCAATGGGAGTTTCAGCCCCCAGGTCTAAACAGAGGATTCCCATATATTGGAGAGGGGTCTTCACAATACTTCCAGCCCATCCTCCACTCAGAGGAAAGCAGAAGAGGACTCGATCTCCAGGCCGAAGCCCTGCCAGCCAGTATCCTCTTGCCGATCCTTCGTTCCACCGATCAAAATCATGTCGGGTAAAGGAATAGCTGAAGGTCGGAATGCCGGTGGTCCCCCCGGTCGTTTTCGCAATAATAATCTTTTCAGGTGGACAGCAGAGATGCATCCCAAATGGATGGCCAAAACGTTCCAGGGATTCCCTCTGACTCTCCCTTTCTTCTTCTTTATCCATCAGGGGAGGGATCTTTCTAAAATCCTCCCACGTTTTAATCTCCTCAGGCCGAAGGCCTATATCGTCAAATTTTCTTTTGTAAAATTCACTATGGGCATAGCAATATTTTAATTGTCTCCTTAATCTTCGAAGGCGGATCTTTTCTATCTCCTCGCGACTGAGAAGTTCCATCTTTTCATTCCAAACTTTTTTCATTAGTCCTTCCCTCTCCTGGTTCAGGTGCACAATGCCAGGATCATCTCTCTGAGGATGACCGAGGCGTTTACCGATGAGATTTGGGAAGGGTCATAGTCTGGCGTGAGTTCCACCAGATCAAATCCTATGACCCGAAGTGATCGAAGCCTTTTAAGAAGGGATATGAATTCCCGGAAGCTTAAACCCCCCGGCTCCGGGGTCCCTACCCCTGGGAGAAAACCTGGATCAAAGACATCCAGATCCAGAGTGATATAAACGGGCTTATGTTTGAGATAGGCCAGCATGGAGCGAAAAGAAGGATTTCCCAAAGAGACGATAGAATTCATCTTGGCTGCCTCTTCAAATTCCTCCTCTGTCCCTGATCGAACGCCTATCTGGAAAAGTCTCCCCTTTTTCAGGAGAGGCTTCACCCTTTTCATCACCGTGCTGTGAGAAAGTCTTTCTCCTAAGTAATCCTCTCTGAGGTCTGTATGGGCATCCATTTGAATAATAGAAAGTTCAGGATTGGATTGGATGATTTCCTCAATAATGGGGAGAGTGATAAGGTGGTCTCCTCCTAAGCTAATAGGAATTTTTTTCGCCTCAAGAATCATTCGAATGGCTTTTTGAATAAGACCCATGGAGAATTCTTTCTCTCCCGGAGGGAGTTCAAGATCTCCCATATCGTGAATCAGAAGACGGGAGAGGTCCTTTCGAAAATAAGGACTGTAGGTCTCTATTCCCCATGAAGCCCTGCGAATGGCTTGGGGGGCAAAACGGGCTCCCGGTCGAAAGGAAGCTGACCCATCATAGGGACAGCCCAGAATCACAATTTCACTTTTTTCAAAAGGGGTCTTTGCAGAGAGGTAGGTTTGTTCAATGAGAGGGAGTTTCAAAGACTATCCCCAAAGGACGACTGCAGCAAAAGCTGCTCCAATCTTCTTGACCTTATATTCAATGGCAATGGACTTTAGATCTTTTACGTCCCACCCTCGGAGTTTCATCCCCTCGAGAGCCATTTGGCGGACTTTTTTCTCGATCTGGTCTTTCCTCCCCTTGGCCGAATATTCCATGATCAGTCCATTTCGATTCCTGTCTTTTGGTAGGGCAATGGCCACGCCTGCCGAAATGATTTCTCCAGGCACATCGCTCGTAATGGAGGCATAGGCGGCTGGAACGAGTGCCCCCGGAGGAAGCGTGATAGGGGAGATCATTTTACAACGGGGGGGAACGATGCTGGACATCTTGATGATATTGGTGTTGCCGATACCCGCCTCCAATAAGGCCCCATCGAATGCGTTAAGTGGGCTAAACCCGTCCGAAGCACCCGAGACCAGAAAATATTTTGTAGGCGTTTTAAAAATCATCTCCCCTCCTCCTTTAGGCTTTGATTCACCTCTCTTCCTTGAGACTTAAAGGTTAATATAAAAAGAATTTTGTTTAGTAATCTGTAAGTCACTATAGAAAGAAAATAGTTTAATAAACTAAACTACCGCAAAGTATAACTCTAAAATTTTTTTTGTCAAGTCTTTTTTGAGAGAGGGTTGAAAAATTATTTAAATGAATTTAAAGACAGGGCTCTCTTTGATCCGGAAGCCCCAGAATTTTAAAAAGATTTAGAGGGCCAGAAGGGTTGGATTCTTATCGAAAATATGTTAAAAGAATTTAGCTTTCTCCGGGAGGGTATTTTAAAGATCGTTCGGGGCGTAGCGCAGTCTGGTTAGCGCGCCTGCCTTGGGAGCAGGAGGTCGGCCGTTCAAATCGGCTCGCCCCGACCAGTTCCTTCTTATTACATCTATTGACTGAAGAATGAGGGAGCTCTATACGTAGCTAAAGTTAGCGCCTGTAGCTCAGCTGGATAGAGCTACGGACTTCTAATCCGTGGGTCGGGGGTTCGAATCCCTCCAGGCGCGCCAATCATTTGAATTATTTTTTTGGGTAGAATATATTAAATATAATTGGTGAGTGTAGCTCAGCCGGATAGAGCACTGGGTTGTGGCCCCAGTGGGCGAGGGTTCGAATCCCTTCACTCACCCCAATTTGCGCCTGTAGCTCAGCTGGATAGAGCGTCGGACTTCGAATCCGCAGGTCGGGAGTTCGAGTCTCCCCGGGCGCGCCAATGATTTCAATAAGTTACGAACCTGAAGGTTCCTCCACATCATGCGATTGTGCTAATTTTGTGCTAATCTTTTCCCTGATCTGATCCAGAACCTCAACTCCATCTCTTAAACTTTCAGGATAATGATGAGCATATCTTGAAAGCATTGAGATCTCTTTCCACCTGCCGAGCTTCTGAATTTTATAGAGATCCACACCTGCCTGCGCAAGACGGGTCGCAAAGGTGTGCCTAAGATCATGCCAGCGAAGATGCTCAATGCCTGCTGTTTCGACTGCCTCGTAGAAGGCTCTCAGGAGATTTCGAGGATCGATTCTGTCGCCTTTTTTATTGCAGAAGACGTAGCTTGATCGAAGGTATCGGACCTTTGCCCGGGCTTTGAGTACCTCCATGGCCCGCTCATTCAGAGGCAGAGTGTCCACGGCTCTGTTTTTCTGTTCAAGAAGGGTCATTGTTCGTCTGGAGAGATCCACCTGTGGCCATTGAAGATCGAGGAGTTCGCTCTGGCGAAGTCCTGTCTCGAGAGAAAAGATGATCATCTCTCGAAGCCATTTAGGGGATGCCTGAAGAAGCTTTTCTTCCTCTTCAAACGTCAGCCACCGTTCCCTCAGATTATTGACCCTTTCCTTTGAGACCTTCCCTACAGGGTTTTCCTTTACCCATTCCCACTCCTTGAGAGCGAGGTTGAAGGCGTGGCCCATGAGAGAAAGTTCATAGTTAATGGTTCTTGGGGATGCACCTTCCTCTCTTCTCCTGATTTTGTAACTAGAGATGTGTTTGGGAGTGATGTGAGTGAGGATGAAGTTTCCGAAGAAGCGGTTGAGATGTTTGGCAAGACTGAGATCCCTTCGGTAGGAACTCTTCGCCTTGTTTTTTGAAGAGTGTTCATCGAGATACTTCTTCATCATCTCGCTGAATGTTATTCTCTCCCCGGGCATCTTTTCGAACCATTTCCCTTCGCGAATCTCTGTGAGGGTTTTGGCATAGACTTCTTCTGCCTTCTTCTTGTTGGTAAAGGTTGTGGAGAGTCGGTATTGTACGCCCCTGTAAGTGAACCTCATCCACCAGATCTGGCCTCTTTTATAAAGTCCCATGATCGACCTCCTTTCCGAGGCCCTTGTCTTTGTCTGGTTTCTCCAGAGAGAAAGGATAGCCTTCTTTTTTCACCTCGGCAATACATTTTTTGACAATCTGATAGACATCCAGAGGAGGCTTGTCCTCGATAGATTTTTTGATCGATTTTTCTATTTGTTCCATCTCCGGAGATGGTTTTACAGAAAGCATCCTGATCCATTGATCAATATCCCTTTTTCTGAATCTTAAAACTTTTCTTCCGAATCGGGTAAAAGGGATGGATTTCGAGGAAACCATTTCATAGATGGTCGAAGGTTTAAACCTAAGGTATTCCGCTACCTCTTTAACCGTCCAGAATTCTTCCAGCTGAGAGACTTTGGGCGAAATTTCTTCATTCATTCCCTATCACCTCCTTTTGAGAACCTATAGGTTATCGGTTGACGTATGATTTAGCCATGCTGACACGGTTATGACCCAGCTCCTTGGTAACGATTTTTAATGCCTCTTTTTCTGGAAGGCCCCTCTCGAGAAGCTCTTGAATTCGTCTCTGGGCGTAATTGACTCGAAAGGCATGGGCACCGGTATAGGTTTCCTTCAGGGCAGAGGCTGCATTTTTAAGGTCCTCGTAATACTCTTCTTTGATGGACCTCCAGCCTTTTTTGCGGATGTAGATCGAAAGCAGAAGGGCTTCATCTCGGATCCTCATGAATTTTTCGACCCGATCGCTGAAGTCCAATTCTCGGTCTCTTCCGCCTTTTGATTTTTCGATGACGATGAGGAAGTCTTTTCCTGGGGTCTGGTTGATCATGAAGTTGGCTACTTTTGGTACATCATCGATTCTTGCTCCTGTTTCAATCTGGATCGTAGCAACGGACTTGTGCTGGGGTTCTTTAAGGTGATCGATGACCCTTTCTGGATTGGAGAAGGGTTTGGCCTCTCCACTTTCCCTTGCGAGGTAAAGGATCTCGTGGTAGACGGCTTCGATGGCTTCCACCAGCTCTCTTTTTTCTACCCACGGGGAGCTTTGAAAGAATTTTTTCAGGGCGGCCATGTTTGTTCTCATGGTCTTCTGGGTTGTGCGAAAAGCCTTTTCCCTAAGAAATTGGATTACCTTATCAGTCGTGACCTGATTGACTCGTTTGATCCCCTGGCGGTAGAGCCAATCGACAAAGTCGTTTATAATCCCAAAGTAACGGGTTTTAGTCGCAAAGGAGTGGATTTTTGGGCTTATGCCTCCGTATTCTTTTTTAGCTTTATGTTTGGATTCCTTGATACCGTTGGTTTCTTTTGCGAACTGGACGATGGAATATCTTAGGGTGTATCCTCTGGACATACGTGTACCTCCTCTTATTGGTTTAGAGTTTCGAATTTTATTAAGTTGTTAAGTTGTTCATCCGCCGCTTTTTTTCGGGAGAGAAAGTGGCGTACGAAAACTCTCGGCCCTAACCCATAAAAACCATTAGGTTTTTGGGTTGAGGAAAGTTGAAATAGATTGAGAGAGCCCGGGCCAGCTGCTCCTCAATCTCCAGCCCCCCTTTCGGGAAAAGTTCCATACGGAAACAGATGTGACTCAGGTTTCGGCTCCTCGAATAAAGGAAAAGGGGTTGACAGAAACGAAGCTCACCACGTTCCATCAACCCCTTTTCCTAACCTTACGGGAATTACCCCTGGTCTCTTCCCGAACCTATTGAATGCCTCAGGATTTATTTATTCCCCAGGGATCCTGAAGCACCCATCACCTTTCCTTTAGCTAATTCCCCCTTTCGGGCCTGCTCTCCCTTTTTCAGGAAATAATTTTTTGGGTCAGAAGGGAAGTGAGCTTAAATTTCCCCGTACCCAACCATTCGATTAACCGAACCTAAATCCCCGAAGTGAGCTTTCGCCTGAAAAGGCTATAAACCAATACACAGATCCTTTAAAAACCTTCTTTTCAGGAAACTACCGAGGAGCCATTGGTTAGGGCCTGGTCCCTACCAATCCTGTCTCTCTCTAAGGCGGGAAATCATTGGATAAATACCCAGGATCCAATGATCCGCATGACATTCAGCTTCGTATGAAGCCTACCTGAAGATACTGAATTCAAAAACTTACTAACACAAATCTCTAAATTTGTCAATACCCTTTGAAAAAATTTTTTTGACTGATAGCCCTTTAATAAGGGCAATCGAAATATCCTCCGAATGGAAGGCCGAAGGATCATTCTTCCTTATACTCTAAGAGATCGCCTATGGAGCAGCCGAAGTATCTGCAGAGCTTATCGAGGACTTCGAGCTCAACCCTTCTTGCCTTTTCATAGTAGAGAAGGGTGATGGTGCTGCGGTTGA
>CALIBK010000063.1 GCA_938045955.1 uncultured bacterium | reverse complement strand
AATCAGCTTGTCTATAAGGGGTAAATACTCCGAAGGGAAAATCTTTTTTTCTGCGAGGATCTGAAAAACCTCTCTGTTGCTTGAAGGTTCTTTAAGTTTTTTCTCTGAAATAAGAATTTTCCCGATATCTATAATCGCTTCTATGATCTTTTGAATATTTCTTTCAGCAGAATCCTTATCTTTCCAGGAGTTTCGATATTGATCGAGTTTTGGATTGTCTCTTTTTATCTCCGATAATTTCTTAAGGCAATCCTCGATCACCTCAAATTTTCGTGTATAGACTTCCATATTTCCTTTTTCTCAATTGAGAGAGGTAGGGGGCGAAATCAAAATATTCTCTTTTTACATAATTTTCAAATTCTAAACGCTCCGTCGACTCCCTCTCATATAACAGGAAGCCACTAGTGATAATTTTATACTGGAGGGTCAATGATAAAAACTTATCTCTTAAATTGACAATGCTTATATCTCTTTGGATGCCATTTTCTTTGAGAAGTTTGGCAATGGCGCCCTCCACCTGGGAGATGAGGATAAGCCTTTGCTCCTCTGTCGTTTTATGAGAGGGTAAAATAGCAATATCGATATCGCTTTCCGCCCTTAACTTTCCTCTCACCGAAGAACCATAAAGATATATTGCAATAAGCCCATCAGGTAATGAGGTGGTCATTTTCCTCAAATTTAATAGAACATTTGGGATCAACACGCCCATTGATCTTTTACGACTCATTTTACATGTTAAATGTATACGCAATTAAATTCCAAGTCAACCTGATTATCGTAAGGCCAAAGGAATAAGGAGTCACTTTATCCTAAATTGAGCGATTTTTCGTCATTCATTGAATCAAATATACTGGATTCCTCCTTCCGCAGGAATGACAACTACCAATCAATAAATGAAAACGTCATTCCCGTGATAACGGGAATCCAGAAGGGGTTTATCTTTAAATAATACTAAGAATCGCTCAATTTAGGTTTATTTAACTCGTTAACCCGCAACTCGCAACTCGCAACCCGCAACCCGCAACCCGAAACTCGCAACCCGCAACTTATTTATTTATTCCCAGCCTCTCCATCATCTCATAGAGTGTGGGACGGCTTATTCCCAATTCTTCTGCGGTCTTTGATAGATTCCTTTTATTCTTAATAAGAGCTTTCATAATAAAATCCTTCTCAAACTCTTCCCGCGCCTCCTTAAGACTCTTCCCTCTATATTTTTCAACCGATGTGGGTAGTTCAAGGTCCTTTGGAGTTAAATAACTGCCTTCTGCCATGATTACAGCCCTCTTTATGCGATTTTCAAGTTCCCTTATATTCCCTGGCCAATGATAGGCATTCATGGCATTTATCGCTTGTGGAGTAAACCCGCTCACCTCCTTCTTATTTTCTCTTGCATATCGGTTTAAAAGAGCATTGGCAAGAACAATAAGATCTCCTTCCCTTTCCCTTAAGGGGGGAAGTGAAATCACCACCACCCCGAGCCGATAATAGAGGTCTTCTCGAAACTTCCCTTCCTTCATCGCCTCTTTAAGGTCCCGATTGGTCGCAGCAATAATCCGAACATCTACCGAAATCTCTTCCCTTCCTCCAACACGCTCAATCTTCTGCTCCTGTAAAAACCGAAGAAGTTTTACCTGAAGCGAAGGAGAAAGCTCTCCAATCTCATCCAGGAAAAGCGTTCCTCCATCTGCTTTCTCAAACCGCCCTTTCCTCTGAACATGGGCACCGGTAAATGCCCCTTTTTCATGGCCAAAAAGCTCACTTTCGAGAAGCGTCTCCGGGATGGCACTGCAGTTTATGACCGCAAAGGGACCTCTTCCTCTTATGCTCAAACGATGAATCGCCTTTGCCACGAGCTCCTTTCCAGTTCCACTCTCGCCGATAATGAGAACAGGTGCCTCTGTGGTAGCAACCTTTCTTACCGAATTAAACACCCCCTGCATCTGGGGACTGATGCCAATCATCCCCTCAAAAGCTTCCTCCCTCAGTGTTTTCCGCAATTCTCTGAATTCCTTTTCGAGCTGAGAGAGATAAAAAGCCCTGTTGAGAACCACTTTTAGCTCTTCAATCTGAATGGGTTTACAGAAAAAGTCATAAGCCCCGAGACCGATTGCTTTAAGGGCATTGGTCTTCTCATCCTGTCCCGTAATCACAATCACTTTTACGGAGGAATCTATTTCTTTAAGCACCCGAAGCGTATCGAACCCTTCCTTTGGCTCTGAGGGATAAGGGGGAAGTCCCAGATCCAATGTCACCACAGGAGGGCGTTCCTGCTCAAAAATCTCGAGTGTTTTTTCCCGATTTTCAGCCAGAAAGACCTGATATTCTTCCGCAAGCGCCCACTTCATCTGGGTCGCAATCATCGAATCATCCTCAACAACAAGAAGTTTCTTCTTAGAAAAATTATTCATACAGTTACGAGTTGCGAGTTGCGAGTTCTGAATTAATGGGTCTTTTTAAGCGATTATTCCATTGTTTCTCAACATAATTAATAAAATTATTTATCTTGCTCCCTAAATCTTCATAAGAGCTTAGAAAACTAATGATAAACCGAGAATCGATATTATGCGTATCTTTTAAGAAATTTAAATGAACAATAGTTTCATCACATGAAGCGTGTGCATAAGTTAGAAATTTTATGAATTCAGCTTTATATCTTTTTCGTCCATACCCTTCAGCTATACATGATGAAATACTTTTAGAAGACTTTCTCAATTGGCTTCCTACTTCATATAGCTCATAATTTGGTAACGTCAAAGAAAATTTATGTATCTTTACCGCCAAAATCATAGGAGATTTTAAAAATTTCTAAATCTTTATAATTTTTCATAATATACCTATGAATTTCTTAAATCGATTTAAGAACCACCAACTTATAAACCGTAACCCGTAACCCGTGACTCGTAACCCGCAACTCGTAACTCGCAACCCGCAACCCGTACCCCGCAACTCGCAACCCGCAACTCGTAACCCGCAACTTAATAACTTCTTCCACTCCTCACCTGATCCTTTATCCTCTTCACATGGCCTCGGCCCAGGCCTTTAACCTCGCAGCCCAGTTCAAAATACCTTCGGATTTTGGCGTCATCAAGGATTCCAAAGCAGTCGATCACGGCAATGGGTCCGCCTGCATCTTTGACCACCTCATCGGGATCAAGATTTAAATAATGTTTATGGCGAACAGCAAAAATAAGAGCATCTATCCCGGAGAGAGCCTTTTTTAAATCCTGCTCCACACGTAAGTCTTTCAACTTCTCCTGGCCCCGGAAGAATCTCTTTAAACTCCGTGAATCCCCCGGGTATTCATCCTGCATCTCGAACTCCCACCAGCGTAAAACATAAGGATCATGAACACGCATATCTGCTCCCATCTCTGTAAGTCTCCGAACGATCAATTCAGATCCACTATACCGTGTATCTCCTACATCTTCTTTATAAGAAGCACCGAGCAAAAGGATTTCTGCCGCCGCTATTGGTCTACCCATATTCCGTAAGGCATCTCGAGTGAGTTGAGCAACATGCAATGCTCTGGTATCATTGATGTCAATGGCCAGAGGAGTAATTTTAAAAATATCATCCTGCCAGCCGTGGATATGCTGGTAAGCCCAAATGCCCAGACCCCCATCCTTGGGAAGGCAGTATCCCCCGATTCCTGGCCCGGGAAAGATAATGTTACTGTGAGTAGGACGAACTTTAATGGCCTCAATAACTTTTACTAAATCCACTCCATTTCTCTCGGCAAAAGTGCTCCATTCATCCAGAAAAGCGAGAATAGTTGCCCGGTAGCTATTTTCTACTATTTTTGCTGTCTCGGACTCAATGGGTCGATCTAATACAGTCAACGGATATTTTTCTATGTTGATAATCTCACTTAAAAATTTCACTACTCGCTCCTTTGCTTCTTCATTCACTCCGCTACAAACCCTCCAGAATTCTCTTACGCTTGCCACATAATTTCTCCCTGGCATCACCCGTTCAAAACTATGGGCCAAAAGAGGATCGCTTTCTATCCCTCTTTTCTTGAACGCCTTCTTGATGATGGGGTAAGCGATCTGCTCCGTGGTTCCTGGGGCCACAGTGGTTTCGATCAAAATGAGTGCCTCCGGTGGAACATGTTCAGCCATTTTTTCTATCGATTCCTCGAGAGCCTCCATATCCGCCCTTCCATTCCGCACGTTTCCCAGAGATTCTTTGATATAATCACACTGAATATCCACAACGACCACATCAGCGAACTTCAGGGCTTCATAGGTAAAGGTGGCGGTGAGGGTCTTTTTCTCATGCACACAACGATGAATCATTGGGGCGACTTCCGGATCTTCGGCACTTACAGGAGAGATACCCCGATTGATCCACGGAATCTTCCAGAAACTTCTCGTACTCGGCCTCTGCATCCCGATGACAAACTTACTGGGCCTTCCATTTCCTTTGTCCACTGTATCGGCAATGACCGCTGCCATTACCGCCCCGACAAACCCTAATCCCATGACCACCACAATTTCGCGTCCCATCGAGCGTTGCTCTTTTACTAATCCCTGGAGCCTCAGAAATTCTTTCTGATAATCCTCTGCTTCAGGCAGTTTAAATTTTTCACCCGTTGGACTCAACGAATACTCTACCATCTTTCCTCCTCTACTCCAAAATTCTTTTCACCCAAATTGAGCGATTCTTAGTATTATTTAAAGATAAACCCCTTCTGGATTCCCGTTTTCACGGGAATGAGATTTTCATTCATTGGGTGGCAGTAGTCATTCCTGCGGAAGTAGGAATCCAGTATATTTGATTCAATGAATGACGAAAAATCACTCAATTTAGGTACTACTAATTCAATAAAAATCGCTCAATTTAGGTTTCAGTTATTCTTTTTTATATGCTCTGTATTCTCTTTGAGAGATGATCGGCAGAAAAACCTGAAACTCAGTCCCCTTCCCCTCTTCACTCTCAACTTCGATCCTTCCCCCATGGGCTTCCACAATCATTTTGCTCTGAAAAAGACCAATCCCCATCCCTGTTTTTTTGGTTGTTTTAAAAGGTTTAAAGAGAAATCGTTCTAAAAAATCTCTTGACATCCCACAGCCGTTATCTTTTATAGAGAGGATGGCCCATCCCTCCTTCGAGGTCGTTTGAATATGAATCATTCCCCCATCCACCATCGCCTCTTTCGCATTCAGAAGGAGATTCATTAGAACCTTCTGGATCTGTTCCGGATCGATAAATAATCTGGGAAGTTCGGAAAGTTCATGGGTAATCGAAATCTTTTCCCCCCCATTAAAAGAAGAAAGGGAATCTATGATCAATCTGTTAAGATCGGCCTCAGCCTTCTTTAATTCAATCCTTTTACTCAACAGGGAGAGTTGACCACACATATGGTTTATTTTATTAACGGATTGTTGGATCATTCTCAATGCATCTTCTCTAAATTCAGGGTTTTCAAAATGGACCGGAAGATTCTGCATGGTGAGGGAGAGTGTGGAAGCAAGATTTTTAAGATCGTGAATCATGAATGCGGAGATGGTCTGAAACGCCTCCATCTCCTTAGCCTTACGGAGCTGTTCCAAAAGCTTGAGGTTCAGGAGGCTCCCAGCAAGCTGATCCGAAACGGTCTTAAGAAGATCAAACTCCTCAAATGAAAAGGGCTTATATCCAACCCTCTCTCCGAGTGTAATGATACCCAATAATTGGCCACCTCCGAAAAGGCGTGCACAGTATCGAATCCTTGCTTCCGGTAAGGCTTCTGGGAGAGAGGGTTTGATCTCTTCGGCCCAGGGGATTTTTAGATCATCGAGATCTACAGGCATCTCTTGATCTCTCAGGGTTTTTACAAGTTTTGCTTCCGCGTCATCCGAGAGTCGGTGACCTATTCTATTTCCGGAAAAAACAGTGGATCCTATTGGACGCAGACGACCCGATGCCTCATCGATGAGCCAGATTGTCACAGATAAAACCTCCAGACTCTCAGAAATTATTCGGGCTACCTTCATGCAGAGGCTTTCAGGATCCGTAATCAAGGAGGTTTCCCGGGTAAATCTCATCCACTCTTTGCGGTAATCATAAACGGGTCTTTTTAGATGGGTAGAGATAAAATACCTGATTCGGTGTCGGACTCGATCAGAAAGAAGTAAGACGAAAAGTCCGAGGAAAGCCAGAAAAACGAAGAAAACCCTCAGAGTCAGGGCTTGTCCTACACCCAGGTATTTAAGCAAATTGGCAAGAATCCCTACTACGATAAAATAGATCCCTGCAAGAATGACCGTGATAGAGCTATAAAGAACAGTTTGAGAGGGGTAGAAATCAATAGAAATGATTCGAAGCCGGAAGAGGGATCGGGCAATAAGGATGTTTGCAACCACAAGGCCTGCGGATTTTACGAGTTCAAGATTCATGTCTATGGACCTGAACATCAAAGTTTGCCCACCCGTATAGATCCGTAGAGCAAACAGGCCTCCCAGCCCAATCATCATGAACTTGATTTGCCACCGGATATGCCCTCTTGAAATCCTCAGGATACGTTCGAGATTCATAAGAATTAAAACAATAGTAAGGAGGATGCCTGCCTGGAGAATCTGCCCCGAGCGTCCAAGGCTTAAAATCCAATTTGAAGATTCCCCGAGAACGGCTTCTCGAACAAGATATTTGTTTAATCCTATTCCGATAACCAGGGAAAAAATAAAAGATAGGAAAAGAAGTGTTTTCGATCTTCTTAACGCCTCTCTATAATTGGTCTCTCCGAAGCTCACTGCAAAAAGAACCCAGATTAAAGGAATAAATCCTTCGACTGCGAGGCGAATCCTCTGCAACCTTACTATCACTTCAGGAAGCTCAGCTCGAATGGTCAGGGCGGTAAGAATCGATTCCAGAGCGAAAGCGGCCATTCCGACTGCAAAGACTCGATGCGTAAAGGAACGGCGATCCTTTAGAATTACAAAGAGAGCAAGCCCTATACTTAAAACTGCTCCCCCGAATGATATAATCGAACCTAAGCTCGTCATTTTATTATTCTATCATTAAAACCATAAGGCGTTATGCTTAAGGAGTGAGGTATTTGGCTAAGTTCTATCGGAGCCTTTATTAATAACTACACTACCGCCACACTGCAGCACTTCAAAACAGCAGCACTTTTATTTTTTACCCAAATTGAGCGATTCTTAGTATTATTTAAAGATAAACCTCTTCTGGATTCCCGTTTTCACGGGAATGACATTTTCATTCATTGGGTGGCAGTAGTCATTCCTGCGGAAGCAGGAATCCAGTATATTTGATTCAATAAAAATCGCTCAATTTAGGTTTTATTTAACTCATAACACGTAACTCGAAACCCGTAGCCAGTTACTTTTCCTTCTTCTCACTCCTCATCAACACAAAAAGGATAGGGGCCATAAAAATCAGTGCAAGCACAAAGAAAGGAATCCCTCCGCTTCGGTGAAGCTCACTGCCCAGAATCCTTGGATCGACATAAACACCCAGAAGGGAGAGTACAGCTATTCTTAACCCATTTTTAAACATGGTAATTGGAAATGTGCACAAAACCAGTACCAATTTCTTCCATCTGGTTTTAAGGAAAAGTTCACCTGCAACCACACTCGTAATCACCAGGGCAAGGGTTGACCGAATCCCACTGCACTGTTTGGCAACTTCGATTGACATTCCGGGTAGCTGAAAAACGAATCCATCTCTTACAAAAGGAATCCCAAACATCCAGAAAAGAAGATGCGTAAATTCAGTAGAACCGACCTGAAGGGAATAAATCAACCTATCCAAAAATTCTTCCGGGATTGGCACCGTAAAAAGAAGAAATAGAATAGGAAAGAGGGCTAACCGAAAAGCCCTTAAACCGTAACAGAAAATGAATGACCCTGTAAAAAAAAGAAAGGAGGAGAAGGTGAGAAGACTTACAACATCATTGATCCTTAGATATCCTTTCCAGCTTATCCCCCAAAAATAAAGAGAGAGGCCCAGAAGAAGGAGAACCAGGCCGGGCCGCTGACCATACTCTTGATTTGAAATAATAACTTTTCTTTTTTGATAAAGAAAAAAGAGGCTGATGACAGGGATGAGGGGAATGTGGGAGTAATACTCTTTTCGCAAAGCAGACCAAAGGAGTTCACTCAATGGAACGAGGGCCATCATGATGGCTATTAAAGCAAAAATCCCGAAAAGAAGGCTTCTCTTATTTAAAAACCCTTTCATCTTCCTTTTTATAGATCGATTCAATGATCATCTCTAAGGAGGGATTTTCGATCCTTATATCCTGAATCGAAAATTGGGAAATCAAAGTCGAAGCAATCTGAGTTGCATTTTCTGGAGGAACTTCAAGTAAAACCTCCTGGCCCTGGATGAAGATTACATTCCCTAATCTTTCTACCCATTCCTTATTCCAGGAATCCCTAAAGGAAACTCTTATTTTCCGCTTAAATCCATTTGAGCGATTCAACTCATCGAGCCCCCCGTCATAGACAAGCCTACCCATGTGGAGAATCACCACCCTCTTACAAACCTGCTCGATATCCGTCATGTTATGAGAGGTAAGGATAATGGTATATTTCCCCTCCTCTGCTCTTTCTTTAATGAATTCTCTGATTTTTCGAGCGTTGGTCAAATCCAGGGCATTGGTAGGTTCGTCAAGAAAAATGACCTTGGGATCATGAAGCAGGGCAGCTACCAGTTCACATCGTTTTCGCTGTCCAACGGAGAGTTTTCTTTGAGGGATATGGAGAATCTCCTCGATCTCTGCTAACTGAACCAGTTTCTTTAAATTTTTTTTGAAAATGGCCTCAGGAAGTTGATAAACGACGCGGCAAAAATTGAAATATTCCTCTGCAGGAAGATCCCAGAAGAGGTGATTTCTTTGCCCTGACAAAAAAGTGATTTGTTTTAGAAATTCTTTCTCCCGTTTGTGAGGAGTAAATCCCAAAACTTTAATCTCTCCCGAAGTAGGGTAGAGGATACCGGAAAGGATTTTGAGAGTGGTCGTTTTCCCGGCTCCATTCGGACCGATCAACCCTATTGTTTCCCCCATCTCGACTTTTAAGTCGAGTCCTCTTATAGCCTCGACAAAGACTTTTTCCCCTCGAATCAGGTACTTTAAAGTCCCCTTGATACCAGTCTCCTTCTTATAGAGCCAGTATTTTTTACTTAAATTTTTAGTCCAGATGGCAGTCATAGATCGCCCCTATTAAGAACTGGCTGAAAGGTAATTCTTTAATCCTTTTTTCCAGAGGCTGATGGAGAAAAGTAAAAACGATCCGCTCATAGAGAATCCAAAGATAATCCATTTCCATGAAATCAGGTCGAGTAAAGCCTGGACAGGCAGTTGAGCAATCACGATGAGGGGAACGAAATAGATGAAACATACTTTCCAGAATCCCTCAAAGATATCGAGTGGATAACGGCCAATCTTAAAAAGATTATCCATAATACGCCCGATCCCGTAAGATTGTGTGGTCCAGAAAGAGATAGAGGCAATCATAAGATGAATGGCATAGAGAAAAACGAGGGCATTAAAAATTAAGAGGATATAAAGGAAAATCTGAAATCCGCTAAAGCTAAAATTTAGATTAAGAATAATATAGCCGAGAAAAATCAGTGAGGGAATGAAACTGAACAAATCCATTAAATCAATGGTTTCAAAAGAGATCAAAAAGAGTTGATTGATAGGTAATAGTAATCTACTATCGAGTTCCCCTGTCTGGACCCAGCGTGGGAGGGAACCGATTAAATTCCTCTGGAAGGTAATGCTCATCAGGAAATCAACCAGGTGAAACGTCGCAAAAAGCAGAAGGACCTGTTCGAACCCCCACTCTCCGAGGCGATCCACCTTTAAAAAAACAGCCTGGAAGAAAAAAAATAAAAGAATTATTCGGATAATCTTTCCCCCTACCATCAATATAAAATGGGGTCGGTAAGCCATCTGTCTCATCAACCCGATCTTGGTAAAAAGGAGCAGTAACTTTAAATATCGAATGGGTAGCCGCAGGGTTTCAGAGGTGCCTTTTTTAAATCTTCCATAGGCTTTCAATCGGAACATATCCATAAAAAAGATAGTAAAAAAATTTTACAGATTCGGCAAAGAATTCCCTTATCCCTTGACGGTCTTTCCACCACAGGTCTTTTTTGAATTTATTAAAAAGAGGGTAAGGAAAAATCTTTACACCCAATTTTTCCCCTACCTTTGTATAAGCCCAAAAACTTCTTCTGGTATGGAAACCTTCAGCGATGAGAACTGCCTTTTTAATTCCTTTTTGGGCTAATTGGGAAAGAACGATTTTCGCCTCTATGAACGTAATTGGATGTTCTTTAGGAACCTCTATAACCAAAATCTCTTCTTTATTTAATCCCATCGTTTTTAGTTTTGTAATTAAAAATTGAGGATAATCGTTCGGTCGCCCAAATATCTTCTCCTCAGGCGAATGTTGATAGACCACCGTGAGGGCCCTTGCTTTTCCTTTCAAAATGAAATCGATACCCGTTTTTATCGCCTTCTCCCTTATTAACTCACAACTTTCGATGATGACAACGTCCGCCTCTTCTATCTTTTCTGGAGCTAAGAAATCCCCCGCCCTTCTCAGGAGAGTCTCATAAAAATTCAATAAAAGAAGAAGGATTATTAAAATTACAAAAACGATTAATTTTTTATTGATCCATCTTTTCTTCGAATCCATTGTTTTAAAAACCGTTAAACCTAAGGGAGTTATCCCTCAAACCCTCGACCCCTTGGAATAGTCCTTGTTAATAACCGCAGCAGCGCAGCACTGCAACACTACATCTCCGCTCCACAAGGACTTTCCCCTATACTGTTCAATCTCCCATCGACACATACTGTCGTATCCCCTTCTTCCAGACGACAAAATTTAGAAATCCAAGCCCAGCAATCCAAAATCCTTCCCTTATAAATAATGAAGCAATTTGGTCTAAGGGAATCTTCCCTAAATAAAGTTTCATGGGGAAATAAATCATAAAAGAAAAAGGAAGAAGGGAAAAGGTCTCTTGAAGGATTCCCGGGAAAAACGAAAGGGGGATGATCGCTCCTCCCGCTACTTCCATGATGACCCGCATCGTAAATCGAAGTCCATAGGTATTCTCTATCCAGAAGGAAAGGAGACTCAGAACCTCAAATAATAGAAACTGAAGAAGGGCAGCCAGAAAGAGTGAAATGAGGAACAGCAATAAATATTTTCCGCTTGAAAACGGGAGAAGAAGCTTTTTAAAGAATATTCCTACGATAAGGTATCCCATCAACCCAAGTAAGAAAAAGAAAGATTTACTTCCAAAATCGCGAGCAAACCATAATCCATAAGGACTGAGGGGTTTAACGAGATAGGCGGAAAGGCTTCCATCCTGGATGTTCTGGCTTGTTTCGGGATTTTCGGCAGTGGTCAAAATAAAACTATTAATTAATCCTGCTCCCAGCAGGTAAGTCACCATCTCCGAAAGAGAATATCCCCCGATGATTTCCCGATGGGAATATCTGTACACGGCCATCCAGAGAAAAATCACGATCAGAGAAGAAAAGATTCCGCTCAGAATCTCCATAAAAAAATTGACCCGGTAAACCATCCTCTCCATCCAGGTCAATTTAAACACGAATATATATTTTCTCATCATTAATCGTAAGGCGTTAGGCGTAAGGGGCAAGGGGTATATTTATTTTATATCGGTATTCGGTCTACGATTTGAGAGTTTTTTGATAACAGCAGAACTGCAACATAGCAAAACTTCAGCAACACAGCAAAACTGCAGTACTGCAGCACCGCATCACCGCACCACTGCAGCACTTTCAATTTTCTTTCAAAAGCCTGAGTAAATACTGCCCATATCCATTATTCTTCATCGGTTCGGCGAGCCGAAGGAGTTGCTCCCCATCAATGAAACCCATCCGGTACGCAATCTCCTCCACGCAGGCTATCTTTAATCCCTGACGTTTCTCGATCGTTTCAATGAAAATGCTTGCCTCGAGTAATGATTCGTGTGTCCCTGTATCCAGCCAGGCAAATCCCCTTCCAAGAATCTCTACCCTTAACTCTCCCCATTCAAGATATGCCTTCATCACATCCGTAATCTCTAACTCTCCTCGACGAGAGGGCTTAAGCTGAGATGCAATCTCACTTGCTCGACAATCGAAGAAATAAAGGCCAGGGATTGCATAGTGAGACCTCGGCTGTTTTGGTTTTTCTTCTATACTTAGAACCCTACCCTCTTTATCGAACTCTACGACTCCGTATCTCTCAGGATCCTTCACCCAGTATCCAAAAACAAGACCTCCTTTCTCCACGCTTACGGCCCGTTTTAAAATATCAGGTAGCCCATGACCATAAAAGATATTATCTCCAAGAATTAAACAGACAGGATCTTTTCCCATAAACTCCTTTCCAATAATAAATGCCTGTGCTAAACCTTCGGGGCGAGGTTGTCCTTTATAATGGAATCGAATTCCCCATTGCGATCCATCCCCCAAAAGGTTCTTGAATTTCGGAAGATCTTCTGGAGTGGAGATCACAAGAATCTCCCTGATGCCGGCAAGCATTAACACCGAGAGGGGATAATAGATCATGGGTTTATCATAGACCGGAAGAAGCTGTTTGCTTACAACCCTGGTGATGGGATAAAGCCTCGTTCCCGCCCCTCCCGCAAGAATTATTCCTTTATAGTTTGACGAAATTTGATCAAATCTCGACGAAAACATGTTTTTCCCCAATTTTAGATTTTAAAAATTATTTTATCAAATCTTTTCTATTCTTCATACCCTTGATAGCTGATTGAACTGTTGAATAATAGTCTCCTTTACATAACTCAATAGCTGCTTTTAAAATTTTCTGAACCGTTGCTGAATCTATTTCGATTTCCATTTCCTTCGCTATTTCGACCCCTAATTCACCAAGTATCCCCATTCTTAGGCGATCAGGAAGCGTTAAGGCAAAACCATATCTTATGGCAAGATTTCGAAACGTGGATTCGGCAGAAGATAATGTTTCAATGTCAGTTCCGCCATTATCTTCCCTGTCAAGAAAAACCTTCGCCATCAGATTAAAATCTGCCGGTGATCTGAAGAGGACCGCCTTAAGAAGCTTATTCCCAAGATCCGGATCTTTTTCATCAACCAAAAGTAAGTCAATCGCCACTTCAATCGCAAAATGCGCAAGTTCATAATAATGAGGATCATTCAAATATTCTTCAAATTCTTCAATCGAAGCAAGACTTTCTGCCTTATTCATTACATATCCATTATAATTGCAATTCATCTGGCAACAATTATTAAAGTTTCCACATGTTCCATGAGCAAAAGAGTCAGCTCCCCAGATTTCATTATGAGTTTGCCAGCCCTGGGCGAAGGCTTTTTCACTTATATTCCACCACCGATAGGGAAGTCTGATAAACCGATAATGGGTCTCACAGAATCCATAGGGCCATTTCTCCGGGTCAGCATACAGGGAAATATCAGGAGCGATGCTTCCATAATAAAGATTGATTTTATCCATAGTAAATGGAAATACCCTTTCGGCAATATAGATATGAGTCGCCGGATTGAAAGCCTGGCTCAGAGGTGCGAATAAAAAGATTGTCAAAAAGATTAACCCCATTCCAAGTCTTAGATATGTTTTTTGAAGATTCATCTTTGAACCCTCCTTTCCCCAAACTCTTTATTGTAAAAAATGTTACTCCCCTTTGAACCGCTCAGCATTTTGCCTCCTCTGCCCGACTCCCCATTTAACAGAGAAGGTCCCAAAAGCTTACATCTGACCTAAATTGAGCGATTTTTCACCATTAATTGAATCAAATATACTGGATTCCTGCTTCCGCAGGAATGACGACTACCACCCGATGAATGAAAACGTCATTCCCGTGAAAACGGGAATCCAGAAGGGTTATCTTTAACCTAAATTGAGCGATTTTTATTGAATTAGTAGTACCTAAATTGAGTGGTTTTTCGTCATTCATTGAATCAAATATACTGGATTCCTGCTTCCGCAGGAATGACGGCTGCCACCCGATGAATGAAAACGTCATTCCCGTGAAAACGGGAATCCAGAAGGGTTATCTTTAAATAATACCAAGAATCGCTCAATTTAGGATCTGAGGAATAAATTCTTGACACACTGATATAGGTGAATTACAATGTAATCGAAATGATTACGGAGGTTAATATGCAATTAACCATTAGAGTTCCAGAGGAGTACGGAGAAAAAATTAATTCTTTATCTAAAAGGATGGGCTTAAAAAAGTCAGATGTGATTCGAATTGCCCTTAAAAAATTTTTTGAAGAAAATGAGAAAGAGGTGAATCAATATCCCTTTAAAAAAATAGAAAGTTTACTCGGTGTGGCAGAAAGCGGGATCAAAGATTTAGGGCATCGACACCGACATTATCTAATCAGAAAGATAAGAGGGGGCTCTAAATAAATGCTCGTCCTTATGGATACAGGTCCCTGGGTAGCTTTAATCGACCGTAGCGAAAAACAACATCAAAAATGTACGGAATGGTTGCGAAATTTTAGAGGTCACATTCTTTCTTCAGAAGCCGTTTTAACAGAAGTCCTCTATCTTCTTAGTTTCTCAAATAAGGCCCGATCAGCAGCCATTGATTTCGTTCTAAATGAGGCCATTACGTTAGTTCCGCAAAGTTTAGAAAGTCTGAAAAAAGTAAAAAGACTTATGGAAAGATATAAGAATGTCCCTATGGATTATGCGGACGCAACCCTGGTAGTAATTGCAGAGGATTTTTCAACTCCTCATGTTGTAACTTTTGATAAAAAAGGATTCGAGATATACAGACTATCCTCAAAAACTCCTTTTGTCATCCTCCCTTAATAAGTCGTCCTAATCTCCTACCTTAATTATATTTTTTTCCATCTTTTATAAATTTCTCTTCTGGGTTCCACTTCTTTCTATCATTTCTTTATTCCATTTTCCACCACTCCATTATCCTTATCGTCATATCCCACGGCCACCACCCCATGTCCACCCCCTATCCTCTCTTTAATCCCTGCACCCGCATGAGGATTAGAGGAACCTCTTAATAAAAGCGAAAGAGAGAAAATTAGGAAGTTGCAAGGGAATAGATTTTACTTTCCCTGTTTCTTCCGTATAATCACGAAAATCAGGATAATCCGGTATCCACCCCATCCCCCGCCTTTGCCTCTCCAAATCCACTCTTCAACCTCCTTTTCTTTTTTCTTCCTGCTTTTCGCTTTTCAACTTTACGTTTTTCCCACCTGCAGCACGGCAGCTCTATGCAACTTTCGTATTTACTTTCGCTTAGCGCTATGCGCTTTGCCCTTTGCTTTTCCCCGCCTTGCGCCTTACGCCTCACGCTTTACTATTTTTAATTGCAGCACTGCAGGATTATCTAACCGCTGCACTTCCCAACCCCAACACTTTTTTTGCTTTGCACCATGCTCTTTTCGCTCCGCCTTTACTGCAGCGCCGCAGCACTTTTTAACTGCAACACCTTTCTTGCTTTCCGCTAAGCACCATGCTCTCTGCACTTTTCCTTTACCCCTTGTGGTCTCTCGCTTCACGGCTCGCGAAATTTTAAATAGACCTGATGCCGAAATGGATGATTATTCGTCAAATGGCCCTTAGAACTTTTCCCACTTCTTGAACTTCAAGCTCTTTCTGTTTCAGCTTCGTTCTCACACTCTCGATTTTTCTCATTGCATTCGTGGTATAATATCTTTCACCACAGTTCATGCAAACCAAAGCCTCTACCGCCACTAACACGATATCCATCCCGAATTTAATCTCCTCTTCTACCTTTTTCCTCTGAATATCTTGACTCTTACAAATGACACACTTCATTTCTTTCTCCTTTCGAAATCTATCCAACGATCTGGGTCTGGTTGATATACCGTAATAATTATAACTGTTTCCTCTTTTTTTGCATAGGCACATAGAATATGAAGCGGTCTATCTCCAGAGGTCCTGCCATAGATCAGGCAACTTGGATAAGGTTCATCCTCTGGATAAGTTTCGATCACCCGTCCTCTTTCCACAGCTTCAAATACTTTCCTTACCGTGATTTCTCCGAATTCCTCATTCTCCATTTCATCCCTAGCATGCTTTGTAAATAGAACTTTTTCTAATTTAAAACAGTTTTGTATTTCTTTTAACAACTTTTCGATCCTTTTCCTTTTCCTAATCTCTGTGTGCTCGAGTGAAGCAATCAAGAGAACATTATCTCTCTCAGGGCAAATCTACCTTCTTTTACAATTTCCTGGCTTACGCCTTGCGATCCTCGGTTTCCCCTTGCTCCGTGCTCCGCGCCTTTTCCCTTCACGAAATTTTAAATAGAACCGCCCCTTTATTGCAAATTAATTTCAAAGCTCAAAAAGCACTAAGCGCATGGCTTCTATGAAGTATTTGGTATGAATTGCAAGTGACAGGCTATAAGTTACAGGCTACAAGTTAAAGGTTATAAATCAAAAATACGCGAAGAGGTCAAGGGTTAAAGGGGTCAAGGAAGTAATTTGACTTAAAAATTAAGTCAGAAGGACCAAACCTATGAGAAATATCAGGGCTATATAGACCCGATCTGAGAAAAATATAGGTTTACTCAAAAATTGAGTTAGCGAGTTTAAAGGATCGGGACATCGTTAATTTCACATTTCAAGACCTGACCCCAAACTTTTTCTTTGCTCCATGCGCTTTGCGCTATGCGTTTTTCCTGCCCACCCCTTGCACCTTACGCCTCACGATTTTAATTATTTCCAGATAAATGGGTCGGGGACTTTTTGGAATTCTTTTTCTTCAATATTCAAAGGTTTATATAACCTTCGACTCAGGACCCTACGATATGTCCCAACGATAGATTTAACTTTTTCTAATGATGATAATTTGAGCCAGCAATGTAATAAATGGCCACCTTTAATCTTTCCAACAGGAATGCCAAGGCTTCGGAGCACGAGTCTTCTGCCCCAGATTGACCCTTTCTTTTTGAGTAATCCAATTTGAGAAAGCTCAAGCTTCCTTGTATCTATAGGCCATACCTTCAAATACCCTTCCCTTATTGCCTCCTCAATTATTTCTTTTCCCCGTAATGTTCGTGCTAAAATTAAAGAGGAGCCTGGATCCAACCCATCAGGCTCTCTATACCATGGATCGCCACAGGTAATATCCGCAAGCTCTCCGCTTACATCAAACCAGAGTTGGGAAGACCATGGTCTATATCTCTGTAAATAAGCCCAGCTTTCTTTGTAAGATATCTTTATCAAAAGAGAATCCCCACCTTTTTTTACAGCTAAAAAATCTCCGGGCCAACCATTCCCACGATAACGTAGTTGTGATAAGGGTTCCCCATCCAACCCGAACTTCGAAAGAAGAGCAATAGTACCCATGGTAGATGGGCTTTCAGCACAAAAAAATGACATCATTAAATTAATTTTTTCTTTGAAGGCCGGGGATAAATTGAACGCGTTTCTTAAAGCAGTAATTTCCACTGGTCTACCTATGAAAACGCATGGTCCACTTTCATTTTCAATGAGGCGAAGACCATTGCACACACTTGCGGGCGAGTATCTTGAACCACAGGCAGAAAGAAGTTCACTTCTTGACTTGCTTAAACGGGTTCGATTGTAAATGGGATTTTCAGGATCAGCCCCAGTATGAAGGATACCAAATACTCCTTTTTTCTCGAGACAATATAAAGAAAGGGCAGTTAAAACCCCTCCTGATGCACCCTTGAAGCGAACCTCTGAATCTATTGCATACCCCTCCCATAACCCAACAACAGGGCCCCATTCTTTTTGAAAATTTATAGTAAATTCGCTACCCTCGACAATCGAGCCTGATCCACAGTCATAAACAGGACAAACTTTTAAACAATCTCTGCAAGAGCCACAATCTTCTACCTTAATAATAGGTCTTATCCCCTCATTCAGAATATTGTAAAGCTTAATTTTACCTTCTTTACATGCCCACTGACAGGCGCCACAGCCAAGACAAAGGCGCCATTTTACTATATCTTTTACGTTTTTCATTTATAATAGTAAATACGTTAGGCGTATGGCGAAAAGGGTTAAAGAATTAAATGCTACTCTAAGACGGATTCTTTGAGAATTTATGAAAAAGTTCATCAAAGGTCTCTTCAAGCAATTTTTGTGCAAGGGTGGCATTTTTTTTGAGGGTTTCGCGGACTTCATTTTTCATTTTATATAATTCAATTATTCTGGCGATAGCCTCTTCATTTCCTATTTTTCTTCCATCAATGACCCAATCGGCCATGCCTACAGTATCAAAAACTCCCTCAAACTTGCGGCTATAAGCTATTCCAACACACGGTATCCCCTGGGAGAGCGCGGCTATACATGAGTGCATTCTTGAACCAATAAAAAAATCGCATTGACCAAT
>CALIBK010000062.1 GCA_938045955.1 uncultured bacterium | reverse complement strand
CCAATTGTTTTTAAAGATTTTTTGTTTCTCTCTGGATTCCTGCTCTCGCAGGAATGAAGCCTTAAACCCCTCTGCTATTGAACAGCCTCATTAAGGATTACTTCTTATGGGTCTCATTGATTAATTGAGAATTTTATATTAGGTAAAAAGAAGTCTAAAGTCAATGGTAATTTAAACAGGCTAAGCCCGTTTTACAATGGCTTGGGGTAGAGGTTTCGGGGAGTAAAAGGTGAGAGTCGAATTTCTTGGAGGAGTTCGGACGGTTACCGGTTCGGCCATTCTGATCGAAAAAGGAGCGAGGAAGATTCTTGTCGATTGCGGGATGTTCCAAGGAGGGAAGACTCTTGAGGAGAGAAACTGGGATATTCGACCCTATCATCCTGAAGAGGTCTCCACGATTCTACTCACCCATGCCCATATTGATCACAGTGGTCTTATCCCTAAAATGGTTCGAGAGGGTTTTCAAGGGAAGATCATCTGTACCAAGGCTACCGCGGATCTTTGTGAAATCCTTTTACGGGATAGCGCTCATATTCAGGAGATGGAGGCCGAGTGGGAGAATAGAAAGGGGAAAAGGGCAGGGCGAGGAGAAATTTCCCCTCTTTATTCCCTCCGGGATGCGGAGAGGAGTCTTCAATACTTTTCTCCTGTCTCTTATGAAAAGGTAGTTTCACTTGGCGATGGCCTTGAGGCTCGTTTTCAGGATGCAGGTCACATTCTTGGTTCAGCTATTATTGAGTTATGGATTGAGGAGCGGGGAGAAAAGAAAAAACTTGTATTTTCCGGGGATTTAGGAGCTCCAGGTCAGCCCTTTCTGAAGGATCCTTCGTCGATTACGGAAGGAGATATTCTCTTCATTGAATCCACCTATGGAAATCGCCTTCATAAATCGAGGGAAGAGACGGTAGAGGAGTTGCTCAAGATCATCCAAGAGGCGATCACCCATCAGGCGAAGGTAATTATTCCAGCCTTTGCGGTAGAACGGACACAAGAGGTGATCTTTACGCTCAGTGAATTTCAAAGAAAAGGCCTGATCCCTCAACTCCCAATTTATATTGATAGTCCTTTAGCAATTTCCGCGACCGAGATCTTTAAAAGGAATGTGGAGTATTTCGATGAAGAGTCCAAATTCCTTCTTTCCGAAGGAGAGAATCCCTTAGAGCCTCCGGGAATCGTTTATACTCGAACCACTGAAGAATCGAAGGCCATCAATGAGGACAACCGACCCGGAATTATCATCTCAGCAAGCGGGATGTGCGATGCAGGAAGGATCAAACATCATCTCAAACACCATCTCTGGCGGGAGAACTCCCATATCATATTTATTGGCTATCAGGGAGAAGGGACGATTGGCCGAAGAATTATCGATGGAGCGAAAACGGTGAAACTTTTCGGTGAGGAGATTGCCATTCGAGCCCATATTCACACCTTAGGAGGGTTCTCTGCTCATGCCGACCAGAGGGGACTTCTGGATTGGGTGTCTCATTTCGAACATCTTCCTCAGGAGGTCTTTGTCGTTCATGGAGAGGAAGAGATCTCTTTTGCTTTGGCTCGCCTCCTCGAGGAACGGTTTCATTTTAGAGTCACTGTTCCCAAATGGAGAGAAAAGAGGATACTGTTCGGTGGTGAAGAGGAGATCCGGGAGGAGAAAGAGATTGAGGAGATCGCACCTTTGGAGTCAAACCTCCAGATTCTCTTTAAGCATTTCGATCGCCTTTATAGAAGGCTTCGAAAAAAACTGAAAAGAAGGAAGGTCCTGGAAGGAAAGATGCACGACCTTCATTGGATAAGAGAGTTTGAAGAGCTGAAGAAGAAGATCGAGGATTTGGAAGAGAAATTATAGAAGGATCGAGTTTAACCGCCTCAAAAATGGATTTAATCAAGATCGGGATTGTCTTTTTAACCATTTTCATTCTTCTTTATCGAAAAGTAAAACTTTGGATAAGCCTTCTGGGAGGCACTTTCATCCTGGGCCTTCTCTTTCACCTCCCTTTTATTGGAATCTGGAGAAATCTTCTTGAGGCGACCATTGACCCTAAGACCCTCCTGTTAATCAGTGCCCTTTTGGCCATCCTCTTTTTCAGTCATCTCTTAAAAGAAACAGGCCGAATGAGAGAGATTCTTGAAGGATTGGTTCATCTCTTTAAAGATATACGAGTGGTCATTTCTATTCTTCCGGCGATTATTGGCCTAATGCCTATCTTAGGGGGTGCTCTCGTTTCTGCACCCATGGTCGTTGAAGGCTCTGACAGGCTTCAACTTTCTCCAGAGCGGAGGACCTTCATCAATTATTGGTTTCGACACGTCTGGGAGTTTACCCTTCCTACCTTTCCTGGGTTGATTTTATTTGCCTCTCTCGTCAATGTTCCGGTGAGACGGTTCGGGTGGCTTCATCTTCCCTTCACCCTGACCGCTATTCTTATCGGTTTTTTTATAGGGTTTCAGGGAATTCGCAAGGTCACCACGGGATCAGGATCTTCAGTTCCATTCTCTTCCCTTCTGAGACTTTTGGAGAATCTCCTGCCTTTCTTTCTTGCCATTCTTCTGGTGATTCTCTTCAGGATTGAGCTGGTCATTGCTTTAGGGGTTTCTATTCTTGTAATGGTCGTTCTTTTTCGAATCGATGGGAAGGTATTAAAAAATGAGTTTATCAAAAGTCTGGACCTGGAACTCTTTCTCACCATTTCTCTCATTATGGGATTTAAAAAGGTCCTGGAGTCCAGCCACGCCATGGAGGGGATTTCTGAGGCTCTGGCCTCATCAAGTGTTCCTCCTCTCTTCATGGTGACATCGATTCCCCTGCTGGTTGGATTAATGGCAGGAGCGCCTATTGCGATTGTAGGAATTTCCTTTCCTCTTCTTATTCCCTTATTTAGAGAAGATCCGAATTTCCTTAATCTTATGAGTTTAGCCTTTATTAGTGGACTTTCGGGTCATCTTCTCTCCCCCTTTCACCTCTGTCTCATTTTAACGAAGGAGTATTTTAAGGCGGATTGGAAGGGAATTTACTGTTTAGCCTGTATTCCGGTCGCCTCCCTGCTTTTGGTAGGATTCGTTAAGACCCTTTTTTTCTAAATCATTATGGAGAGCATCTGATGAGAGAAAGCCGTATCGAGGAGTTGATAGAGATCTGGAAAGGGGCACGAAGGTCATTCGATATTTTTCAAATCCTCGATTTCGAACAGGCCTCCCGGAATCCGGGGTCACCACCATTATTGATTTTAGTAAAGACCAAGTGATGATTTATCCCCAGATCAAGAGGTATGAAGAGGTACGGGTCTCTCAGCAGAAAAGGAGGGAAGCCGAAAGGGAAAAGAAATATCAAAGATAGAAAGGGAGGAAAGATTGAGGAAAGAAATAAAGGAGAGATGGCTATTATTAATACCTAAACTGAGCGATTCTTAGTATTATTTAAAGAT
>CALIBK010000061.1 GCA_938045955.1 uncultured bacterium | reverse complement strand
ATGAAAACGTCATTCCCGTGAAAACGGGAATCCAGAAGGGTTATCTTTAAATAATACTAAGAATCGCTCAATTTAGGTTGTAAATTATGCATAAAGAGATAGAAGATAGAGAGCATCTCATAAATATTTTGAAAGAATGTTTTGAAAAGGATGGAATACCAATTTTTATAAAGGATGAACAGGCCTGGGTGGATTTTGACAAAATGTAATGATCGGATATTTTGAGTTAAAACCCTATCTTGAGGAATATAGAAAGATGTTTTTAGAAGGGCTTAAAGAGGAGAATTCGCAAGAAAGAAAGGAAAAGAGGCTATAGAGAGGATAAATAATTTGAAGCAGAAAAACTCTATGAGAAAATCTAACTCAATAGAAAAGATATTAAAGATTCTGATTACAACAGTAATGGTCAGCGCAACGGCTATCGTTGTTTCTGGAGTAGTCTCTTATCTTTATTTTGCCAGAGACCTGCCCAGTATAGAGAATTTAAAAAATTATAAACCCCCGGTAATCACAACTATCTTTTCAGACGAAGGAGAAATTATCGGAGAATTCTATGCGGAAAAGAGAAGAGTTATTCCACTGGATCGAATGCCCAAGCATTTGATTCAAGCCTTTATCGCGGGAGAAGACTCCAGATTCTTTCAACATAAAGGATTGGATTACTGGGCAATTTTAAGGGCTTTAATAAAAAATCTCTTTTCTGGAGAGATTGTCCAGGGTGGAAGTACCATCACCCAGCAGGTCGTAAAATCGATCCTTCTTTCGCCCGAGAAGAGTTTCTCGAGAAAGATTCGGGAGGCTATCCTCGCATTTAAAATTGAAAAGTATCTCACAAAAGAAGAGATCCTTTATCTTTATCTCAATCAAATCTTCCTGGGTCATGGCTCCTATGGAGTGGCTGTTGCAGCCGAGACCTATTTCGGAAAGGAGGTTGAAGAACTTAACCTTGCTGAATCGGCACTCCTTGCAGGCCTTCCCCAGGCCCCCAGCAAATATTCTCCTCTCCATCATCCAGAACAGGCAAAGAAGAGACAAATCTATATACTGAACCGTATGCTCGAAGAGGGGATCATTTCACGGGAAGAATACTTCAAGGCCCTTCAAATGCCATTGAATTATAAAAGCAGACAGACAAATTATATAGAAAAGGCCCCTTATTTTGTAGAATATGTAAAGAAATATGTGGAAGAGAGATACGGAAAGGAGGCCTTCCTTAAAAATGGGCTTAAGATTTACACTACCTTAGACCTTCGTTTTCAGGAAGAAGCCCGGAAGGCCCTTGAGGCTGGGCTTAAGGAGATTGAGAAGAGACAGAGATATTCGGACTATAATAAAACTTTGCCACTTGAGGGGGCTTTGATATGTTTTGATATTGAAACCGGTTACGTGAAAGCAATGGTAGGAGGAAGGGATTATCGGAGAAGTCAGTTCAACCGGGCCATTCAAGCCCGGAGACAGACAGGCTCTGCCTTTAAGCCAATTATTTATGCCTCTGCCCTGGACAGAGGATATACCCCTTCGTCTATCATTGTCGATTCACCCATCGTTTTTGAAGATGGGGATAAAATCTGGAAACCCAAAAATTTTGATGGTAAATTCAGGGGTCCAACCACATTGAGAAATGCTCTCACCCATTCTATAAACGTGGTTACGGTAAAGATTGCTCAGGATATTGGCATTTCTTATATTCGAGATTATGCTAAAAATCTTGGAATCTCATCTCCTCTTCATGAAGATCTCTCAATGGCATTGGGTTCATCGAGTCTCTCCCTTTTTGAATTGACCAGGGCCTATGCGGTTTTTGCAAATGGGGGAAGGAGATTTAAACCTATCCTTATTAAAAAAATATTGGATCGTGATGGAAATGTCATGGAAGAGAACCCTCCCCTATCTTCACGGGAAGGATCACCTGAGGAGCAGGTCATCAGTCCTCAAACGGCATACCTGATGACCCATCTCCTACAGGATGTCGTCCAGAGGGGAACAGGCTGGAGGGCGAAAAGCCTTGGAAGACCTGTTGCGGGAAAGACCGGTACGACCGACCATTTTCAGGATGCCTGGTTTATTGGTTATACCCCTGATTTAATTACCGGGGTCTGGGTGGGATTTGATGAAGAGAAATCCCTTGGTGAAAACGAAACAGGAGCGCGGGCCGCCTGTCCGATATGGGTTCAATTTATGTCAGCTATCATGAAAGATAGGGAGATAAAAGAGTTTGAAGTACCTGAAGGGATTGAATTTGTGATCGTTGACTCGAACACAGGTCAAATAAGTAAGTCAAAAAGTCCTCTTCTTGAATGTTTTAAGGAAGGAACAATCCCCTTTAAAAATACCTACTTTCAACCAGCATCTTCACCGGATTTCTTCAAATTCGATTTAACTCTCTCTGTGAGTGGAAGGTAATCGGGATATAGAAGACCTAAATTGAGCGATTCTTGGTATTATTTAAAGATAACCACTCTGGATTCCCGTTTTCACGGGAATGACGTTTTCATTCATCGGGTGGCAGTCGTCATTCCTGCGGAAGCAGGAATCCAGTATATTTGATTCAATTAATG
>CALIBK010000060.1 GCA_938045955.1 uncultured bacterium | reverse complement strand
TCATTAATTGAATCAAATATACTGGATTCCTGCTTCCGCAGGAATGACGACTGCCACCCAATGAATGAAAACGTCATTCCCGTGAAAACGGGAATCCAGAAGGGTTATCTTTAAACAATATTAAGAATCGCTCAATTTAGGAAAAATTTAATATCCTTACTTAGAGCTTTGGAGATGGCTTCCGAAAATCCTTCATATCAAAAACCTGCCCTGATCGTCACGACCCTTGGATCCTTTATTGTCCCTTTTATGGGCTCCTCTATGAACATTGCTCTTCCCTCCATTGGAAGAGAGTTTTCTCTGGATGTCCTGATGCTCAACTGGGTGACCACTTCCTATCTCATGAGTATTGCTGCCTTTCTCCTTCCCTTTGGTAGAATTTCGGACATTTACGGGATTAAAAAGATCTTTCTTCTCGGATTCATTTTTTTTACCGTCTTCTCTTTTTTTTCTGCTCTCTCTCCTTCCGTTTCTTTCCTGATTGGCTCCCGAGTCTTTCAAGGAATAGGAGCCTCCATGACGGCAAGCACAGGAGTGGCTATTTTAAGCTCCGTATTTCCTCCCGATAAGAGGGGAGGGGTATTAGGAATCAATGTCGCCGCCGTTTATATAGGGCTCTCCTGTGGTCCTTTTTTGGGGGGTCTTCTAACCCAACATTTCGGCTGGAGAAGTATCTTCCTGGTTAATCTTCCAGCTGGGCTATTAATCATATTTTATACCCTCTCTCGATTGAAAGGAGAGTGGGCCGAAGCAGGAGGAGAAAGATTTGATTGGTTGGGATCCCTTCTTTACAGTTCTGCCCTGGTCATCATGATGTTTGGCTTTTTCCAGATGTCAAGTTCCCTTGGGATCATTCTGCTTGCTTCCGGCCTTATCGGTATATGGATGTTTATCAGATGGGAATTAAGGGTCGAAAGTCCTGTTTTCGAAATGAGACTTCTTACAGAGAATCGAGTCTTTGCCTTCTCTAATCTCGCCGCATTGATAAATTATAGTGCCACATTTGCTCTCAATTTTCTTCTAAGTCTCTATCTTCAATCGGTCAGGGGATTAAAACCTCAAGAGGCAGGTCTCATTTTGGTCTCCGCCCCTGTGATGCAGGCTCTCTTTTCTCCCTTTGCCGGAAGAATTTCTGACCGAATCGAGCCTCGAAAGGTGGCCTCGTTGGGAATGACCTTAACCACCCTTGGACTTTTCCTCTTCATCTTTTTGAATGAGAAGACCGATCTGTCCAGGATCGTCGGCTGCTTACTCCTTTTGGGCTTTGGATTCGCCCTCTTTTCATCTCCCAACACAAATGCCGTGATGAGCTCTGTAGAGAAGAGAGCCTATGGAGTGGCTTCAGGAACCCTGAGTACGATGCGATCGGTCGGAATGATGTTCAGCATGGGACTGGTTATGGTGATCTTTTCGATCTTCATGGGACGAATTCCGATTTCCCCTCCCTCTTTTCATCTCTTTCTAAAAAGTGTAAGAGGGGCATTTCTTCTCTTCACCATACTCTGTGCATCAGGGATAGCGGCTTCTTTGGCAAGAGGTCCTTCATCAGAAATAAAAAAATAAAAAGGAGAAATGAAGATGGAACAAAGAGAAAAAGCATTGGTCACAGGAGCAAGCAGTGGTATCGGTAAAGAGACAGCTCGACTCCTCGCTGAGAAAGGTTTTAAAGTCATTGCCGTCGCAAGGAGGAAAGAACGTCTGGAGGAACTTGCCCGAGAGAATCCGAATATTGAGCCCAAACCCTTAGACCTCTCGAACAGCGAGACATTAGAAGAGTTCTGTCAGGAACTTCTCCATGCGCCGGAGCCGGTCAATGTCCTTATCAATAATGCAGGATTCAGTATTCGCGGGGTTCTTGAAGACGTTCCTCTCGCTTCCATCAGAGCCCTCTTTGAAGTTAACCTGTTCGCTCTCATCCGAGTGACTCAGGCCTGTTTGCCGGGAATGCGAAGGCAAAGGAAGGGGACCATTGTAAACCTCAGCTCTATTGTGGGTAAGTTTCCTTTTCCTACAAGCGGGCCCTATGCAGCTACCAAACATGCAGTTGAAGCGATCAGCGATGCCCTCCGGCATGAGGTTCGTCCTTTTGGCATTCGGGTGGTCACGATTCGCCCGGGAGTCATTGCGACGGAGTTCAACGAGAAGGCAAACCAGTTGACAGGAGATCTCTTCTCAAGAACCGATCCCGATTATAAACCCTTTTATCAGGCCTATGGGGCCGGGATGGCAAAACTCTTCTCAAATGTTACTATTCCTGGTCCTGAGCTGATTGCAAATCTCATTCTAAAGGTGGTCCTCTCTGATTCCCCTCGAGCCGTCTATGCCGCAGGTCCATTTGTGGATGAACTCTTGGAGCAACGACTCCACCTGACCGATGATGAATTCTTTGAGTTAATGGCAGAAAAGACAGGACTCAAAGGGTTAAGATTATAAATATTTCTGGATTAAAATCTCTGCGATCTGAACCGCATTAAGGGCTGCTCCTTTTCGGATATTGTCAGCCACAATCCAGAGATTGATTCCATTCGGAATCGATTCATCCTCCCGGATTCTTCCAACGAAAGTCTCATCCTTCCCTGCCGCATAAATGGCCAAGGGATATTGAGCATTCTTTGGATCATCCACGACGACCACCCCGGGGGCTTTGGAAAGGATCTCTCGAACCTCCTCGGCTGTAATCTTCTTTTCGGTTTCAATGTTCACGGATTCGGAATGACCGTAGAAAACAGGAACTCGAACCGTGGTGGCAGTGACCCGGATGGAGTCGTCTTCCATGATCTTCTTCGTTTCATGAACCATCTTCATCTCCTCTTTGGTGTAACCATTTTCAAGGAAGACATCGATATGGGGGAGACAGTTGAAGGCGATCTGATGGGGATAGACTTCACATTTGATCTCCTGTTGATTATAGATGGCGAGAACCTGATTCTCAAGCTCTTTTATAGCCCTCTTTCCCGTTCCTGAGACAGATTGATAGGTCGAGACCACCACCCTCTTAATCCTGGCCACGTCATGAATGGGTTTAAGGACAACGACCATCTGGATGGTTGAGCAGTTGGGGTTTGAGATAATATTCTTCTTATAATAGTTAGCGATCGCGTGGGCATTCACTTCAGGAACTACCAGAGGCACATCAGGATCCATTCGGAAAGCACTCGTATTATCGATGACCACACAACCTGCCTTTGCAGCGATCGGTGCAAATTTCTGGCTGACGGAGGCACCCGGAGAGAAGAGCCCGATATCCATCCCTTCAAAGGAATCCTCCTTCATCACCCCAACGGTATATTCCTTTCCCTTGAACTCGATCTTTGTTCCTGCCCCCCTTGGAGAGGCAAGAAGTTTTAGCTCCCCAACGGGGAAATTTCTTTCTTCAAGGATCGAAACCATTTCATTTCCTACCGCTCCTGTCGCCCCTCCCACGACCACATTATATTTTTCTTTTTTCATGAGTTCCTCCTCCCTTTGTTTATAAAAACAGGGACATTCTTACGAACATTCCCATTCTTTCAATATGCCATTGGATTAAGATTATATAATTAATACAAACACAATTAAAAAAGTTGTTGCCCGTCATTCCTGCGGAAGCAGGAATCCAGAAACGTTTTGAAAAGATCGGATTCCCGCCTGCGCGGGAATGACAAAAATAAGCATTCATTTCACCTGATTTAATGCGTTTATAGTAGTTAATAAAATTATATAATTAGTTAAAAAGAATATTATTGTCAAGAGTTGGTTTTTTGAAGGAAACACCTATATAAAACCCGGAAGAGCTCTTTTTATAAGAGGGCGATGATCGCTTTGGAGAATTGACGGAAATCGTCAAGATTGTTTTGGATCATCTCATAAAGGGTACTGTAATCAATCTTCCAATACATGTGGACAAGCAAATTACGGAATCTCGCCATTCTTTGTAATTTCTCTGATAATTCTGTAGGAATGATCTTTGCATTAGCCAGGATGGCAAAGCATTCAGCGTATTCCTCAGGCACCTTTTTGATATGTTTTGCTGAAACGTGATAACATAAACCAAGCGCCGCTTCCATGGCAACCAACAGACGGTAACAGGCAATATCCCTCAAATCCTGATCTTTTAAAAATTCTTCCTTTGGTTTCCCCTTTATTCTTTCAAGACGTTCTAAAGATTCTTCAATCTCTTGGCAGCGCGTTCTCACTAATTCTAAGTTTAGATTCATTAGCCAAACGCCTCCTTGATCCCTCTATGAATCAATGGCTTTAAATCGAGGTATCTCCGAATCGTTTCTTCAACTATACGAACACGCAACTCTTCATTTTTTACATAAATCAGAATTCCACGGATCACTTGAAACACAAATGATACGGGTGCAAAGTTTAAGACATGGACGTCTATCGGAACTTTGACCTCCTTGCTGAGGGTTTGTCCCAAAGAAAGACTATAAAGAGTGGATCCTTCCTGCCCGACACCTGTAAGATAAACGCCTATATCCACATCATGCAAGGGGAGATTTTCAGTAAATGATCCATAGAGATAGGCAAACGCAATTTCTGGGTGGCTTCCCAACAAGTCTTTAATCTGCCTGATTAGTCTTTCTTTCTGAATCGGGTTTAATAAAAAGGTCTTCTGCTTCATGGGATTATTTCTACTTATATATCCTTCTACCACAATGAATTGAAAATGACAACTGATGGGTGGATTTAAGGATCCCTTTTCCTCATGATAAGGTGGGCATAACAGTAATTTAGCAAAATAAAGTAAAAATCCTCAAGGGAAAAATCAAGTGTGCCAGCAGTGGGGATCTTCGGAAAGATAATCTCCGGTTAATGCAAAAGCTAAACTACGACAACCCCGACATTCCTTCCATTCACACTCTCCACATTTCCCTTTGAGATTCTCTTTTTTCCCTAAAAATATCAGCAATTCAGATTCCTCCCAAATCATCTTTAATGAATCCTTCAAAAGATTTCCAATGGGGATAGGAAACCTCCGGCATGGAAGGATATCTCCATTGGGTAAAATACACAGACCATCCTTCCCCAATACACAGGGAGCCCCTAAGAGTTCTGAACCCTCTTTCTTAAAAATCACCTGAAAGGCTTGAAAGGTAAGGAGAAGATTTTTATCCTCTATGGAAAAAAGATTGCAGAGTAGCTCCACAAATTCATTCCAATCGTCTCGGGTTAACACCTCCTCCATTCTTTCTCTTCCCCTCCCCCATGGAATAAACCTTTCTATAATAAATCCGTTGACTCCGAGTTCTTGAGAGAGTTTGAGAAAGTCTGGGAGTTCTCTAAAATTCCCTCTCATCACTGTAAACATAAGAATAATTTCAAAAGGATATTTGCCCTTTACTCGATTAAGACTGTGAATGACCTTTGAAAAGACTCCCTTCCCCCGAATAGAATCGTTCGTTTCCGCATTGGCTCCGTCTAATGAAATTTTAATCTTCTTTAGTTTGGAAAAGGAGATGAGTTTTGTCAACAATTCTTCATTCAAAAACAAACCATTGGTGATGATTCCCAACTCCTCTACTTCAGGACTTATCTCAAGATGACTCAGGAGAGGAAGAAGTTCGGGTTTTAAAAAAGGTTCCCCGCCGGTGAGATGGATGCAGGCTCTCCGCCCCCAATCCCTTAAAGTACTAAGTAGATTTTCAGATACCTTTTTAAGATCTTCCTTCCCGAGGTCTCTCTCCTTTGAAAACTCCTCCTGATAACAATGTAAGCAGCGAAGATTACATAAACTGGTGATATGCCACTGGATATGGAATGATTCTTCCATAAAACATTTTTTATTGTAATAAAAAAATATTCTAAGACCTGAAGAAAACACATGCAAATGAAACTATTCACAAAAATTGACATTCCATAAAAATTTTGATTTAATTATTTTTAATTTATTAAAAACTCCTTAAATGTTTAATCTAAAAGAGAGGTAATGTCTATGAAAAAGAAAATTCTCTTATGTTTATCCATGACTATGGCTATATTCTATTTAGCCGATTTCTCGTCGGCGCAACTCATTCCCCCCAAAGCCCGAGGAACTCAAACAGGAGGGAAAACTATTGAAGAGGCACAACAAGAAGATGCAATAGGGCCAAAGGCCCGGGTGGCAGTGACAAGATTCGAGGACAAAACAGCAAAGGGGTATCGGGCGATAGGAGATGGAATGGCAGAGATGCTTGCAAACGCCCTTTTTGCAACCAATCGGTTTATTGTCCTTGAACGTCAGGCCATAGGAGATGTCCTTTCAGAACAAGATCTCGGGGCATCGGGTCGGGTAAAAAGAGAGACGGCACCTTCCATAGGTGAAATAGAAGGAGCCGACCTTCTCATTATGGGGACGATCACAGAATTTGAACCAGGGACTTCTGGGGCTGGTGGTGGATTAGGAGGGTTAATTCCATTACCAGGGAGAAGAATCGGAATTGGTGGAATCGCTGGAGGGATCAAAACCTCACATGTAGCCATGATCATTAAAGTCATAGATGCTAAGACAGGTCGGAGATTAGCCTCTGAACAGGTGGAGGGAAAAGCAACAGATATTGGAGGATTGGCTGGAATGGCCGGCGGGCCATTGGCAGGAGCTTTTGGGGCATATTCAAAAACACCGATGGAGAAAGCCGTAAGAGTGGCAATCGAAGAGGCGGTGCGATTAATCATTGCAAAAACACCCCCGGAATACTATAGGGCTTCGACTCCTAAACCTCGGACCACACCTACAACCACAGCCACTCCTACAACCCAATCTATCTCTCCAGCTGAAACACCATCACAGCCTCTCCAAAAAACATCAAGTTCCGCCGAAACTCGTATCGTATATGTAAAATGGCCAGTGGCAACCGTTCGAGAGGGTCCCGGAACAGATTACAAGATAATAACTGAAGTGAAAAAAGGGACTTCTCTGATGGTCATAGAAGAAAGTGAACAATGGTTAAAAGTTGGCCTTGAAGATGGACGGGAAGGATGGATCGGTAAAGGTACTATTGCAGAGAGACCATAAAATTTCGGTTCCTCTCCAAAAAATGATCATAGGGTTTCGGGTAGAGTTTCGGGTAGATCAGCAAAGCAATGATAAATTGCCGTAATAAAGAATTTAGGGTTTCTGAACCCGAAAGAACGATGACTCACCAGTTTGATCTTGTTGTTCATTCCTTCGAGGGCTCCATTGGAGATTCTCAATTTAATCTAGGCT
>CALIBK010000059.1 GCA_938045955.1 uncultured bacterium | reverse complement strand
TATCTCGGAAATGGAAAGACTTAATGCTATTACTGATGTTCCTGGGATCAGGGTGGGGCATGCCAGTGATTTTGAGGCCTTAACCGGATGCACGGTTATCCTGTGTGAAGACGGGGCTATCGGTGCCGTGGATATTCGGGGGGCAGCCACAGGAACAAGGGAGATCGACGCCTTATCCCCTTATCATCTGATAGAGAAGGTCCATGCAGTGCTTCTTACGGGAGGAAGTGCTTATGGTCTGGATGCGGCTGGTGGGGTTATGGCCTATTTGGAGGAGAAAGGGAAAGGATTTAAGGCCGTCAAGACGAAGGTTCCCATTGTTCCGGCTGCTGTGATTTTTGATTTAGGAATTGGCGATTTTCGGAGAAGACCGGATCAGAAGATGGGGTATCGGGCCTGTCTTAATGCCTCACGGGAGGTGGAGGAAGGAAGTGTAGGGGTGGGAACGGGAGCGACCGTGGGGAAACTCTTTGGGATTGGGAGGGCGATGAAAGGGGGTTTAGGGACTTCAAGTATTTTGGGCCCCTGGGGAATCATAGTTGGGGCCTTGGTAGTGGTCAATGCCTTCGGGGATGTGCTTGATCCTTATTCCGGTCAAATTCTTGCAGGGGCAAGGGTCTCTCGAAAGAGCCTCCGACTTGCCAACACTTCGAAATGGATAAAAAAGGGGGTAATCCGCAGAGCCTTCGGAGAGAACGGCTTTTCTCCCTTCTTTCCCACCAATACAACTCTTGCTGTGATTGCAACCAATGCCCGGTTAAGTAAGAAAGAGCTCCATCAGGTCTTAAGAATTGCCCACGCTGGGTTGGTCAAAGTGATCTCTCCTTTTCATACGACTTTTGATGGGGACATCCTTTTTGGACTCTCCTGTGGAAAGAAGGAAGGGGATGTAAATCTGATTGGTCTTCTTGGGGAAGAGGCTTTGATGGAAGCCTTAAAAAGAGCAGTGATCAAGGCAGATGGTTTTGGGATCCTTCCAGCCCATCAGGATCTCTTGAAGAGACCCGAAAGAAGTGTTTCTCTCAGACTTCCTTGAGTTCCAGAGGGGAAAGGAAATAGCTCTTGAATCCTATGAGGGTATGATCTTTTCTCTCTAAAAGGGTCTCCTCCATTGCCTCAGGAGAACTGAAGGGAAGAGAAAGGACGAGGTTTTTAGAGGAGACTAAAAAATTGCTCAAAAGCGATCTTTCTTCTAAAAATAATAACCCCTTGGGTTCATAGAATAGAAATGGAAATTCGATCCCTTCAAAAGGGTCAATAGAGAAGCCCTCTCCATTTATCACCTGGAGCACCCTTGGGAAGTGAACCTCAAGGTTTTCTTCGATAAAAAGAGGAGGAGGAAAATCTGAACCATTTACTTTCTCCATAAGGACCGAGTAACAGCATTTCTTGATGAAGGAGCGATCCCTTCCCCCGAGAATAAGACGGGGATACTCATCGATGATGGCCTCAAGATCCTTTAATCTCCTTCTCAGCTGAGGATAGACCCTTACAAACTCCTCTTTTGAGAAGGTTCGGGTTCTTTTAATCTGGACCATCTCTTTATCCAAACACCTGAGATACCTTACCCTGAAGAGACCCTGCCGGCTGGTATATTTTTCGATTAAGAAGACCACAATCTCCTCTGGATTTTCCCGAAAAGAGAATCTTTCTATCACCCGTTCCTTGAAAAGGTCAAAAATTTCTCCCCGAACTCTCCTCAGGGGTTTGGCCCTCTCTCCATTCTTACAAAATAGGACACATTCATAAGGAGTCTTATAAAGCCAATGGGGATCTTCGGGAGGAAGGGAGGTCAAAACCGTAATAAAACTATTCCATGTTTTACTCCTTACCAACTTCGAAGACTCACTCTCTCGGCCGAATCCCAAAGTGTTCATTCCTGGCCCAAAGATCAAATCGATAGGCCTCTCACTAAAATGGAGCATCCTCTCCATACCCTACCCTCTCAAAAAGAGACTCCAGGCTCTCCTCGTCTCCAAACCAACCTTTATCCTGCACCCCCTTAGCCTCCAGAGCCACTTTATCAAACCTGAACCTCTTTACCTCATAAAGCTCACCCGTAAATTTGTTCCTCAATATATCTCCCAAAAAGACTCTCATTGATAAACTCCTTTTCTCTTTTTTATTTGGTCTCTTTAACTCTTTTAAAAAACTGACCGAATTCCCTCTCTTCCCCAATCCACCATCTCCAGGGCTCATTTAAACACTCTAATATAATTTTTTCTCCTACAATCTCTTTTATCCGATAGAACTCTCCTGTAATGAAATGCAGGAAGAGATCCCCCTTCTCCTTCATTGCTTTAACCGATTTTTATAATTCATTCTTTTTTTCTAAGTTCCCAGAGAATCTGCTCAAGGAGGTCTTTAATGGAACCAAGTTCGGTTTCAACTGCCATGACTAAATTGATCAATCCATTGTAGAGATTATATTTTTCTGGAGAAACCTGAGGGTTCGCAAATAAATTGATATTTTCACTAAAACAATTCTTTGCCCACTCATAGCTCATGATAGTCTCCCTCTTCATCTTATAAAGTAGTTGCCCATTGACTTGTGCTCGAATACATTATCCTCTTCAATTTGTATTGAATTCTACCTACTCTATCTTTTTATATTCGATAGTTTCTATCGGCTATCACCTCCTCTAAATGAGTCCGCCCATCTCATATTCGTATAAATGAATGAGGCCCTTTACTCTATCTCTTCGATCACGATCCCGTGGCTTCCTTCCTGAAAATCGAGATTCACAGTTGCTTTAAAAAATCTTTTTTGATTTTCACTCCTGGCCTGCCTGGGGTAATCCTCTACCCTTTTCATGATCTTTTCAT